>DGQR01000203.1:0-9227 GCA_002390825.1 Rhodoferax sp. UBA4409
GACGGCCTGCGCCACGCCTGACAGGGCTTGCCGACTCCACCCGCTGCTGGCTGCTGTGGTGCTCCAGACGATTTGCCCTGAGCTGAGGTCTGTCACTTTGACGGTAATGCCGACAGCAGGCTCGCCGTCGAGGCCGACTTTGTAGCGCCACTCTTCCACGCTGCCACTCACCGCGTAGCGAACGCCCTGGTCGCGTGCCCACTTCTGGGCTTCTTCGCTGACTTTCCGCTCAGAGGGTTCAAACAAGCTGTCCCGTGAAAGGGCCGCGGGGTAGATTTTGAGTTCCGGCACACCACGGCGACGCAACAGGTGTTCCAGCATGGACTCTGCACTCAGCGCCGCCTGCGGCGTGTCGGTATTGTTGGACAAGGGGAGCAACGCCCAAGAGGCGCCTGCTTCCAGCGTACCGCGGCCGGTATTGGATTCGATGGAGGTGGCGCAACCGGTCAGGGCCAGCGCAGCGGTGCACAAGAGAGTGTGGAGTTTCATCAGGGTGCTCGTGGTTAAAAGTAATTGCGGTAACGCAAGGTCAAGGTTCTGCCCGGGCCGTTGCTGCTGGCAAGGCCATCGCTGTGTTGGAGTTCGATGCGCATCAAGTCCCGCCCGAACACCGAGCCCGCCAGACCGACTTGCGAGGAGTAGCCCTCGCCGGCTTGGGAGTCATGGCGCAAACAGGCATCGACAAAAGGGCGCCAGCCGCGGCTGAATCCGTTTTGCAAGCTTTGCCCGCCCAAGTTTTCGCCCATGCCGAGGCACAGGCCCCAGCTGGTGCTGCTTTCCGGCAAGAAATAGTTGGTGGTGCTGAGCGTGCCCGCACTCACGGCTTGCTGAAACGCTTCCGGGTAGCGTTGCAGCGAATCGGCACTGAGCCCGTCGTCGCGGTCAAAGAGTTGTCTGCGCAGGTTGACGCGGAGTCGCCAGTCCGGATAGTCCACCCGCAGTCGGTATCCGGCTTCCAGGTCGAGCGATTGGCCACGTCCGAGACCGTCACCGAGTTGGCTGTAATAGCGCTTTACGGCCGGGGTGGCTTGCAGGTTGAGGCGTTTGTCCAGCTGCACACCGAGGGTGGTGCTCAGGCTGTCTTCTGTGCCTGCAATTTGCATAGCGGGGCTGACCTGGCTGGCATTGCCGATGTCCAGGCGGGTGCTCCACTGAAGGCCAAATGGCAGACGGAGTGACTGGCTGAGTTGCATCCCATTCATGGTGCCCAACTCCCGGCGCTGGAACAGGGTTAGCGCCCCGTTTTGCCCGGGGCTGGCCCATTGGAGGCCCAGGTTGTTGAGTTGCTCGGTATCTGTGAGCAGCGTTTGCAGTCCAGCATCGCCTGACGTTTGCCGGGCTCTGGTCCAGCCCAGGCTTGCAACCAGCCCTTGTTTCACCGGCCACTGGGCATGCTGCCCGACCGAGAAGTTGCTGAAGCTGCCTGCGTTTTCGCTTTTCAGTGTGCTGTCCAGATAGGCCGCCTGGGCGGGCGCGTGCTGGCGCCAACGGTCGTACAAGGCCTCGTCATCCGGGCTGCGCGTGAGCCCATTGAATGCTGTGGTCAGTGCCTCTGCGTGCAGACCCATGGCGCGCTCGATGTCGTAGCGGTTGTAGATCGGCAGTGCCTCGCGTTGGGTCTGCAGCAGGTCGTCCATGTCCCGGGTGTCTCCGGTTTGCAGGGCCACTTGGGCCCGACCCCACACGGGCGCTTGGGCTTGCTCACGGAAGCGGCGGGTCATCCATGACCGTGCATTGACAAATTGTTCCGTGCTGATGGCCCAGGCCAGTACCAGCTCGGTAGTCTCAACAGCAGAGGCGTCGGCGGGTAGTGCCTTCAGGCTGCGGGCCCAGTCGCGCGCTCGTTGCAGTGCCGTGTCGCCGGGCCGGTTCAAGAGCGAGAGCCTCAGAAGCGTGCGCCATTCCGCGCTGGATGTGTCAGCCTCGGTGCGCGCTGTGTCTGTTGGAAACTGCGCCTTCAAAATCAGCCAGGCGTGGCGGCGCACACGTGCAGCCATGCCCGCTTGCTGGTTGCGTTCCAGCGTGTCCGCATAGTTCAGCAGGGTGAAGGCATCTTGCGGCGCCTTGGCCACGATGCGTTGGTACCAGCTGAGTGCCTGTCGTTGTTGGTTGAGTACCTGGTGGCCTGCGGCAAAGGCAGGCCAATAGTCCGCATCCCCGCCATTACTCTGGTAGTGCTTGATGGCCACGGTCAGCTCCGCGGTGCGTTGCTGGTCTATCAAAAACCACAAGCCGCTGAGGCCCACCGTTTTCGATACCGGGTCCATCACCATGGCCCGGCGCAGGTCGGCCCACGCGTTATCTGCTTGTTTCAGGCCTTGCGCATACCGGGCGCGCAGCAGCAAAAACTGGCTCGACGACTCGGCATCAGTGAGTGCCGCCCCTTGCAATAGCGCCAGCGCTTCGCCCATGCGGGTCCATTGGGCCTGGTTGGCAAACATCTCCAGCGCCTGTGTCAGCAGGGCAAAGGTACCAAAGCGGCGGTAACCTTCCAGCGCGAGGTTCGCGGCCTGGTCTGAGTGTTGGACGCCGGCCAATGCCACGAGGCGGCCCCAATCGTCACTGGTGGCCGATTCACTTTTGACGTAGTTGGCATAGGCCCCACGGGCAATGTCCACGCGCTGCAGGTCCCAAGCCACTTCACCCAGCAAGCGCCAGAATTCCGAGGCCTCGGCCGGCACGCGTGCTTCGTGGCTCTGCATAAATGCAAGGGCTTCCGGCAGCCTGTTGCTGCGGACATAGACCATCACCACATCGAGCACCGCGCCCAGCGAAAAGGGGTTTGCCTGGCTGCGCAAAATTTGCAGCTGCAGCGTGCGTGCGTCATTTCCGTAGTTGCCTGCAAGGCGCGCGGCGTATTCCAGCAGTTGCAGATCACCCCGCTGCAGGTACTGGGCTTCAAAGAACAGGGAGCCTTCTGCAGGCTGTGCGGACTCTTCAAAGAGCTTCAGCACTTCTACCATTTCCGCAGCGCTGAGCGGGCGGCGTTTGGCCAGCGTCTGCCATGCGCTCAAGGGGACTTGGAGGTCTTCCATCTGCCAGGCGAGTCGGGTCACATTGGCCAGAGTCTCTGCGTCCCGGGCGCCTTGTTGAAAGATGTATGCCCACTGCTGCGCGGCAATCAGCGGCTGTTGGGTCCACTCCGCAACTTTCGCCAAGCGGAGGCGCCATTCCCGGTTCGAGGGAGCCATCTGCACCGCTGCACGGGCAATCTGCAGGGCCGGTTGCAAGTCCCCGGTGCTGAGCAGCACGCCATAAGACAGGGCCATGTCTTCGAGGTTCAGGTTGCGCAGGGTCAGGCTCGTCGCTTTGCCGTCGTCAGGTTTATAGGACTTGGGTGTGATGCTCTCCGGTGCCCTGACGGGAGCCGGCTGGGCAGGCGAGGGAGATGGCGACGAAGGGGGCGCGGGTGTCGCGGGTTTAGGCAGTAGGGGCTCTGCGGCCTGGGGGCGCGCATCTTGCGCGAGCGGGGCATTCGAGGCCCAGTTGGTCTGCAGCAGCAACTCGGGGCGCAGCACCGCGATGCGAAGCTGGGCACCCGGGATGGCGCGGCCCGATAGGGCGCGCCGCGCCTCTTCGGTGCTACGCCAAAAGCCTGCCCGCAGGGTGAATTGATTTCCGCGCTTCTCCAAGCGGAGAAAGGGCAAATTCCGGTGCTGCTCGTAGAGGCTTTGCAAACCTTTCAGCTCAGTGCTACTGGCGATTTGCAGTGATTGGTAATCCTGGCCAGGTGTCGGGTTTTCTTGTGCCCACGCAGCGCCCCAAGCAGGGTATAGCGCAAGGATCCAGGCATGGCGCAGGCTCAAGGTTGCGCTCCTTGCGGTTGAAAAATTAGGGCTTTGGCATAGGCGTTGGCCTCGTTCGGATAACCCGCCGCCAGGGCAACACGTGCGAGGTAGCGCAGCGTGACCCTGTCTTGCGCCAGTGCGCCCAGGTGTGTGTTCGCAGCGCTCATGGCGCGGGCATACAAGCCGCCTGCCATCAGGGTGTCTACCCCGGCCATGAACAGTCGCCGCTTGTCGGTGTACGGTTCTGTTTGCTGCTGTGCCATGAAGTAATACCTTGCCGCTTGCTCATAGTTGCCACGTGCCAAGCCGCGCACGGCATAACGCTCCAAGGCATCAGGGCCACTGGATTTCTGGGTTTTTGCGATGAACTGCAAACCCGCATCTGGGTTGTCGAGCGTGAAGGCCAGATCTGCAAACTGCTGGGCCATGCTCTCTGTCATTGGGTCTGCGAGCGCCGGATCCAGAAACGCGGGCAGTCCTTGGCGGAGTTCAGTCAGTTGCTCGGCGTTGGTGCTTTTTTGCAAGCGGCGGTCATAAGCGCTCAGCAAAATTGTGCGAGCAGCGGTGCGTTGACGCAGGTCGCCCTCTGCTGCGGCTGAGAGCAGCATCAGTCTCAGGGTCGGCAGGTCCAGTTTCTGTTGCTGCACGCGTGCGAGCAGCAAGGCAACATCGAGGTTACCGGCACTGGCCCGGTACAGGTTTTGAATGTAGGACAGCGTGAGCTCATCGAGCGTTTCTTGCTCGTAGAGCTTGGCTACCAGTTCCTTGCGCGGAAACACGACAGCCAGAAGAGTCAACACCATGAAGCCGATGAGTAGCAGTTGCCAACCCGTCGCCAGCTTCAGGCGTGGAATCTCTCCATCAATTCCTGCATAGCGCTTCGAGCGATGGGGCAACATGTTCAGTGAGTTCAAAGTGAGAGAAGGAGCCTTCCTGGCGGAGGGGCGTTAACTTGCGGTTGCCCAGGCGCACATCGCAGTCCTGAACATTCTTCAGGGTGAATTGCAGGGGCACATGGCCACTCAAACTCCAGCGCACCCCGGTGGAGGCGTGTTGCACGTCGGTCACCCGGGCATTGGCAGACACCAACAGCGGCCGGTTGGTTTGTGCGCCAGGCGACGCTACCCAGGACACCGAATCTGTATGCAAGTGGACATACCGGTCGCCACTATCCGCGGTGTAGCCGGCAATTCCCCGGCTGGACTCGAGATCCGGCAGTGGCACCGCGGCAGGGAGCCTGAGGCTGCGCAGTGCACTCGCACCCCGGATTTGCCATCCTTGAGGGGTTCTGGCGATCGACAAGTCCTGAAAATCCATGACCTTGCGCGCATAGTCGGCAATGTGCACCGGCGTGACGGGCTGGCTCAGCGCGTACTGGAAAATTTTGTCCAGGGTTTGTACGCCGGCACGCTTGGTCGCCAGATAAGTGTGAAAGTAAATGTTGATGGGCTTGAGTCTGCGCGGGGACTCGGTGAGTTGGAAGGTTTCAATCACCCGCTCAAACTCGTAATAAGGACCCAGCCAGTTGTTGGTGTAAACGTTTTCGTTCTGGTTGGGTGCAAAAACCTGAAAGCCACCGGCCCGCTGCAGGCCCAGGCCCTCTACGTAAGTGAGGCTCGGGTTCGAGCGTGTGGCCACGGTGTCGCCGCCATTCATGTTGACCATGCCCGCGGCCGCTACCGCGCGCAGTGCTTCGCTGGTCGGGATGCAGTCGCCGGTCCAGAGGAATACTTCCACCTTTTTTCCGCGCGGGGCCAAGCGGCGCTCAATATAGGCGATGGACCCATCGACCTCGCGTTTCACATCGAAGCGGTAACCGGGGATGCGCAGGTTGTAGCTGTCCGAGCCTTCACCCGCGCTGGCCTTGTACCAGAAGAAGGGGTGGGAGTAGCTGTGGGATGCGATGGCCACATGGGGGGCTGCAAAGATCTCTTTGGCCACTTTTTCGGCAAGCGGCGAGAGACCGGGGTACAGGCCGTCCGGTGCAATTTCAGCTTCAATGACCGAGATGGTCATTGGCAGCGCGTATTTGCGCACCACTCGGTCACGGACCATTTCACCGGCGATGGGGTTGCCGGGCGTCTCGGAGCGGCTGATAAAGCCATCGCCGTCCATGTGGATCATGAGCATGCGTTTGCCGGATTCGGTGGTGGTGTCCGGGATGGGCATCTCTGGCAGGCGCAGCGCCTGGCTCAAGAAGTCAAACGGGTTCACCACCCAGCGGCTGCCCAGCTCGCCGGGCAGAAACGAGGTCACAAACGGCGAGCTCACAAAGCCACCCCATGGTGTGATGGCCGCTGCTTGCTGGGTGCGATCGGCCTGTGTTAGCACCAGCAGCGGCTGTGCGCCCTCGACGGTCATCCCCGCAAAGCTGTCGAGCGCAGGTGTTGGCGCCCGCTCAAACCCCATGATCCCGCTTTGTTGAACCACGGTGATCGGGGCAATAGCACCGGAGGTGGGTGTGAGGGTGATGCCCAAGGCATTGCGCAAATTGCTGTCGAGCAAGGTGCCCGGCATGTTGAGCCATGCTACAGGTACCGTGTCTTGCACTTGTTTGCGCAGCCAGTCCGACAAGCGCTGCTGCTCTGCGGTGGTGGCCGGAACCGTTTGCCAAATCACAATGCCCGCATACCGCCCCTTCAGGGGGTGGTCGGGTAGCTGGCTGGCATCGACAAACTCCGGCACATAGCCTAGGTAGTTCAGTGGCAGCGATAGCATGCGCACGGGATCGAGGTAGCGCAGCGAAGCCTCATTCACCGGTGTGCTGTGCACGACCAGGACCTTTCGCGGCATGGCCTCGACGCTGCCAACCCCTATGCTGGTGAGGTCGGGCGTAGTCACCCAAGGGGTAAAGCCGAGCTCGCGGATCTGCTCCGCGGTGGTGCGGGCCAATGCCCTGTCGTTGGCCGGCACGTAGTCGATCGCGAGGACCGGCAAACCGTAGGTGTTTTTGACGGTTGCGAGTTGCCCCATTAACCATTCGCGGTCTGCCCCAGGCACCGGTCGGAAACGGTTTTTTCCGGCATCAAACCCTTGGAACAGGGACTCTGCCGCCACCATGTCCACGAGCGAATGGGTCTTGCCGAGGATTTCAAAGCCGCGGTTGAAAATCAGCTTGGCTTGGGGATACCGTCGTTTGACCTCGCGCACCAGTTCAACCATGCCCGCTTCTTGCGCGGAACGGCTTTCGGGCGTTTTGGAAAACAGGTGGTAGGAGTCCAGCGTGTCGAAAAAGAAACTCCGGTAGCCGGCAGCCCACAAAGGCTGGATCACGCGTTCTGCAAAAAAAACAGGCCATCCGGGCTGGGCTTGGTCAATCAGCCGGCTGCCCCAGTCTTTGTTTTCCCCTTTGATCCAGGCCGCAGGAATTGCGGCTGCATAGGGTCGGCTGGGCTGTACTTCGCCCACCGCCACATAAGCTGCCAATTCGGGCGGACCATTCTTAATCGAGCGAGGCTCCGGCACATGGCCGGGATCCACCACCACCCGGTCAAACGCGCGCAGGAGTTCCCACGGTGGCGAGGCACCGTAATAAAGAGCCACGGAAGGACTGGCAGCACTGGCTTGAGCCGCACAGGCGAAAGCAGCCAGCAAGCGGAAGAAGAGCTTTTTCATTTTTTAGTGTGGCCTTATCGAAAACGTAGGCCATCAGGCTGGGGTAACGCACAGACCGCTTGAGCGAATCTGTAGTTGTAAACCCCTAGATGTGTGACGCGCGTAATCTTACGTGTCGTTACAGATTGTTTCTAGTTTTTTTAGGATCGTAGAGTGCGGTTTTTCACAAAGTTGCGGTTTTTTTGCGAGGCGGTGTGCGCCAAACCCTTGATCTGTCTCAAAGCGCAGCCCGGCGTCGGCGGGCATAGTGGTGCCATGCTGTCACCCTCATCTACTCCTCCCCCTTCGTTTTTGGCCAGTGCACGCCTTGAACGCTGTGCGGCGGGCACCGTCCTGTTAAGTCGCGGTGACCCGACGGTGGCGGCTTGGTATCTGGAAAGTGGTCTGGTGCTCACGGGAATCAGCGGCGAGCCGGGTAGCCGCGACGAGCTGCTGGAGCATCAGCTCGGTCAGATGCAGGGCCCCTGTTGGCTCAATCCGACAGCTGCGGTGCTATCGCTGCCCGCCGTTGTGGACGTAGTTGCCCAGACCGAGGTGGTATTGCGCAAGATGCCGATGGCTGAATTCCAGGCGGCCTTGGCCGCCAACCGCCAACTCAGCACCACCATGCTGACCGGCTTGGCCCAGGCGCACCGCGAACAAACAGAACTGGCGGTGAGTCGCCTGGCCAAGGGCGCCGAGGCGCGTTGCGCCGAATGGCTGCTGCAACATGCCGAATCGAATGACAAGGGCGTTTGCGCCGTGCAGCTGCAACAGCGCAAACGCCTGATCGCGGCCCAGCTGGGCATTGCACCCGAGACGCTCTCCCGCGTGCTGCGCCACCTGCGGGAACGCAGCCTCATCAGCGGCTCGGGTCGCACGGTGAATCTGGTGGACCCTGGTGGTTTGCGAACGCTTGCCGGGGTGTAAACGCCGCTTACATTTCGCAGCTTTTGATGGCAGGCGCGACTGCGAATAGTTGCTACATTGCAGCGGTCTTTTCTACCGATGCTCTTATGCGCAACTTGCTCAAGCTCTGGATCTTCCTATTGACGTTGGGTATCTGGCCGGTCGCCACGGTGGTGTTCGTGGTCACCGTGGCATGGTCTTGGCCCGGCAGTGCGGGCTGGCAACTCTGGTTATTGCCGGTTGGCATGGGCATCGCCATGTGGGGCGGAGCCCGGGCATTGAGCGAGGGCGGGGTCCGCTGGCCGGCATTCTTGGTCGCCCACTTGCCGTTCGCGGCGTGGCTGGTCTGGGCCGGCTACGGCGGGTGATGAGCAGGCCCCGAGCCTTCGCGTTCAGTCCTTGAGCGCCTTCAACACATTTTCAGCCGTAGCAGGCGCCGTAAGTTGCACGGTGGCACCGGGGCCTTTGGCCTGGGCTACCGCATCGCGCAAAGCTTCAAACACGCTGATGCCCAGCATGAAAGGGGGCTCGCCCACGGCTTTGCTGCCGAACACGTTGTCTTCGCGGTTGGGTTCGTGCCAGAGGTCCACCTTGAAGTGCTCCGGCACATCCGCCGCGGTGGGGATTTTGTAGGTGCTGGGCGCGTGGGTGCTGAGGTAACCCTTGTCGTTCCAGACCAGTTGCTCGGTGGTGAGCCAGCCCATGCCCTGCACAAAGGCGCCTTCGATCTGGCCCACGTCGATAGCGGGGTTGATGCTGCGGCCCACGTCGTGGAGGATATCCACTTTGAGTACCTTGCTCTCGCCGGTGAGGGTGTCTATCACCACTTCGGTGCACGCTGCACCATAAGCGAAATAGTAGAAAGGCCGGCCGGTCAGCGTCGTCTTGTCGTAATGGATTTTAGGCGTGCGGTAAAAGCCGTCGCTCCAGAGCTGG
>DGQR01000203.1:9294-13926 GCA_002390825.1 Rhodoferax sp. UBA4409
TGGATGCGGTTGGCATAGGCCATTTTCACCACGTCGTCGAAGCTGCGGGTGGTGGTGGGCGAGAACACTTCGCCATGTTTGAAGCGCACGGCCCCTGCACCGCAGCCATCGAGCCCGGCCACAAAGGCGGCCAGGTTGTCGCGCACATTGCGGGCGGCAAACTGGGCCGCGCGGCCGTTCAGGTCGGTACCCGCACTGGCCGCGGTGGCCGAAGCATTAGGCACTTTGCTGGTGTCGCTGGCGGTGCTGAGCACCCTGGTGAAGGGAATGCCCAATTCGTCCGCCACGATCTGGGCGACCTTGGTGTTCAGGCCCTGACCCATCTCGGCACCGCCATGGTTCACCTGTACGCTGCCGTCGGTGTACACATGCACCAGCGCGCCGGCCTGGTTGAACAGCGTGGCCGTGAAGCTGATGCCGAACTTGACCGGCGTGATGGCGATGCCGCGCTTAAGCACTGGGCTGGTCTGGTTCCATGCCGAAATCGCCTCTACCCGCCGTCGGTACTGCGCGGATAGCTCCAGTTTTGATAGCAAAGGCTGGAGGATATTGTCCTCCACCTTCATCTGGTAGTGGGTGGTGTCGCGCCTCTGGTCGGTGCCTGCAATGGCCTCATCGCTGTAGAGGTTGCGCATGCGCACATCCAGCGGGTCCATCTGCAAGGCACGGGCGATGTCGCCCATCACCGCCTCAATCAGCACCACGCCCTGCGGGCCGCCGAAGCCACGGAAGGCGGTGTGGCTCTGGGTGTTGGTTTTGCAGCGGTAGGAGGTGATGTCCACATCCTGCAGGTAGTAGGCGTTGTCGGTGTGGAAGATGGCGCGGTCCGCCACCGGGCCGGACAGGTCGGCACTGAAGCCGCAGTTGACCGCCATTTGCAGTTTCAGGGCGGTCAGGCGGCCGGTGTCGTCAAAGCCCACGCTGTATTCATACGCAAAGGGGTGGCGCTTGCCGGTGACCATGAAGTCGTCGTCCCGGTCCAGCCGCAGCTTCACGGCGCAGCGGTTTTTGGCCGCCGCAATGGCCGCCCACACGGCCAGATGGCCGGCCTGCGTTTCCTTGCCGCCGAAGCCGCCACCCATGCGCCGGCATTCCACCTTGACGGCGTGGTTGTCGATGCCCAAAGCGTGGCTCACCCAGTGCTGCACTTCGCCGGGGTGCTGGGTGCTGCTGTAGACCAGCCACTGGTTCTGCTCTTGCGGCAGCACGTAGGCAATCTGGCCCTCCAGGTAAAAGTGTTCCTGCCCGCCGACTTCCAGCGTGCCTCGCAGGGTGTGAGGTGCGCTTTTCAGGGCCGCATCCGCATCACCGCGCCGCACGTTGACCGGCGGCAGCACAAAGCTTTGGGCGCGTATGGATTCCTGCACCGACAGGATGGCCGGCAAGGGCTCGATCTTGAGTTGCACTTTGCGGGCGGCATGGCGGGCCTGCATCACCGTTTTGGCAAGCACCACGCCGACCACCTGGCCGACGAATTGCACCGTGTCCAAGGCAAACACCGGCTCGTCGCCGGCAAAGGCGGCCAGCATCGGGTCGCCGGGAATGTCCTCCGCCAGCACCATGTCCACCACGCCGGGCATGGCGCGCGCTGCCGTGCTGTCTACGCCCAGCAGCTTTCCGTGCGCATGGGTCGAAAGAATGGGCGCGGCATACAAGGTGCCTCGCACCTCGGGGAGGTCGTCGATGTAGTGCACGGCGCCAGCCACTTGGGCCACGGCGCTTTCATGGAACTGGTTGACGCCGGCAGCCGGGCCGCGGGGTGCGGGTACGGCTGCGGCGACTTCGGGGGAGAGCGTTGGCATGAGCGTTGAATTCATGGGGGAGGCAGTCATGCGGCTTCTCCTGTCAGCACAAAGCTTTCCAGATTGATGGCCGTAAGGCCCTGGCTCTCCAGCCAGTAGCGCTGCAGCAGGTTGCCCAGCACCTCCACCCGGTAGGCACTGCTGGCGCGCATGTCGGAGATCGGACTGAACTCGCCTCTCAAGGTGGCCTGCGCGGTTTTCACCGTGGCGGCGCTCCAGGGCTTGCCCACCAAGGCTACCTGCGTTTTGAGCGCACGCACCGGCGTGGCGGCCACGCCACCTACCCCGATGCTGGCGTGGGTGATTACACCGCCCTCAATATGCAGGTTCAGCGCGAGGCAGACGGCAGAAATGTCGTCTTCAAAGCGTTTGGAAATTTTGTAGACCTTGGACCGCTCATGGGGCACGGCCTTGGGCACTTTGATCCAAGCGAGTACTTCATCAGGCGCCATGACGTTCTGGCGGTAGCCGGTGTAGAGGTCCTCGAGGTGCAGCTCGCGGTGCACTGCTTTAGCCTTGTTGCCTTTGCCACGCCATGCCATCAGCACCACGCTGGCGCCCAGGGCAATCAGCAGCGGCATGGAGTCCCCGATGGGCGAGCCATTGGCCACGTTGCCGCCCAGCGTGCCCGCGTTGCGCACCGGCAGGCCGGCAAAGCGGCTGGCAAAGGTGGACAGTTGCGGCCGGTCCGCCACCAAAGCGGCGAACGCATCCGTCAGGGTGACAGCAGCGCCTATGGCGATGTGGTGCGGGTACTGCTCCACGCGCCGCAGTTCGGCCACTTGGGTCACATCCAGCACGCGGGAAAAATCCTTGTGCATCTTGGTGACCCACAGGCCTACGTCGGTGCAGCCAGCGACGATTTGCGCTTGCGGGTGTTGGGCCCGCGCCGCCAGCAAGCCGGGCAGGGTAGTGGGCGAAATATAAGAAGAATCGGCATCTAGCGCTCGTCCCTCTTGTGCTAGCTGCTCTAATTTTGATAGCGTTTCTGCCTCGTGCATGTCTACGGCCGGCTGGCCCAGCATGGTTTGGGCGGCATCGAGAATCGGGCGGTAGCCGGTGCAGCGGCACAAATTGCCACTCAGGGCGTGCAACGCGTCTTCCCGGGTAATGGGTGCACCTGCATGGGCGTGTCGGCGGTACAGGTCAAACAGGCTCATTACAAAGCCGGGGGTGCAAAAGCCGCATTGCGAGCCGTGGCACTGCACCATCGCCTCTTGGGCGGGGTGCAAGCGGCCATCGTCGGCGGCGATGTCTTCTACCGTCCACAAAGCCTTGCCGTTCAGGCTGTGGGCCATCTTGATACAGCTGTTGACCGCTTTGGTCTGCAGTTCGCCGTTGACGGATTCGCCGACCACCACGGTGCAGGCACCGCAGTCGCCTTCGTTACAGCCCTCTTTGGTGCCGGTGCAATGCAGGTCTTCGCGCAGCACCTCCAGCAGGGTGCGGGTGGGGGGAACGCCATGCAGCGTGACGATTTCGCCGCGGCGTACAAACTTCAATGGGGTGGTGGTCATGCGTGTTTCCTCGTGCGGGAGGGTAATCCGGGTGTTGTTCCGTTTCCATACGCATTAGCATATGGGTCCAATTGAACGCTGTGTATGAGAGACCAATCCCTTTTCGACAAGATAGACCTTCATTTGATCAGGGTCCTTCATACCGTGTTAACCGAGCGCAGCGTTTCGAAAGCCGCCATCCGTCTGGGCATGCACCAGCCGGCGGTCAGCGCATCGCTCAAACGCTTGCGAGACTTTGCCGGCGACCCCTTGTTGGTGCGCTCCGGCTCCGGCATGGTGCCCACCGAGACGGCGCTGCGCATGCTCGAGCCGAGTGCCAGCATATTGCGTGCCGCCGAGATGTTGTTTTCGGATGCGCGAGGGTTCGAGCCTGATGCCGCTCGCAATACCTTCCGCTTGGCCGCCAGCGATTATTTGGACCCCCTGTTTCTCCCGCGCCTGGTCGCACAAATTAAAGAGCAGGCGCCTTTTGCAGAAATAGAAATCCACCCGCTGAGCGGTGCCTCTGACTACCGCACCCAGCTGGCGCAGGGTGATATTGACGTGGTCATCGGCAACTGGCCCCAACCGCCGGACGACCTCCATCTGGGCCGCCTTTTCGGGGACGAAGTGGTCTGCCTGGTGTCCAACAAGCACCCCGCCGTGCGCCGTGGCTGGGACCAGACCCAATGGCTGGAGGCCGAGCACATTGCGCCCGGCGCTACCCACCCGGGTGCCAAGGGGGTGATTGACGAGCACCTGAGCGGCCTCGGTTTGCAGCGGCACATTGTGGCCCGTTGCCCCCATTTCAGCCTGATTCCTGGCATGGTGGCATCAACCTTGCTCGTGTTAACCACCGGCCGCCAGTACTGTGAACGTTTTGTGGACACCCTACCGGTGACAATAATGCCTTGCCCTGTGCAGTTCCCCCGCATGATGTACTACCAGCTCTGGCACGCCCGCACGCACACGAGTGCGTCCAATAAGTGGCTGCGCGAGCGCATCAAGTCGGTGGCGGCCGAGCTTCGCAAAGAATAATTACTACAACCCGTTCGTATGGAATCTTCTCCTCCCATGCCTGTCTTCCCTCGACTGCAATTGACAGGCATCACCAAAGCCTACCCGGGCGTGATCGCCAATAGCGAGGTGTCGCTCACCGTGCTGCCCGGCCAGACCCACGCCGTGCTGGGCGAAAACGGTGCCGGCAAGTCCACCTTGATGAAGATTATTTACGGCTCCATTAAGCCCGACGCCGGCCAGGTGCTGTTCAACGGCAAGCCCGCTAACATCCACAACCCCAAAGAAGCGCGGGCGCTGGGCATCAGCATGGTGTT
>DGQR01000025.1 GCA_002390825.1 Rhodoferax sp. UBA4409
GTCCACCACCGCGCCAATACACTGAACAATTTTTCCCTGGACTTGGGAGTTAGCTTGAGCCATTTTTCGCTCCAAAAATTAAATCTTTAACAAAAACTCGGATGCTTCCGTGCGGACCGGTTTACACCGCCGCGGCACCAGCCACGATTTCCGACAACTCTTTGGTAATGGCGGCTTGGCGGGTCTTGTTGTAGACCAGCTTCAGTTCCCCAATCACACTACCGGCGTTGTCAGTCGCAGCCTTCATGGCCACCATGCGCGCTGATTGCTCAGACGCCATGTTCTCGGCCACTGCCTGGTACACCAGTGCTTCGACGTAACGGGTCAACAGATCGTCAATCACCGCTTGCGCATCGGGTTCGTAGATGTAATCCCAAGCGTGGTGGGAACCACTGGCTTGAGATTCAGCTTCCATCTGCGCAGCAGACAGAGGCAACAACTGTTGAACCACGGGTTCCTGCTTCATGGTGTTGATGAATTTGGTGTAGCACAGATACACCGCATTCACTTCACCCTTGACATACGCATCCAGCAATACCTTGACAGGCCCGATCAGCTTGTCGAGGTGGGGCGTATCGCCCAACTGGGTAGCGTGCGAAACCACTTTGGCGCCCACACGGTTCAAGAAACCCAAGCCCTTGTTACCGATCGCGACTGCTTGCGCCGAAACGCCCGCAGCCTGCAAATCACGCAGCTTGCCGGTCACGGAACGCAGCACGTTGGTGTTCATGCCACCGCACAGACCCTTGTCTGTGGTGACGACGATAAACCCGGAGGTTTTTGCGTCGTTGGTCTGCATGAATGCGTGCGTATATTCCGGATTGGCCTTGCCGAGGTTGGTAGCAATATTGCGAATTTTGTCGCTATACGGACGGGCAGCCCGCATCCGGTCCTGCGCTTTGCGCATTTTGGATGCTGCCACCATTTCCATGGCCTTGGTGATCTTCTTGGTGTTTTCCACCGATTTGATCTTGCCGCGTATTTCCTTACCTGCTGCCATACAAGGCTCCTTGGGTCATCAGGTCGGAATTAGGCGAAAGACTTCTTGAACGCAGCAATTGCGGCATTCAACTCAGCTTCAGCATCCTTGTCCATGGCCTTGTCTGCTTCCAGCTTGGCCAACAGGGCAGCGTGCTTGTCCTTCAGGAAAGCATGCAGGCCGTGTTCGAACGCCAGCACCTTTTTCACTTCGATGTCGTCCATGAAACCTTTGTTCACGGCAAACAGGGTAGCGCCCATCAGGCTGATGGTCAGGGGGCTGTATTGGGCTTGCTTCAGCAATTCAGTCACGCGTGCACCACGGTCCAGCTGCTTGCGGGTAGCTTCGTCCAGGTCGGAAGCGAACTGCGCGAACGCAGCCAATTCACGGTACTGGGCCAAGTCGGTACGGATACCACCGGACAGGTTCTTCACCAACTTGGTTTGCGCTGCACCACCCACGCGGGACACGGAGATACCGGCGTTGATAGCAGGGCGGATACCAGCGTTGAACAACGAGGTTTCCAAGAAGATCTGACCGTCCGTGATGGAAATCACGTTGGTAGGAACGAAAGCAGACACGTCACCCGCTTGGGTTTCGATGATTGGCAACGCGGTCAAAGAACCGGTCTTGCCCTTCACGGCGCCCTTGGTGAACGCTTCCACGTAGTCGGCGTTCACGCGGGCTGCGCGTTCCAGCAAACGGCTGTGGAGATAAAACACGTCGCCGGGGTAGGCTTCACGGCCCGGAGGACGACGCAACAGCAAGGAAACTTGGCGATATGCCACAGCTTGCTTGGACAAGTCGTCGTACACGATCAAAGCGTCTTCGCCACGGTCACGGAAGTACTCGCCCATGGTGCAGCCAGAGTAGGCAGACACGTACTGCATCGCTGCAGATTCAGAGGCGGTAGCAGCCACCACGATGGTGTATTCCATGGCACCGGCTTGTTCCAGAGCGCGCACCACGTTCTTGACAGAAGAAGCCTTCTGACCGATCGCAACGTACACGCAGGTCATGTTCTGACCCTTCTGGTTGATGATCGCGTCGATTGCCACGGCAGTCTTGCCGGTCTGACGGTCACCAATGATCAATTCACGCTGACCACGGCCGACGGGAACCATGGAGTCGATGGACTTCAGGCCGGTCTGCATAGGTTGGCTCACGGATTCGCGGGCGATCACACCAGGTGCCACCTTTTCGATCACGTCAGTCATTTTGGCGTTGATAGGGCCTTTGCCGTCGATGGGCTGACCCAAAGCGTTGACCACGCGACCACGCAACTCGGGACCGACGGGCACTTCCAAGATGCGGCCTGTGCATTTCACAGTGTCGCCTTCGGAGATGTGCTCGTACTCACCCAAGATCACAGAACCCACGGAATCACGTTCCAGGTTCAGTGCCAAGCCGTAGGTGGGCAAGCCATCGCTACCAGCGGGGAATTCCAACATTTCGCCCTGCATCACGTCGGACAGACCGTGAATGCGGCAGATACCGTCGGTCACAGAAACCACGGTACCCTGGTTGCGGATGTCTGCGCTAGCAGACAAACCGTCAATGCGGCTCTTGATCAATTCAGAAATTTCTGCGGGATTGAGTTGCATGACTCTTTCCTTCTTTCTTTGGTTGGGCTGTCAGAGAAAGGCTAGGCCTTACGCTGAAAGAGCCACTTTCATTTGTTCCAGACGGGCCTTGACGGATGTGTCAAGAACTTCGTCACCCACCACCACGCGGATACCGCCGATCAATTCAGCGTCCAACTCAACAGAAAGGTTGAGTTTGCGGCCGAAACGCTTCTCGAGAGAAGCGGCGACTTCCGCCAATGCAGCTGCATCGATCGGGAAGGCGCTGTACACAACGGCATCAGAAAAGCCGCCTTGGGCGTTCTTCAGTGCACGGAACTGGGCTGCGATTTCCGGCAACGCGGCGAGGCGTCCGTTATCGATCACAGTGCGCAGGAAGTTCTTTCCCTGCTCAGGCAGTGCAGCCTTGATAACACCTGCAACCAAGTCAAAGACTTGGTTGTTGGAGCTATTGGGGTTGCCGGCGAATTGCTGGAGTTGGCTGTTTTGCGCAACTTCAGCAAGTTCGTCCAGCCACACAGCTGCAGCGCTCAAGTCCGCTTGCGTAGCCTTGAACAAAGCTTCGGCATAAGGCCTGGCGATGGTGGCAAGTTCAGCCATGTGATTCCCTTACAGCTCAGTCTTCAGGCGCGACAGCAAATCTGCGTGCACACCAGCATTGACTTCCTTGCGCAGGATCTGCTCAGCACCTTTGACGGCGAGAGCGGCGACCTGTTCACGCAAAGCGTCCCGGGCCTTCACGGACTGCTGCTCGGCTTCAGCCTTTGCAGCGGCAATGATGCGGTTGCCTTCTTCCACGGCGCGAGCCTTGGCTTCTTCGACAATCGTCTGGGCACGGCGCTCGGCATCGGCCAAGCGGGTTGCAGTTTCATTGCGTGATGTAGCCAGTTCGGCTTCCACGCGCTTGTTGGCATTGGCGAGTTCCGCCTTTGCCTTGTCGGCGGCAGCAAGGCCGTCGGCGATTTTCTGTGCCCGCTCGTCCAGCGCTTTTGTGATCGGGGGCCACACGAATTTCATCGTGAACCACACCAGGATCGCAAAAACGATAGCCTGCAGGAACAGGGTAGCGTTGATGTTCACGGTTTGATTCCTTCTCTAACGTGAAGGGCCGTTGATTACTTCAGAACGAAGGGGTTGGCGAA
>DGQR01000103.1 GCA_002390825.1 Rhodoferax sp. UBA4409
ACTTATGCAGACCTTCCCTAGGGGACGATTACCGATCACGGCTTAGGTTTAGTCTGAGAGATTTTGTCCTTTAAACATTTCTCTGCTTTTTGGAATTCAGTGAGTGCGTCTTTCATGCCTATATTTCGTAGCAGATAGTCGTAGGACCCGAAGTTCTTCCAATTCCGGAGGCGATACCAGCGCTCCGCTCCCTTGACACTGTGCAGATCACCCAGCAGCTCCTCCGCTTGTTGCCACTTAGCGTGCGTTGACATCTCTCCAACTAACTTGGCCAGCGCCTGAACAACCACATTGTTTCTGCTTTTGACCATTGCTCTGATGTTCGTGCGGCCCCTGTGGTCCTCAATCAACAGCAATCTGGCACGATCAAATGAAATTACCTTGTTATTAACCAAGTCCCTAATTCCGTCCAGGTAGTTCTTAACCGTGTCGTAATCGCGCCTCTTCAGTGCCCAGTAGAGCCCAGGAGTGCCTTTGCGCGTCTTGGCGGAAACGATCTCGGCGATCTGCTCTTGGCTCAGGCCCAAATCCTTAAGGCCGGACAGGAACTCCTTCACCGCGGAGTGATGGCCGTTCTGCAGTGCCATGTAGAGCCCAGGAGTGCCTTCGCGCCTCTTGGCGGAAACGATCTCGGCGATCTGCTCTTGGCTCAGGCCCAAATCCTTAAGGCCGGACAGGAAATCCTTCACCGCGGAGTGATGGGCGTTCTGCAGTGCCATGTACAAACCAAACCCCAGTATCTCGAGACCTTTCTTTCCGAACTTCGGCTTCTTTAACCCCAAAATGACCATCACGCGCTGCACTTCCAGGATGTTGTTCGTGGTAAGCGCCTCAGAGAGGCAGAAAACTTGGTTCGGAAGATCTGGATCGACGAAGTGTCCAACACACGTTCTTGCCCAGTCTTTGTCTTCCTTAGGTACAAAGAGACTCAACACGCCCGCACCGTTACAGATTCGCATTCCATGGAAATCAAATTTGTCGAAGTCTAAATCGACAATCTGTTCAGGAAAAACCTTTAGATGGCTAACATTCGCTGAAACATTTGGTTCGTAGAGACCCAGATAGATCCTCCCATCGACCAGGTGCTTAAGAAAAACCCTCATCGCATGAGAGCCACCCCTGGTATGGAACGTGACTGAAAACGACTGTTCTTTGCCGGGCTCCAATCGTTGCGCAAGTCGGTTCATGAGTTTACCGAAGTTACCTGGACTGAAGATGATCGAGGTGAATTCACTCCGCTTTGAAAGCTTTTCCAGATTATCGTATGTGAACTTATTCACATTCTTATTCTTGATGTTGATGAGGAAATCCTTCGTATCTTTCTGTGCTGCCTGCTCCAAATGCCTGCATACCATGGGTTCTTTACTTCCAGGTGGAACGAGCTTACAGTTGAAGTTATCCAGGGAGTATTTTTGCTTATTGCTAAAAAAGGGATAGCCTATTTTAAAAGCATCTGGGCCTTCTCCAAAAGTCTTGCGACTATATGCGCTATCCCTGTGGTGTTTATATTTTTTATTTCCCCAGTATGTATCGGTTTGTTTTTTGCGTTTCTCGAGGAAGTCAGTGACTCCTTTGGAAAGCCCCGAACGGTCCTGAATGGGAAATCCAGCATTGAGGAAACATTGGGCCAAACTGAGCTGCGCGCTCTCCAAAATATTCGGGTTGGCATCCAACAGTGTCAAGGTCTCTGTGCGGAGTTTTTGGTGAGCCCATAGCAGTGAACCGATCGCCTGGGGGCGGCTTTCGGAAAACCGAAGGCAAAGATCTGCTATACTATTCAATTCAGTGTCTGGGACTTCGAGAGCTTCGAGTTGGGCCAGTTCGCTTTTGTTGATCAGTTCTTCTAGTTTTTGGTGATAGCTCGGGTCTTCCAGTCCGCCCAGTCCGATTTCGAGCATGTCCTGTATGATCTGTTGGTTTTTCGGTTGGGTGTCACCTGGAAAATAGGTTGTTTTGCGCAATTTAAAATTAAAATTGAATTCAGTAAAATTAGGCATAGAATCTCCATTTGATTTAGTCCGGGGCAAGAGATGCAACTTCGCCTGCGGTCGTCTTTTCTGACGCAGCCAGCGTCAATCGATTCATGTGTTAACAATCAGCTGAAAAGTCCAGCACCGTGCGGCGTCGTTATTGAGTGAGCGGTACCTGTGAAAAAGTTCTGTCGCAATAACAAATTTCCCCAGTCGCCGAAAAATCAAAGTTCAGCAGAACCGTCCTCGGCAGCGGCCTGCCTCCTAAAAGCTTCATTAGCGTACCTGCACCAACCCATTGAGGTTTTGGTGGTTATTTGATGCGAAGAAGCGTTCCTCGGGGTGCGGGTGCATATTCCGGACTCGGGGAAGATAGTTCACGGCCATGCGATTGAACCGTTTCCAGGTTATCGGTCTTCGTTGACTTCGTCGTAGTAATGAATGCATGCCGCCATGCGCGGCACGCTTCACTATGCTTGTGCGGCAGGGTTATGGCTTTTGGCCTTGCCTGCCTCCCCCCGTGCCCAACTTGGCTTCACCTCCAGGCAGTCCAAGTTTGACGCCGCACCCCCGCTGTATCAAATCGAGACTGCGTTTGACACCACCTAGTCAAATACAAAACCGCTGCTAAAAAGGGTTTTCTTTTCTTTGGGCTCATTCGCAAATATGGCGATCAGGTGATTTGTGATCGCCGTCTGCGCGGCGGGGATTCCGAGCACGCCACCATGGGTAGCGGAGTTTCCGCTGTGGAGACTCAATGTGACCTGTGAGCCCTTGGATTGCATCGTAGTTAGCAAGGTTTGGGTACTTGATGGAAGCACGGTCGTGTCCGCAGCGCCTTGAACCAACAAGGTGTTGCCGGGCAGTTTCATTTGTCCCGGTTCATTGCTATTCAACACACCAGCGACGTAGGCCGTATTGATCGCAGAATTGATAACCCCTGTGTAGGCCGCAGGTGTCGCACCATTCGTCACTGCGTAAGTGCCGACATCGTTCGAGATCGAAGTGCTGAACTCCGTAAAGCATTCGGATCCCACGTTAGCGTTATAGACAGCCAGCATACGGGGGCCGAACACACTGATTGGCGTCACGGATGACGGCGTGCTCTGGGTTCCCTTGACGACGTAGGCCGCATAGAAGTTACTGATCCCTACTGCCTCGTAACCTGTGGTGTAGTTCACCGGATTCTGGGAGTTCGTCTGAATGCCTGACCACATGGCATTGAGTGATGCCTTCAAATTGGATGCCGGAGCGATGGCAACAGCGCCTTTGTAGGCAAGACTGGCCTCTTGCTTTTTGGCCAATCCCGCAAACTGTGCGCCAGCCAAGGCTGCATGCCCGCCCTGTGAATGACCCAGCGTAGCCCAGGCTCCGGAGAGTTGTGTTGTCATCAGTTTTTTGGCACCCACTGCAGCCAAAGCCATGGATCGACCAGCACTCCCGAGATCGAGATAGGGATGTCCTGCATCGACTCCCATGGCGGTGCTTCCCAAGCCCTCGTAGTCCGGGGCAACTACAACATATCCTTGAGAAATCAGCTGCGCCACCACACCCGCATATCCCCAGTTTCCTGTGGCCTTCATGGTGACACTGGGGGCGCAGTCTTTGGCAACGCCTACTGTTCCATGCCCAAACACGACCAGTGGCCAGCCGCCGGGTGGCATGACAGACTTCGGCGTGAACAGCATGGCGCTAGCGTTGATTTGCTTGCCCATGGCGCTGGGCATTTTGTAGGCAAACAAACGACCCGTTGCCACTGAAGATAACGTGAGCGGCATGTTCAGGGGATTTGCATCCTGAGACTCCAGGGCAATAGATCCGGCTGCGTCTTGCATCGCCTTGATCGCATCGTGCAGTTTTGTCAGGCGTTCCTGGGGGGTGGTCCCCACAGGCAGGTCCTTTTGCGCCTGCTGAAGTTGTGCTGCGAGTTGGCGTGCAGCACCATGAACGATGGTGTTTCCGGCCGCCACATGGTCTGCATAAGGGTTGGTGTCTGAGGGCAACCCCAGTTCTTCCAGCACACGCGCTTTTGCCGTGGCTGTGGACAGGTTGTCTGTTTTGACCTTGCCCACAATCAGCGTGGTGATGGGCGTCACTACTGCTGACTCCGAAGCGGGCGATGCCATGGTGTATGCCGACTTGCCGGCCGCCAGCAAGGTCAGACCACCGTCATCGGAGTCTTTGGCGGAATCGGAAATCTCGGCGATGACATTCAGTCCTGTGGTATCAATGCTGCCGGGAGAGAGTTGGTATTTGCCAGCGCTGTCAGTGGTGGCAGTCGGTTCCCCCGCATCACATACCCCGTTGGAATTGACATCCAGACAAACTTTGGCGCCTTCAATGTAGCCATCGATAACCGTGCCGGACAGGACGCTCGATGCAGAACTTCCTCCTCCACCGCCACCTCCACCACAGGCGGTCAGTAGTGCGACCGCTATAGAGGTCAAAGCGAAGGTTTGGAACTTGGGGATAGAAGAAAACATTTTGGTAACTAGGCAATGTGTGTATTGATTTGCTGAAGGTGGTTTCCAGCAACGAAGGGATGATTTGGTGACTTAGGCGTTTTCTTGAACAGGTGACACCTGCATAGAGCAGAGGATCAGCTCCAAAACGTCTTGGATGGATGCAAGCTGCACGCCCTGGTCCAAGGGGATGGTCATCTTGAGTTCATCCTCCAGCAGAAAGAACATCTCCGCGAGGTCCAATGAGTCCATCTGCAGGGTCTCAAAGCGGGTCTGCAAGCTGATGTTTTCGACTGGTTTTTTCAGGCGCTTGGCCAAAGTTTCGCAAATCAGCCTGGCAAGCGCGTCGCGGGTAAGGTTTGTGGACATTTCATTCATGGGCTTTGAATACGAGAGAAATATTCGTTCCTCCAAAGGCAAAACTATTTGAAAGGCAGACACCTGATAGGGGTAACGCCGTGGCCTTTAGAGGTGCCTTGAAACGAATTTGGGAGTCCAACTTCTGGACTCCAAAATTCGGGGGGCACTTCTTGAGGCGCAATGCATTGATGGAGAGAATGGCCTCCATGGCGCCGGCGGCACCCATCAAGTGTCCTGTAGCTCCCTTGGTAGAACTCACCAAAGCTTGCGTTTTGTCAAACAAAGCGTTGAGTGCTTCGATTTCTGAAGCGTCACCCGCTTTTGTTCCGGTGGCATGCGCGTTGACATAAGTCACCTCATCCGTCTGGACGCCTGCCTGCTGGAGTGCGGCGTACATGGAACGTAATTGCGGTTCAGCATGGGGGTGCGTGACGCAGTCAGGATCATTCACCTGGGCATAGCCCAAGCAATGGGCCAGTATCTGGGCACCCCGCGCTTGCGCGTGGCTCTCACTCTCCAGCACAAGACATGCCGCACCTTCACCTAGCACCAAGCCTTCACGACTTCGCTCAAAGGGTCCGAGCCAAACAGCCTTCGGATCATTGGGATTGAGTTTGGCCAACGCACCCAATGACTCCCAAGCTTTCACGACACCCGGAACGATCAAAGCTTCGGAGCCACCCACGATCGCCACGTCGCAACGTCCTTGGGCAATGGCCAGCATGGCTTCACCAATGGCCACAGCGGAGGAGGCGCACGCATTGGAATAGGTCATCACCGGGCAACTCAGCTTCGCCCATGCCGCAATACTGGCAGCGCTGGCATGGCTCATGGCTTTGGGAACGGTCAAGGGCGACACCCTGCCGGACAGGTCCTGTCTGCCAAGGTACAGACGTTGGTAGGCATCATCCAGAGTGGCTGCACCACCGAAGCCGGTACCCCAAGCCAACATCCCGACCCCAAGCGGATCCAAGCCCGCCATCTGTACCGCCTGTTGAGCCGAGAACACGGACATTTGGGTCACCCGGTCCGCATCCTCAACCCGTCGGTCAAACTGCCCTTCTGGCAGACCTTGTGGGAGCTTGGCAGCCCAGAGATCCGTCGCACCCGGGAGTTCACATAGTCGGTGGCGAGAGATGGCCGTTTTACCAGCAAACACCTGAGCAAGGTACTGGACACCCCAACCATACGCAGACACAGCGCCCCAGCCCGTAACGACGACGGGGCGACTTAACGTGGTACTCAAGGAATCAACCTACCTGAGCCGGAGTGTTCAACTGCGCTCGATGCTCTGCGCGCTTGGACGCTCCCTCCAGATCCACGGGAGGGTTCAGGACCGGATCCTGGGCTTTAGCAGTGGCCTGTGCTCCGTGGATGTAGATGATCTGCATCTCATCCGAGCCGGGTTTCACGCGTAATGCCCGTCCTACCTCGTCTTTGAACAAGCCTTCGCGCAGGTCTTTCATGACCAATGCGCTGTCACCGAAGGGGGCGATCCAGTCCACGATCCATCCACGCTCGCCGCTGGTCCAGTCCTTGGGGTTCAGGCTGCGGGGATTGAGCACATAGCCTTCTTCTACTTCCTTGGACATGCGGGCCCAGGCCACGTAAGCCACGGGCCGTCCGTCGCGCTTATACATACGGCACTGCTTGTGCATCAAGGCCGGCACTACCCACTGAAAGATGCTGGCCATGCGCCAACCCTTGTGCAACGGAGAGTGCGCCATCAGCCACACGATCTCCCCCAACATCGTCATGTTGGTGGAGTCGGCCTGAACAGCAGGCGCTGCTGCGCCCGCGGTAGTCGCGGTGTTCTGCGTCATAAGCACCCTTAAGCCACAGAGACCCAGGCCGAGTTCACGGCGGAGCGCACGCTCCCCGGCAACTCAACCGCATTCACACCATAGGCGGACTGACCGTCATTGGGCGTGAAGCCGTTCATCGCATTCACCAAGGTTTGCACCTTGTTGTAGGTCAGTAGTTCTCCGCCCACTTCAAAGCCATACACGTAGCGCTGCGCAGTGTCGGTCTGTGCACGCTTGATGGCGTCATCGCTGTAGTACCAGTTCTTGAAGGTCATGGTGTCCGTCGCACCCAGCAAGCGCATGGTCAAGTCGTTGCCCACTCGCTCGAACCAGAGAGATTCTTTGGTCACCCCGTCCTCGAGCTGGATCACATCAGTTCCATTGATGTCGGCTTGTTCGCTACCGATATAGGTGTCGTTTCCGTCTCCAAAACCAAAGCGGTAGGTATCAAACCCGGCACTCGCCTGGTAGGTGTCATTGCCCGCATCACCCATCAGAAGATCATCGCCCGCGCCGCCGTTGAGGATGTCGTCTCCTTTACCGCCAGCCAGCACATCACGGCCTTCGTCGCCAAACAGGGAGTCGTTGCCAGCGTCACCGACCACGATGTCGTTGCCTGTTCCACCGTACACCGTGTCATTGCCCAGGCCGCCGGATAGCAAGTCGTCATCGGCTTCACCGAAGATGGAGTCGTTGCCCGAGCCGCCCTGTACAAAGTCTTTGCCAGCACCTGCGCGCAGGGTGTCATTGCCTGCAAAGCCATCCATCCAGTCCGCACCCGCGGAGCCAGTCAAGGTGTCAGCGGTGTCCGCACCGGCTTGGCCCAGGTAGGTGTTGGTGATTCCCGAGACATCAAAGTCTTTGCCATCAAAGAACTGGAACACTTCCACCCGGTTGTTGGTGTTCGACCAGTTCTTCATGGTTACCGAGTCGGTCAATGCCGACAAGACACCTTCCGGGTTGTTGCGATCCCGCAGGTAAACCACCATGTCTTCGCCAGAGCGCTGGAGCACCAGGTCTTCCATGGTGATGTTGCTGCCAAACAGCAGCTTGTCACCGCCCGGGCGGGTCTTGTCCGTCCCGATGCCAGCACTTCCGCTGTCATTCAGGGTGTCCTTACCATCCCCACGACCAAAGATGTACACATCATCTCCAGCACCACCGTTCAAGGTGTCCGCACCGGCAGCGCCGTGCAAGATATCTGCGGCTGACGAACCAGTCAGAGTGTCGTTACCAGCACCGCCGCCCAGCCAGGTGGCTACGTTGGCATCTGCGGTCAAGACGTCGTTACCGACGGTACCTTTGCGGGCATCGGCGATATCGCCAATGTCGACCGCGAAGTCGTTGATGAAACGCAGGTTCTCAATCCGGTACTCAGGGGTGTTCCAACCCTTGATCGTGATGCTGTCAGTGACTTCCGTTCCTGTGAGCGGAAGCAGAGAGATCACCATATCGCTTCCGTTGCGCGAGAGCATGATGTCGGAGATGTCAATGTTGCGACCGAACTGGAGGGTGTCTTCGCCACCGTCTACGGTTCGCAGCACGCTGCGATAGCCAGTACGGGTCTCATTTACCCAAACTTGGTAGCTGCTCTTGCCGTCAGTTTGGGTCCGCTGCACCTGTTCGGTATAGGTGTAAGACTGTTGCACTGTTTCGGTACCCAATGCCGCTTCATTGATGGTGTCCTTGCCATCACCGCGGTTGAAGTGGTACACATCGTTGCCCCGCCCACCGTTCAAGATATCGTTGCCCACACCACCGGTGACCACATCGTTGCCGTTGCCACCATTGATGGTGTCAGCACCATACCCACCGATCAGGTAGTCCACGCCTTCGCCACCTTCCAGAGTGTCATCTCCCGCACCACCAAACAGGTCATCATTGCCGTCGCCCCCATTCAGCTGATCGTTGCCTACGCCACCAATCAGGTAGTCATTGCCGGCCAAACCGTTGAGGGTGTCGTTGCCTGCACCACCGGAGAGCAAGTCGCCACCCGCGTGGCCTGTCAGGGTGTCATTGGCCCCATAGCCACTGGCAACTTGATCGATGTTGCTCATATTCAGGGTCAAACCATCGGCGAACCCGAAGGTCTCAATACGGTTCTTGGCATTGCTCCACTGCTTGATGGTGACTTGGTCATCCATGTCGGCGAGCAAGGTGTTGGCCTCTTCGCGCAAGCCCACCACCAGGTCAGAGCCCGACATCGCAAAAAACAAATCATCCAGCACGATGCCTTGGCCGAACTGCAGGCTGTCTTTGCCACCGTCGTCTTGGACGGTACGAACGCGGGTTTCCGTGCGGTACTGGTTTACCCAGTTGCCACCCTTGCCGTAGTCCTCATAGACCTGACCGGTGTACACCTGTTCCTGGTAGGTTTGCTGGTGGTCCAGGTGGTCAAAGATCTGGTCTTTGCCGTCCCCGCGGAAGTAGAAGTAGGTGTCGTCACCGCCACCACCTTGCAGGAAGTCAGCCCCGGCACCGCCCAGCAACATGTCTTTGCCCGCACCACCGCGCAAGGTGTCGTTGCCATCCATGCCGACCAGCACGTCGTCACCGTCGCCGCCTTCCAGCACATCGTTACCGGCCTCGGAGATCAGGTAGTCATTGCCATCGCCGCCGATCAAGGTGTCGTTACCTGCACCGGCAAACAAGAAGTCCTTGTCTGCTCCGCCGTCCAGCCGGTCGTCTCCGGTGCCACCCACCAGAATGTCTTTACCGGCACCGCCGGTCAGGGTGTCGTTGCCGCCACCACCAGACATGAAGTCACCATCCGCTGTGCCGCTCAAGGTGTCATTGGCACCCATGCCGCTTTGGGCGTTGACGATCTGGCTGAAGTCCAGCAGGTTGCCATCGGTAAACGCAAAGTTCTCAATCCGGTTCTTGGTATCTGCCCAGCCTTCTATGGTCACGCTGTCTGCAGACAGGGCGTTCTCGTTGTCGCTTGCGCGCAAGGCAACCACCATGTCCTCGCCCACGCGGGACAAAACCAGGTCCTGCACCGAGATGCCCAGCCCGAACTGCAGGGTGTCAATGCCACCATCGACTTCGCCAAAGACGTCGCGGTAGCCCACGCGGTTCTCCATGCGAGTGGCCGCCCGGTAGCCACTGCGCAGTTCGTTGACGTAGCTGCCGCTCTTGCCGTCGCCGCGGTAGACGCTTTCGTAATAGTTGTACTGCTCGCTGTAGGAGACTTGCTCCTGGTAGCTGTACTTTTGCTTGTACCAGTCTTCTGCGTAATCCAGAATGCGGTCTGCACCATCGCCACGGTTGAACACATAGACGTCGTTGCCCGCACCACCTTCCAAGCGGTCAGTGCCTGCGCCACCGGACAGCACATCGGCGCCTGCGCCGGACTTAAGGGTGTCGTTTCCGGCACCGCCCAACAAAACGTCTTCGCCACCGGCCGTGATCAAGGTGTCATTGCCTGCGCCGCCATCAAATACGTAGTTGACGGCATTGTTCTTGCCCGTAATGCCGTCATTGGCACTGCCTGCCAACACCGACTCAACATTGATGTCATCGGCCACCAGATTCAACTGGCTGTTATCCAGCACCACCAGGCTGTCATAGCCATCGCCACCATTAATGCGGGTGGACTTGGAGGTGCCTGTGAGCGCAGATAAAGCTGCAAGGTCCGCGCCGTCTACAAACAGCTGGTCATTACCAGCGCCGCCTTGGAGTTGGTCTGCACCTTCACCACCGAGCAAGATGTCGTCACCCGATCCTCCCAGCAGGCTGTCGTTACCTGCACCACCGTCCAACAAGACTTCCGTGGTTTTGCTGCTGGCGTTCAATACGTTGGCACCGGCATTGCCACTGGCACCCACCCACAGTTTGGCGTCGGTGTCAGTGCCCAGATGGAAGTTGGCGTTGCCTTCGGTGGCGCCGATGTTGCGGTAGTGCAGTGCGCTGCCGCTCTCAAACTCGACCATCGTGTTGCCTGCTGTATCGGTACGGGTGCGGTAGCCCAGGTCGTTGTAGGCGAGGGATACGTCTGCACCTTGAATCAAGCTGCCATCGGCACGCTGGATGTCGAAGAGGCCGTGGATCACGCTGCCATCTTCCAGGCTGAGCTTGGTGCCGTCTTTGACCTTGAGGTTGAAACTCTTGATGCCGGCTTGGGCCAGGGTTTGCATTTCTCCGGTGTCTACCACTCCGTTGGAGTTGGCGTCCTTCCAGACCTTGAAGTCTGCATAACGCGCGTCCCGGGCATCCAGCACGCCATCGTGGTTGCTGTCAAAGGTGGCAGCCAGCCCTTCGAGGTCGGTGTCGCCTTCTGCGGCTGTCCACTTGGCAAAGGCGATTTCTTTGCTTTGGGTGATTTGGTTGTCGTCTCCTTCGTCGATGACCAGAATGCCGTCTTGGGGGCCTGCCCATGCGGTGGTTTCTGCGTAGCCGTCGTCGTCGAAGTCGAACTGTGCCGGGCTGTTGTTGCGGGAATAGAGCTCTATGCCGTTGCCATCGAGGTCGATAAAGATGGGATCACCGGTTGACCCACTTCGGCTCAATCGCGCGGATTCTGCAGAGCTTTGATCTGACCCACTGCTCCACCCACTCCAGCCTGAGTTACTGCTGCTACTGCCACTGCCACTTTGTGAGTTTGTGTACTCTGTT
The DNA here is from genome assembly GCA_002390825.1 of Rhodoferax sp. UBA4409. GTDB lineage: Bacteria > Pseudomonadota > Gammaproteobacteria > Burkholderiales > Burkholderiaceae_C > Allorhodoferax. Next base: position 11,212 of record DGQR01000103.1, read on the forward strand.
TCGCTGACGCGGAAAGCATCACGCGCTGCTTGTGCAGCCGCAGCGGCTGCCTGAGAGGCGGCTGCGGCATCGGTTGCTGCCTTTGCTGCTGTTGCACTGCTTTCTGCGCGAGCCAGGCGACTTACCTCGGACAAGCTTTGGTTGCTGGTGTCGACCTTTTGCTCCATCTGTTGCTGCAGACTCAGATTGGTGTAGTTCGCAGCGCTGATGATGCTTTGAGAGAGGAGGCAGTTGCCGCGTTCTTGCTTCTCGGCTGCCTCGGCTGCGGCAGAGCCCTTCTTTGCAGCGTCGGCTGCTTTACCGCCCATTCTCAATAGACGGTTTGCTTCGTTGATTGTTTCGCTGGGGTAGTTGCTGTAGTCAAGCGAAGTCTCTTGAGGTGCAGCTTGAGGCGCAACCGACAAGTCGGAAATCTTGCGGCATATGTATTCGGCGGCTTTGGAGCCTATGTATCCGCCGCCCGTGGCAGTAAGTGGACTGACAAATCCTCCACCAGCAACACCGCCAATCAGCCCACCAGCAACACCACCTGCTGCAGAAACCACTTTACATCGCGCTTCGTCTGTCTTGCCTTGGGAGGCTAGTGATGCTGCTTCGCCCAAGTCCAACGACACGCCCAAGCCGATGCCAATACTCTTCATGACCGTTCCACCAATCTTTGCGGCCTTGGCGGCTTCTTCGGCGCCACGATTAAAAGGAGCCACCCAGCCTGTGGGTTGAGTCGCTGCTTTTGCAAATCCGTCATAGGCCAGGCCCGTGCCTGTACCGAACACAGTCTTGGTAGCTTCAGATGCAGTTTGTGTTTGCCAGTCGTTTGCAACCCAAGTTATGAATTCTTTAACGCTGGCAGAAGTCGTCGCATTGGAATTTTTTTGATCAGCCATGTTTACCTCACTTAACTCAGTTGATTAGAAATAGAAATTTGAAAATCAGTTATTCTTCGATGCGGCCATATATTCGTTAGCGTGACCAAAACGAATGCGTGCATAAAGTACTCTTGCTAACAATCCCCAACTAAAGAAAATCACGCTCATAATGAAAACCGTGTGCGATATGCCAATCACGCTACTCGCGATCGTGCGATCTCGCCAACCGTTCACATCGGGTATGGGCCAATAAAACATCATCCATCCACCCAATATGTAAAAGAGACCCAAGTTGAGGAAAAGCATCCAGTCAGTACCGGCTCTTGCCATCTCCTTTTTTTCTTTGCACTCCTGTCTGCGCATATACCACCCGGACAAAATAAAGAATGGTGCTAAAAGCCATACTCCCGCATAGAAAGTACGTATCCAATCATTTACGCCGGGTATTGCGCGAATACTGTCAAGCATCGGAATCCACTGCGCCATCGCTGCCACGGCTGCCTTGACGGCGGGTTGACTGGCCCATTCCGGACTTAATAAGTTGGTTGCCAATACCAAGTAACCCAGCCAGACGCTGAAGTTAATGACTCTGAACTGATTTAAT
>DGQR01000219.1 GCA_002390825.1 Rhodoferax sp. UBA4409
CGTGTTACCCACGATGGTGTTACGGATGGCGTCACCGCGGAAGTCGATGCTAGGACGCACGACCACGCGGCCGCCGGACAGGCCCTTGCCGGTGTAGTCGTTGGCATCGCCAATCAGGTACAGGGTGATGCCCTTGGCCAGGAAAGCGCCGAAGGACTGGCCGCCCGTGCCTTCCAGCTGGATGCGGATGGTGTCATCCGGCAAGCCTTCTGGGTGCACCTTGGTCACCGCACCGGAGAGCATGGCGCCCACCGAACGGTTCACGTTGCGTGCACGCTCCATGAATTGCACTTTTTCGCCCTTGTCGATAGCAGCGCGGCTCTTGGCGATCAACACGTTGTCCAGTGCCTTCTCCAAGCCGTGGTCTTGCTCCAGCGTCTGGAAGCGTGGGACGTCGGCCGGCACATTGGGCTGGGCAAACAGGCGGCTGAAGTCCAAGCCCTGTGCTTTCCAGTGCTCGATGCTCTTGCGGGTGTCGAGCAGGTCGGAGCGGCCGATCATGTCGTCGAACTTGCGGATACCCAGCTGGGCCATGATCTGGCGCACTTCTTCCGCGATGAAGAAGAAGTAGTTCACCACGTGCTCTGGCTTGCCGGAGAACTTGGCGCGCAACACGGGGTCTTGGGTCGCCACGCCCACGGGGCAGGTGTTCAGGTGGCACTTGCGCATCATGATGCAGCCTTCCACCACCAGCGGTGCGGTCGCGAAGCCGAACTCGTCTGCACCTAACAAGGCGCCGATGGCGACGTCGCGGCCGGTCTTCATCTGGCCGTCGGCCTGCACGCGGATGCGGCTGCGCAAGCGGTTCAGCACCAAAGTCTGCTGGGTTTCGGCCAAACCGATTTCCCAAGGGCTACCGCAATGCTTGATGGAGGACCATGGCGAAGCGCCGGTACCACCATCATGGCCTGCGATCACCACGTGGTCAGCCTTGCACTTGGCAACACCGGCAGCGATGGTGCCCACACCGATTTCAGACACCAACTTGACGCTGATGCCGGAGTGCGGCGCCACGTTCTTCAGATCGTGGATCAGCTGGGCCAAGTCCTCGATGGAGTAAATGTCGTGGTGTGGAGGGGGCGAAATCAGGCCCACACCAGGCACCGAGTGACGCAGCTTGCCGATGTACTCAGAGACCTTGCCACCAGGCAGCTGACCACCTTCGCCGGGCTTGGCACCTTGAGCCATCTTGATCTGGATCTGGTCTGCGCTGTGCAGGTATTCGGCAGTCACACCAAAGCGGCCCGAAGCCACTTGCTTGATGCGGCTGCGCAAGGAGTCACCGGCCAACAGAGGCAAGTCCACTTCCACGTTCTCGGCGCCGATCACGCTCTTGAGGCTGTCGCCCTGCTTGATCGGGATGCCTTTGAGTTCGTTGCGGTAACGCGCAGCGTCTTCACCACCCTCACCGGTGTTGCTCTTGCCGCCGATGCGGTTCATGGCTACCGCCAATGTCGCGTGGGCTTCAGTGGAGATGGAGCCCAAGGACATGGCGCCGGTCGCGAAGCGCTTGACGATTTCTTTGGCGGACTCGACTTCTTCCAGCGGAATCGCCTTGGCAGGATCTACCTTGAACTCGAACAGGCCGCGCAGCGTCAGGTGGCGCTTGGACTGGTCGTTGATGATCTGGGCGTACTCTTTGTAGGTATTCCAGTTGTTAGCGCGGGTGGAGTGCTGCAGCTTGGCAATCGCATCCGGGGTCCACATGTGCTCTTCACCACGGGTGCGCCAGGCGTATTCGCCACCGGCATCCAAGGCGTTGGCCAACACAGGGCTGTCGCCGAAGGCCAGCTTGTGCATGCGGATGGACTCTTCCGCGATCTCGAACACGCCGATACCTTCCACCTTGCTGGGGGTGCGGGTGAAGTACTTGTCGATGGTTTCGGTGTTCAGGCCGATGGCTTCGAACAACTGGGCACCGCAGTACGACATGTAGGTCGACACGCCCATCTTGGACATGATCTTGGACAGGCCCTTGCCGATCGCCTTGATGTAGTTGTAGATAGCCTTTTCAGCGCTCAGGTCGCCCGGTAGCTCCTTGTGGATGCTTTGCAGGGTTTCCATGGCGAGGTAGGGGTGCACGGCTTCTGCGCCGTAACCCGCCAACACGGCGAAATGGTGCACCTCGCGGGCAGTACCGGTTTCGACCACCAGACCGGCTGTAGTGCGCAGGCCTTCACGCACCAGATGCTGGTGAATAGAGGACAGGGCCAGCAGCGCAGGGATAGCGACTTGGGTCGCGCTGATGCTGCGGTCGCTGATGATCAGGATGTTGTTGCCGCTCTTGATGGCATCAACCGCCTCGGCGCACAAGGAAGCCAGCTTGGCTTCGACACCTTCATGGCCCCAAGCCAAGGGGTAGGTGATGTCGAGGGTGTAGCTGCGGAACTTGCCTTGGGTGTGGTGCTCAATGTTACGAACCTTGGCCATGTCGGCAAAGTCCAGCACCGGCTGGCTCACCTCCAGGCGCATGGGCGGGTTCACCTGGTTGATGTCCAACAGGTTGGGCTTGGGTCCGATGAAGGACACCAAAGACATCACGATCGCTTCGCGGATCGGGTCGATCGGCGGGTTGGTCACCTGGGCAAACAGCTGCTTGAAATAGCTGTAGAGCGGCTTGTTTTTGTCAGACAAGACAGCCAAGGGGCTGTCGTTGCCCATGGAGCCGATCGCCTCTTCACCGGCTGCCGCCATAGGCGCGATCAGGAACTTCAAGTCTTCCTGGGTGAAGCCGAAGGCTTGCTGGCGGTCCAGCAGGCTCACTTGGTCGGTGATGCGCTTGGGCTCGACGCCCGCCACCACGGCAGACAAAGCGCTGTCGGTACGGCGCTCGTCAAAGGTGACGTTGTCGAGCTTGATGCGCAGGTTCTCAATCCACTGCTTGTAGGGCTTGCTGTTGGCGAGGCTGGCTTTGAGCTCCTCGTCATCGATCATGCGGCCTTGCTCCAAGTCAATCAGGAACATCTTGCCGGGCTGCAGGCGCCATTTGCGCACAATTTTGTTCTCGGGCACCGGCAACACGCCGGACTCGGAGCCCATGATGACCAAGTCGTCATCTGTGATGCAGTAGCGCGAAGGACGCAGACCATTGCGGTCCAGCGTGGCGCCGATCTGGCGACCATCGGTGAATACGATCGAGGCCGGGCCGTCCCACGGCTCCATCATCGCTGCGTGGTATTCGTAGAAGGCCTTGCGGCGCTCG
>DGQR01000201.1 GCA_002390825.1 Rhodoferax sp. UBA4409
CTGGTGTGGGCGTTGATCGCCTCGCTGTTCATCGGCAACGTCATGCTGCTGGTGCTGAATTTGCCGATGGTGGGCTTGTGGGTCAAGCTGCTGAAGGTGCCCAAGGCCCAGCTGTACGCCGGTATTCTGATTTTTGCCACCGTGGGTACATACGGTATGCGCCAGAGCGCCTTTGACCTGGTACTGCTTTACGTGGTGGGGGTCATGGGCTTGGTGATGCGCCGGTTCAATATCCCAACGGCACCGGTGATTGTGGGCATGATCCTCGGGCCTTTGGCAGAGGCACAGTTGCGCAATGCCATGTCCATTGGTGAAGGCAGTGCCATGATCTTCCTTCAGCGCCCCATGTCGGTGACATTGCTAGTGGTGGTGCTGAGTGTGTTGGTCTTGCCACGGGTGCTCAAGCACTTTCAAGGCAAGGCGCAGCGCTTGGCTTCGGCATAAAAAAGGGTGCTAGCCCCCATTTAATATGCGGGTATAGCTATACTTTTGGTAGCAAAAAAGGGGCGCTTCGGCGTCCCTTTTTTTGTTGCGGCGGATGCTAATCTTCTTGTATGGCTAATTCAGTGATTTCATGGGTGCTGCGACAGGGATTAGGCGTGGGTCTGCTCAGCCTCGGGGTGCTCTCATCGGCGCGGGCGGACACTGCGTTGGTGGCCGTGGCCGCCAATTTTTCTGGGACGGCGCAAACCATTGCCAGTGATTTCAAGCGGGTGAGCGGGCACACCGTGACCCTGGTGCCAGGCGCCACCGGCAAGCTATACGCCCAGATCAAGAACGGCGCGCCATACCAAGTGCTTTTATCCGCCGATGACGAAACGCCTTCGCGCCTGGTGCAGGAGGGTGCGGCCCTAGCGGTGAGCCAATTCACCTACGCCACCGGCCGATTGGTTTTATGGAGTCCGCAGCCCGGTGTAGTGGACGCGCAGGGCGCGGTGTTGGGTGCTGCTGGTTTGCGGGTGGCCATGGCCGACCCCAAAACCGCCCCCTATGGCGCTGCCGCCATGCAGGTGATGCAGCAGCGGGGTGTGTGGCAAGGCCTGCAAGGACGGCTGATTCAGGGTGAAAGCATCGCCCAGACCTACCAATTTGTCGCAAGTGGTAACGCGCCCGTGGGGTTTGTCGCGCTGTCTCAGGTGATGCGGGATGGGCGTTTGGTGGATGGCTCCGCGTGGCAGGTGCCCGCCCACTTGCACCATGCTTTGCGTCAGGATGCGGTGCTCCTCAATCCGGGGCAAGGCCAGGTAGCGGCCCTGGCTTTTTTGGCCTATCTGCGCACGGAGCCTGCCCGCCGGGTGATGCGCGCGGTGGGCTATGAGTAGCAGCTTGTCCGTGGCTGCGTTTCCGCTGTCTGCGGACGATTTTTCGGCCATCCGGCTCACTTTGGAGCTGGCCAGTGTCACCACGCTTGTGTTGCTGTGTGTGGCTACCCCGTTGGCCTGGTGGCTGGCCCGGTCCGGCTCGTGGTGGAGTCGCGCTGTGGGTGCCCTGGTGGCCATGCCTTTGGTATTGCCACCGACGGTATTGGGTTTTTACCTGTTGGTGAGCTTGGGGCCACAGGGGTGGGGCGGTCAGTTCACCCAGTGGTTGGGTATCGGGCTGCTGCCATTCACTTTTGCGGGACTGGTGCTGGGCTCGGTGATTTACTCCCTGCCGTTTGCGGTGCAGCCATTGCAGAATGCGTTTGAGAGCCTGGGGCCGCGCCCTCTGGAGGTCGCCGCCACACTGCGGGCATCTCCTTGGGATACCTTCTGGCATGTGGTCCTGCCGCTGTGCCGTCCCGGTGTGGTGAGTGCCGCTGTACTGAGCTTTGCCCACACGGTGGGCGAGTTTGGTGTGGTGCTGATGCTGGGGGGCAATATCCCCGAGAGCACCAGGGTGGTGTCCACCCAAATTTATGGCCATGTGGAGGCACTGGAATACACCCAGGCGCACTGGTTGTCCGGTGGCATGGTGCTGTTTTCTTTTGTGGTGTTGCTAGCGCTGGGGTGGCTCAACCCGCGTGGCAGCCGTTTGCGGACTTGAACGTGATGGTGAACCGCATTCAATTGAATGTCTCCAAACCCGGCTTCAGCCTGGTCGTGGATATGGAGCTGCCGTCAAAGGGCATCACGGTTCTGTATGGGCCGTCTGGCTCGGGCAAAACGACGGTTTTGAGGTGTATCGCAGGTCTCGAGCGCTCGCCGCAAGCGCTGGTGCAGGTGGGCGGGCACACTTGGCAAGACGAGTCCGTAGGTGTTTTTTTGCCGACCTACCGGCGCTCCCTGGGGTATGTGTTTCAAGAGGCCAGTCTCTTCGCCCATTTGGACGTGGCGGGTAACTTGGAGTTCGCTCGCCGGCGCGCTACGCCCAGAGTGGATGGCAGCACTTTGTTGACGCCTGAGTTCGCGATTCAGACCTTGGGCCTGTCCAAGCTTTTACACCGGCGGACGACCGACCTCTCCGGTGGTGAACGACAGCGTGTCGCGATCGCACGGGCGCTGGCAACCAACCCGCAGATTTTGCTTTTGGACGAGCCCCTTGCGTCTCTGGACGAGGCCCGCCGGCGCGAGGTTTTGCCGTGGCTGGAGCAACTCGGCAGCGAGCTCCAGATTCCGATGGTGTATGTGTCGCACGCGACCGAGGAGGTCACCCGCCTGGCCGACACCTTGGTGGTCCTGGAGCAAGGGCGTGTCATGGCCATAGGCCCAGTGGATACCGTGCTGTCTCAGGTGGAGCCTGTGATCCGCCTCGGTGGCGAAACCGCCAGCCTGGTGACGGGGCGTGTGATATCCCACGACCCGCAGTGGCATTTGAGCGAAATTGCGTTTGATGGCGGCACCTTCTGGGTGCCTGATGCCAAGCTGCAAACTGGGCAGCTGGTGCGTTTGCGGGTGCTGGCTCGCGATGTCAGCATTGCGACCCATGCCCCATCAGGAAGCAGCATTCAAAACACCGTGGCGTGCACCGTGGCGCAAATTCTGCCGGACCAGCAACCCGCCCAGGCCCTGGTGCGCTTGGATGTGAGCGGTACAGCGCTTTGGGCCAGGCTGACAAGGCGCGCAGTGCAACAGCTGCAACTCCAACCGGGCATGCACGTCTGGGCGCAAGTGAAAGCCATGGCGCTCACGCAGTAACGCAAACGGGTTGCAAATACTTGCAAATTTCACCCGTTCGGGTGATGACAGCGCCGGTGCGTCCGCCTAACCTGTGGGGTTGATTACTTGTCTCTCCCCCATGCCCGACGCGCCGCTTCTGTCCTCTGAGCCGACCCACGTCACCCTGCTGTTCCAAGCGCAGGCTGCCTTGACGCGCGGTGACGTGGACTTCAGCCAGACGCTCTCCAAAAGCGCACTGCTGCATGCTCAGCGGCAGAACGACGCCGCGGGGCAGGCCCGCGCCCTGTTGTACCTTGCGCAGGGAGACCGTCAGTTATCGCACCTGCGCCGTGCCCGTGAGACGGCGGAGCGCGCCGCCCAGATGTTCCAAACCCACGGGGACGCCGCTGGCGAAGCCGAGGCCCTGACCACTTTAGCCAATGTGCTGAGCCTGATGGGCCACAGCGCCGATGGCCTGGAAGCCGCCATGCTGGCCTTGAAGCTCAGTCAGTCCAGCCCAGCCAGCCATCCGCTTGCAGAGGCTATGGCCTGCAACTACCTCGGGGTTGCCTATGCCTGCAGCCAGAGTTTTGACAATGCGGCCGATTTGCTGGAGCGCTCGGTCCGGATGTTTGAAGCCCAGGGCCTGTGGGCTGAATCCTGCTTGCCGCGTTACCACCAGCGGTATGCCGAAATGCACCGCTGTTTTCTCGACCGGTATTACCACGGCACTTTTTTGTCGCTCGACCGGTTGACGCAGATTGCCGCGCTGCCCGAACAAGTCACCTCGCAACCCGGGAGCGTGCGTTCCTTGCTGTGCCCCTATCGCAAAACCCGCGCGCTGCTGGACCTGACACATGCATTTGAGCTGTGCTGGCAGGGCGACCTAGACGAGGCTAGCCGCAGGGCTGACACGATTTCGGCCAGCGTGGCCAAGGGCATGCGCCAACCGGCAGTGATTTTGCTGGAGATGTGGCTGAGGACCGAAATTGCATGGGCCGCCGAGGATTGGATGTCGGCCGAGGCCCATGCCCAGCGCTTGCTGCAATCTGCGGCGCGGGCTGAAAACGAGCATCTGCGGGCCACTGCGTATTTGTTGCTGATCCAGATCTACTCTGCCCAGGGTAAAGACCTGCAGGCACAAGCGCAGCAACGGCTCTGGAAAATGCAGGAAATGCACCTTCGCAAAGAGGCTTTGCACAGCCGCGAGGAACGTGTGGAATGGCAAATGCGGGTGCGTGCAGACCGCCAAGCCAGCCGCCACTTGGAAGAAAAAACGCGCCATTTGGAGCGGCTGGCCATGCAAGATGCCCTGACCGGCCTCTACAACCGCAGGTACCTGGAGCAAATCGTGCCGGCTTTACTGAGCGATGCCACTGAGCGCCAGCGTGCCCCTGCCCTGGTGTTCGTGGATATCGACCACTTCAAGCAAATCAACGATCGCTTTTCCCATTTGGTCGGCGACGAGGTGCTCAGGACCGTGGGGCGGATTCTGAGTGGTTTTGTGCGGGAAGGCGATGTGTCCGTGCGGCTTGGGGGCGATGAGTTTGTGGTCCTCTTCAGCCACGTGGAGGCCCATAGCAGCACCTCGGTAGTTGCGCGTATCCACAAAGCGGTGAACGAATTTGACTGGCACAGTGTGCACCCGGGGCTGAGTGTCTCAGCCAGCGCTGGGCTTGCGCTGGCCGATAGCCAAGACACCCTCGCCAGTTGGCTCCACCGCTGCGATCTGCAGATGTATGTGGAGAAAGACTCCCGCTATCAAGACCTCGCTTGAGGTGCGGCGACGCGCGTGGGTCTAGCTTTTGGCAGCCGCCATCAGTGCCGCGAAGCCCACGAAAACGCCGCCAGTCAGGCGGTTAAAAGCGCGCATCACCGTGGCACGGCGCAGGTAGGTTGCGAGCTGCTTTCCACTGGCTGCATACACAAAGTACCAAGCGACTTCGACAACAGCAAAAGTACCCAGCAGAATCGCGAACTGGGTGAGTTGCGCCGCTTCAGGGTTCAGAAACTGGGGAAAGAAAGCAGCCGCAAACAAAATGGCTTTGGGGTTGCTGGCCGCCACTAGGGCACCCTGGCGGTAATGGCTCCAGAGGCTGGTGCCTGTGCTGACTGCTGGGGTTTTGGCGTCATTTGCGGTGTCTTCCGCATCCTTTACCGGCGAGCGCCAGCACTGCACGCCCAGGTAGGCCAGATAGGCCGCACCGGCCAAACGCAGCGTGTCAAACACGGCCGGGAATGCCTGCAACAGCGCACCTAAACCTGCGGCAGAGAGCCCCAGCATCAACATCAAAGAGGTCATGCATCCTGCCATGTTGACAATGGCTGCGCGCATGCCTTCACGGGCGCTGGTGCTCATGACCAACAGCATATTCGGGCCGGGCGTGCCCGACACCACAAACGTCATCATGACAAACAACCACCAAGTGTGAAGCGACATATCAGTTTCCAGAATCAATAGTGGGGGGGCAGATCGTCACGCAAATTCCGCGCAATACCGGCATCCGGCGTCTGCTGCTTGAGGTGGGTCACCTCCCGGATCAACAGCTCAATTTGCGCTTGTTGGCGGATGATGATGCTGTCGAGCTGGTCCACCGTGTCTTCGAGGTAGCTGGCCTTGATCTCCAGATCATGGAGGCGTTGTTCATTAAGGGCGTTCATTTCCATGGATGTATTGGACACCATGCGGCGCCGCTTGCCGCAGCTGAACCCTCATTGTTTCGCGCCCAGTGCCAGCGCAGCGGCGCGCGAGACCTGTTGGGCCGCGGTGTCGGGGGCTTCTTGGGTGCGCCAGCCACCTAGGTGGGTTTCGGTAAGCTGGCAGAGTGCGGTGATCCACTCGGGGTCGTCGTTCAGGCAGGGTATGTAGTGAAACTCTTTGCCGCCTGCATGCAAAAACGCTTCGCGGGCTTCCATGTTGATTTCCTCTAGGGTTTCCAGGCAATCGCTGGTGAACCCGGGGCAGATCACATCTACCCGCTCCACACCGGCCTTGCCCATGTCAATCAGGGTGGGCTCGGTGTAGGGCTCCAGCCATTTGGCACGGCCCAGCCGGGACTGGAAAGTCACTTTGAACTGGTCTTTGGACAGGCCCAAAGCTTCGGACAGCAGCCGTGCGGTCTTGAAACACTCGCAGTGGTAGATGTCGCCCAGGTGCAGGGTGCGCTCAGGCACGCCATGAAAACTCATCACCAGCTTGTCAGGCCGGCCATTGGCACGCCAGTAGCGCTGCACGCTGGCAGCCAGCGCGGCGATATAGCCACTGTGGTCGTGGTAGTGGTTCACAAAACGCAGCTCAGGAATCGAGCGGGTTTTCGAGGCCCAGGCGTAGACCGCATCAAACACACTGGCAGTCGTAGTGGCACTGTATTGCGGGTAGGCCGGCACGATCAGGACGCGGGTGACCCCGTCTGCCTTGAGGGCGGTGAGCTGGGAGGCAATATTGGTACTGCCGTAGCGCATGGCCCATGCTACCTTGACGTGGTGGTTGCGCTGGCCCAGCCAGCCCTGCAGCATTTTGGCCTGCCGCTCGGTCCACACCTTGAGCGGCGAACCCTCAGGCGTCCAAATGCTGGCGTACTTGGCGGCCGACTTGGCCGGCCGGAAACGCAGGATGATGCCGTGCAGGATCAAAAGCCACAGCAGCCGTGGAATCTCGACCACGCGGTGGTCACTCAAAAACTCGGCGAGGTAGCGGCGCACAGCCGGGGTGGTGGGTTCATCCGGCGTACCCAGGTTGCACAACAGCACGGCGGTGCGTGCGGGTTGACCATGGGTGTAAGAGGGCTCGGGAGCAAAGGGGGAGGGGAGTGCCATGATAGAAATATTCGGTCGCGGTGAGTGTCAGTCGGCTTCGGTGCTGGAGGGCGGGGGCGTATCGCTGAGCTCTTTGTCTACCAATTGGAGTGTGGGGTGTTGCCCGGTGAGCAGCAAAAACATGGCAAATACCGGGCCCTGCATGTTGCGGTCATCGGTCGGGCTTTCCAGTGCTTGCCAGGTGCGGGACTGCAGGCCGCCGCGGCTTCCGGTTTGCAAGGAGTAGCCCAGCAGTTCAGCGGCCTGGGCCTGATTCAGGCCGGCTGCCAAACGGGCGGCTTTGAGTTGTTCGCCCGTCGGGCTGGGCATATCAAGCGTGATGGCGGGCATGGGTGAGTGGGTCGTTAAAGCAACAGGCTTGATGGTAGCGCTCTGTGCGGCCCGGTGCGGCGCCGTTTGTGTGTACCCTCACAGCTTCCTCCGTTGTTTTGGCGGCTCCCGCGAGTCGCGCACTGCCCCATGCTGAATTTGAGCCGTATCCGCGCCATCACCCTTGATCTGGACGACACCTTGTGGCCCGTGTGGCCCGCGATTCACCGGGCCGAAGACCTGTTGCGCGAATGGCTCACAGCACACGCGCCCCGCACTGCCGTCATGTACGCCGATCCTCATCAGCGTCAGTTGCTGCGCGCGGATACCGAAGCGCAATGGGCAGAGCACGCCCATGACCTGAGCGTGCTGCGGCGTGAATCCATCCGGCTGGCCCTGCAACGCAGTGGCGATGACCCGGCCTTGGCAGAGCCTGCGTTTGAGGTGTTTTTTGATGCCCGCATGCAGGTGGAGCTGTTTGAGGATGCGATTCCTTTGCTCGACGCCATGGCGGCCCGTTGGCCGATCGTTGCCGTGAGCAATGGCAATGCGGATGTGCACCGAGTGGGCATTGGCCGTTACTTTTCGGCCAGTGTGAGCGCGCGGGATGCAGGCGTGGGCAAGCCGGATCCGGGTATTTTTGAAGCCGCCTGCGCAGCGGTAGGCGTCAAGGCCGAGGAGGTGCTGCACATCGGCGATGACGCAGCACTGGACGTTTTGGGCGCTTTGGGTGTGGGCATGCAAACCGTGTGGGTGAACCGGGAGGAGCACCTCTGGTCTTTCACCCAACACCCGCACGCCACCGTGGGCAGCCTGCGGGAGCTGCAAGACTTGCTTAGCGGGCCGGCCGCAGCGTAAGAGTACTTTCGGTGCGGGCGATTACGTCAGCCTCGTCCAGCCACATGCGCACGAACTCGCCCTTGGCATATTTTTCAGCCTGATCGGCGTAATGCTTGTCGGGCCACACGCCGCTTTGGCCGAGCGGGTTGATTCCCACGGCTTTGCCTGCGTCCGCAAAATCAATCACCCTTCGCGTCGACGGGCCAGAGGTGACCGCCCAAGGGGCGGGGCCCAGCGAGCCTGACAGGTTATTTGGCGTTTCGCGGCCGCCGGGCACTTGAAAAGGCCCCACGTTAAAAATCTTGTCCAGTGGCTTTTGCCGGCCCAGCGGGTGCCCGTGGGTCAAGGTGTGGGCGACACCCCAGCGCCAGTCCAGGAGGCTGGTGCCATACAGACCTTGCAAGTGCTTGAGGGTGTTGGACCAGGCGATGCGGGTCGTCTCAAAGTGGCTTTCTTTGGCCGGCGTGCTGACATCGTCCCACCAGGGCGAATTGTTGTCGGCGACCAGCAGCGGCAGGGCGAAGTCCAGAGCGCGAGTTTCCAGCAGGTTCGCAAACTGCACGGGGCCCAGTTCGTCGGCAAATGCAGCTTTGGCTAACTCGTACATCATTTGGGTAAATAGAGTGGCCGCAATACTGCCCTCGTCATAGGTGCCGTCCCAGTTGGTGAGGGGCTCCATAAAGGCTTTTTCGTTGGGGTCGGTGACGACCGCATTCATGGCCGGCAGGAGGTTGCGCAAAATGCGGGGGCCGTAGTTGTTGTTGACATCCAGCATTAGCTTGCGGGTCTCGACACTGGTCCACTTCATGTTGGGGGTGTTGAGCAGGGTATCGAGCCGCTGCGCCCGGTCCGGCAAGTTGTAGTAGCCGGGCACCGGCACACCGCTTTTGGGCAGAGGTTGGTGGTTGGCCGAGACAATGTAGCCTCGCGCCGGGTTCTCTTCCTGCGGGTTGAAGCGGAAGGCGTAAAAACCGGGTTTGTCCGCCTCGCCTTTGGTCGCATCCAGGATAAATGTCGGGTTCACGCCTTGGGGGCGCAAGGGCAGCTTGGCCGCGGCCCACCAACCGATGTCGCCCTCTGCGTTGGCCCACACAATGTTCAGGCCGGGCGCGTGGAGTTTGCTGGAGGCCTCGCGGGCCTTGTCCAAGGTGTCTGCACGGTTGAGCTCGTAAAAGCCCCGGATGGCCGGGTTCTCGGTGGCGTAAAACGCCCACCACATGGAGATGGGCCGTGTTCCCAAGCTTTCTTTGAACGCATCGTTGATCACCGGCCCCTGTGGCGTGGTTCGCACCACCAAGCGCTCCGGTGGCGCGCCCTTGACCTGAATCAGCTCGGTCCGGCTCACCATGTCGACCCAGTTACTCTGGTGCCACACTTGTTGGGGGTTGTCGGGGTTGACCTGCTCGGCAATGAAGTCGACGTCGTCGTTCTGGAACATCGTCAAACTCCAGCCGAAGTCGTGGTTGTGGCCCAGCAGCGCCATCGGGTTCAGGGCCTGAAAGTGCCCGAAAAGCTCAAACTCCGGCGTGCTCAGGTGCGCCTCGTACCACACGGACGGTGCAGAAAACGAGATATGCGGGTCACCGGCCAGCATCGGGCTGCCCGACGCAGTGCGCTTGCCCGATACGGCCCAGGCGTTACTTCCTTCGAGTAGCGGTATGCCGCCCAGCTCGCTGGCCTGCAGGCTCACACCGGCCACGCGTTGGAGGCTGTTCCAAGCGTCGGGCGTCATGCCGGCGATCGGGGTCAATACGCCCTCAGGGTGCCAATCGACATCGAACGCCCGCAAATAGTCGGGCCCGAGCTTATCTCGGATGAAGGTCATGAGCGGTTCGGTCCGGAAGGCTGCGGCAAAGCTGTAGGCGAGGTACCCGCCTACGGCATAAGTGTCTTCGGGGGTGAACGGCTGTTGCGGGATACCCAGAATGTCAAACTCCAGCGGGGCGCGGTGGCTGTCTTGCCACTGGTTGATCCCGTCGATGTAGCTCAGCAGGGCCCGGCTTTCGGGCGCGTTGCGGTCCATGGCCGCCACCACCTTTTTGGCGTGCTCGCGCAGGCCCAGGGTGCGGAAGAGTTTGTCGACGTCCAGCAGTTTGGGGCCCAGCACTTCGGCCAACTCCCCGTTGGCCAGGCGCCTGACCATCTCCAGTTGGAACAGGCGGTCTTGCGCGTGCACATAGCCTAGAGTGCGGTATAGGTCAGCCTCGTTGTCTGCGGTGATGTGCGGAACGCCGCGCTCGTCATACCGGACGGTGACGTTCCCTTGCAGATTTTGCAGCTCCACTACGCCGCTGCGGACCGGTTGCTTTTTGTACAGGTACCAGCCGCCCACGCCGGCGACCGCCAGTAAAACCAGAGCAAGCAGGCCCGCCATGAGTTTGACCATGAATTTCAAATTCGTCTCCAAATACCGTGGATATCAGTCTATCGCTGCCAGCAGGCCCGCGGCCTCTGTGCCGCTACGCACTGCACCTTCCAGTGTGGCCGGGTAAGGCCCGGCCACATAGTCGCCGCAAGCCCACAAGCCGGGCGCAATCGTCGCTGGCGGGCGCTGCAGCGCAGGTGTGCAGGCAAAGGTCGCGCGCTTTTCGATCACGGTTTGCACCGCTACCAATTCCAAACCCAGTTGGGTGCGGGCTTGGGCCAGCACTTGTTGTTCGATGGTGTCTTTGTCGCCGCTGCTGGCACTCACCACAAATGCCAAGAGGCCGTGGGTGCCGTCCAACTGCCCGCGGTCAAACACAAACTGGGCAGGGCAGGCAGCATCGCTGCGCAAAGCGACCATGGGGCGCGCCAGGCGTGCTGTTTCGCCGTGGGCGTAAACGGTGGCAATCGATTCAAACTGCAGTGCACCCGCGGTAGCCGCCCAGGTGCGCAGATCAATTGCTATATTTTCAGTAGCATGTTGCGCAGATTCCATGAGGGCTGAGGCCGCATTGGATGATGAAGTGGCCCAGATCACCGCGTCAAACACTTCTCCGTTGAGCTGCCAGCGGCCTGCGGTACCCGGGGCGGCGGCCTCCAAGCGCGTGACGCGCACGCCGGTGCGGACCTCTCCGCCGTGTGCCTGCAGCCAAGTCGCTGCGGTGGCCGGAAACAGGCGCGCCATGTCGGTGGTGGGCAGCAGCAGGTTGGAGCTGCCGCGCCCGCCGAATAAGGAGTCGCGCAGCACCGTCAGGAACACTTGGCCGCAGGCACGGTCCGCAGGGGTATTGAGCGCCGATACGCACAAGGGGTCAATCAAGGTGGACTGGACGGTGGGGCTGACTTGGCGGCACAAATCGGCCACCGTGGTGCCGGGCGCGCAGCGAAAGCGGCTTATCTGCCAGCCGATCGACGCCCGCACCAGACTCCAGCGATCCGCCCAGGTCCAGCCCTGCGCGGTGGCAATGCCGGCCACCGCATCCAAGGGGCTGGGCCACAGGGGCAACGCGATGCCCGCACCATCGGGGTCGCGCAGGTCCAGCGGCAGGCGCTTGAGGTAGCTTGCAGGGTCGGCGCCCACCGAGCGCATCAGCTCCAGCGTGCGGGTGTAAGCCCCGATCAGGATGTGCTGGCCGTTGTCCAGCACCACCGGCGTGCCGTCCGGCAAGGTGCCATTCAGGGCTCTAGCCCGCCCGCCAAATGCGCGAGATGCTTCAAAAACAATAGCATGGTGCCCGGCACGTGCAGCCGTGACCGCAGCCGCCATCCCGGCCCAGCCGGCGCCGACGATGGCGACCTTCATAGGCGGCCGAGGGCCTGCACCTTCCAAGCGAGCCAGAACTTGCGCAGCGGGGTGAGGCTAACGCGCTGGTGTAGCACCTGGAAGTTGTCGCGCTCAATCTCGGTGAGCAGGGCGCGGTAGATGCTGGCCATCATCAGGCCGGGCTTCTGGGCACGGCGGTCGGCAGCGGGCAGCAGGGCCAGGGCCTCGTCGTAAAGGCCTTGGGCGCGCTGGGCTTGAAACTTCATCAGAGCCACAAAGCGGTCGGAGTAGGTGCGTTTCAGGATTTCGTGGGCCTTCACATCGAACTGCTGCAGTTCGTTGACCGGCAGGTAGATGCGGCCGCGCATCGCGTCTTCGCCCACATCGCGCAGGATGTTGGTGAGCTGCAGGGCTTGGCCCAGCTTGTGGGCATATGGGGTGGTTTGCGGATCGGTCTGGCCGAAGATGCCTGCCGCAACCTCACCCACCACGCCGGCCACCAGGTGGCAGTAGCGCTGCAGGCCGGGGTAGTCGAGGTAGCGGGTTTGCTCCAGGTCCATTTGGCAGCCGTCAATCACCGCCAGCAGGTGCCGGGCTTCGATGGTGTAGGTGGCGGCGTGGGGCATCAGCGCTTTCATCACCGGATGGGTGGGGCTGCCCTTGAAGGATTGCTGCACCTCATTGCGCCACCAGGCGAGTTTGGTGGCGGCCACACCGGCGTCCACCATGTCGTCCACCACGTCGTCCACCTCGCGGCAGAAGGCATAAAAGGCGGTGATGGCGGCACGGCGTGGGGCGGGCAGAAAAAGAAAGGCGTAGTAGAAGCTGCTGCCGGAGGCGGCGGCTTTTTCCTGGACGTATTGCTCTGGTGTCATGGGCGGTATTGTCGCTACATCCACACCGCGCGCCACAGCATGACGCCATAGTCCCACGCATAGAGTTTGGGGCGGTGCTGGAGGGTGGCGTGGTCTAGTGCGGCAATCTTGTCCAGAATCCGGAGTCCGCCCTGCACCACAAGCCTGAGCTCCCAGCCGGCACGCCCGGGCAGGCGGTGCACCAATTCCATACCATTTTGCATGTGAGCCCTTGCGGTGCTTGCGCAAGCTGCTATCAATTTGCGAGTGTTTTCGCTGTCTTGCTGCGCCAAGATGTCGGCCTGCTTGACGCCGAAGCGCACACATTCGTCGTGGGGAAGGTAAAACCGGCCCCGCGGAATGTCGGTGCTCAGGTCTTGCCAGAAGTTGATCAGTTGCAGGGCCGAGCAAATATCGTCGCTCATGGCCAGCGAGTGGGCGTCTTGCACGCCATAGAGGTGTAGCAACAGGCGGCCCACCGGGTTGGCAGAGCGGCTGCAGTAGTCCAGCAGCTCGGTGTGGCTGCGGTAGCCGGTGCCTGCACGGGTTTTCTCAATGTCTTGGACAAATGCGTCCAACAGTGCGTGCAAGAGCGGATCGGGCAAGGCACACGCCCGGCGCTGCACCTGCAAGGGGCCGAACACCTGGGGCCAGCGGGCGGTGGCTTCCGGGGATTCGTTCAGGCCGGTGCGAAACAGCGCCAACTCCGCCAGGCGCTCGTCGGGTGTGGCGTGGCCCTCATCGGCGATGTCGTCTGCGGTCCGGGCAAAGTGGTAGATGGCCGCGATCGGCGGGCGCAGGTGAGGGGGGCACAGCACCGAGGCCACCGGGAAATTCTCGTAATGGGTGATGGGCTGGGCGGCCGCGGGCGGCGCAGTGGCGGGGTCAGGCAGGGAAGACATGGGCGGCATTGTGCCTTCCGCACGTTGCGGCGGCGGTGCTCGCCTCTTCGGTAATGGCTTGACAAAGGTCCATGTGCCGCTTAAATTACTAACCAACTGGTCATTAACTTCGTGCGCGGGGTTGGGGCCTCTCCGTTTCAACCTTACCCCCACCCTGTCACCATGTCTCCACGATTCATCCTGAAAGCGACGCCGGTTTTGCTCAGTGCCTTGTTGCTGGCCGCGTGTTCCAAACCTGCGCCTCCTGAGGAACCCGTTCGCGCCGTCAAGTTGATGACGGTAGGGGCGGGCAGCATTCAGTCGAGCCTGGAGTTTTCAGCCGATGTGCGCGCCCGCGTGGAATCGCGCTTGGGCTTCCGGGTGGGTGGCAAGGTGGTGCGCCGTGCGGTCGATCTCGGCCAAACAGTCAAAGCGGGTCAAGTGATCGCCCAGCTGGATCCCCAGGACTACAAACTCGCGGCCGACGCGGCCCGCGCGCAAGTGGCTGCGGCGCAAACCAACCGCGACCTCGCGGCTGCCGACT
Source organism: Rhodoferax sp. UBA4409 (assembly GCA_002390825.1). Classification (GTDB taxonomy): domain Bacteria; phylum Pseudomonadota; class Gammaproteobacteria; order Burkholderiales; family Burkholderiaceae_C; genus Allorhodoferax. The sequence continues at coordinate 14,010 of DGQR01000201.1, forward strand.
ACAAGCGCTACAAGGAGTTGCGCGACCAGAACTTCATCAGTGGTGCGGAGCTGGAGCGCCGCGATACCGCGCTCAAAGCGGCCCAAGCCCAGCTGGAACAAGCGCAAGCCCAGCTCAATAGCCAGGGCAATCAAGCCGGCTACACCACGCTGGTGGCAGATGTGTCCGGTGTGGTGACCGCAGTGACTGCCGAGGTCGGCCAGGTGGTGGCGGCCGGCACGCCGGTGGTGCAGATTGCCCAAGATGGCCCCCGGGATGTGGTCTTCTCGGTGCCGGAAGACAAGGTGGCCATGATCAAGACCGGCTCTAAAGTGGAGGTCCGTGTCTGGGCCAGCAAAACGGTGGTGGAGGGCACGGTGCGCGAAGTCGCGGCCAGCGCCGACCCGGTGACCCGCACCTTCACGGTCAAGGTGGCACTGGATGGAAAAGACGCTTTGCCCCTGGGGACTACGGTGTCAGTCGTGCCCAAGTCGCTCGATCGTGGCGCGGTCCAGGTCATCAAGCTGCCAACCACCGCCTTGCTGAAGTCCGGTGCCGGCAGCAGTGTCTGGGTACTGGATACCGCCAGCATGACGGTGAAGTCCCAGCCGGTGGTGGTAGCCACGGCCGACGGGAACGATGCGGTCATCACCCAGGGCCTGACCCCGGGCATGCAGGTGGTGGTTGCCGGTGTGCATGTGCTGTCGCCCGGCCAGAAGGTCACTGTTTATCAGCCAAAAGGTGCTGTAGCGCCCGTAGTGTCTACGCCAGCAGCTATGGATTCTGTAGCGCCCGCTGCTGCTGCCGCCAATGCAGCTGTGGCCAAGTGAGGCGACCATGATGCAAGAACCTAGCAAGGGGTTTAACCTCTCCAAATGGGCGCTGGAGCATTCGGCGCTGACCCGCTACCTCATGATCGTGCTCATGCTCTTGGGGGCTGCGGCCTACTTTCAGCTCGGCCAGGACGAAGACCCGCCCTTTACTTTCCGCGCTATGGTGGTCCGCACCTATTGGCCGGGGGCGACGGCCCAGCAAGTGGCCGAGCAGGTCACCGACAAGCTGGAGCGCACCCTGCAAGAGGTGCAATACGCCGACAAAATCCGCAGCTACTCCAAGCCCGGCGAGTCGCAGATCATTTTCCAGATCAAAGACTCCAGCAAGGGCAGCGAGGTACCCAACGTCTGGTACAGCGTGCGCAAAAAGATCGGCGATATGCGGGGCACCCTGCCCCAAGGCGTGGTGGGCCCATTCTTTAACGACGACTTCGGCGATGTGTATGGCGTGATCTATGCGCTCGAAGGCGAAGGTTTTAATTACGCGGAACTCAAAACGCTTGCGGACGATGTGCGCCAGCGCCTGTTGCGGGTGCCGGACGTGGCCAAAGTGGAGTTGTTCGGCGCGCAAGACGAAAAGCTGTACATCGAGATCTCGCAAAAGCGCTTGGCCCAGTTGGGTCTGGACTTCAACCAGGTGCTGGCCCAGCTCGGCCAGCAGAACGCGGTGGAGTCTGCAGGTGCGGTGCAAACCCCCTTGGACGTCGTGCAAGTGCGGGTGGGTGGCCAGTTCAATGCAGTGCAGCAATTGGCAGACATGCCGATTCGCGGCGCCAGCGGCAACCAGTTCCGCCTCAAAGACATTGCCACGATCGGCAAAGGCTATGTGGATCCGCCGTCCGTGAAGGTGCACCACCAGGGCAAAGAGGTGATTGCACTCGGGGTGTCCATGGCCAAGGGCGGCGACATCATTGCGCTCGGCAATGCGCTGGAGAAGACATTTGTCGGTATCGAGAGAACGCTCCCGGCGGGTATCAAGCTGGTGCAACTTCAAGACCAGCCTAAATCGGTTTCGAGCTCGGTCAACGAGTTCGTCAAGGTGCTGATTGAAGCGGTGGTGATTGTGCTGGCGGTGAGCTTTATTGCGCTGGGCCTGCACACCAAGGCCGGTCAGCCTTTCTGGAAGCGCTGGACGCTGGATGTGCGCCCCGGCCTGGTGGTGGGCATCACCATTCCACTCGTCTTGGCCGTGACCTTTTTAGGCATGTATTACTGGGGTATCGGCTTGCACAAGATTTCGCTGGGCTCGCTCATCATTGCGCTGGGCTTGCTGGTAGATGACGCAATCATTGCGGTGGAAATGATGGTCCGCAAGATGGAAGAGGGCTACGACAAGGTGCGGGCCGCGACCTTTGCCTACGAAGTCACCGCCATGCCGATGCTGACCGGTACGCTGATTACCGCCGTGGGCTTTTTGCCCATCGGTATGGCCAAGTCAGTGACCGGCGAGTACACCTACGCGATTTTTGCGGTGACGGTGCTGGCCTTGATTCTGAGCTGGTTTGTGTCGGTGTACTTTGTGCCATATCTGGGGACCCTGCTGCTCAAGAGCCACGACCACCACGGTGGCGAATCGGCACACCAGGAGCACTTTGACACGCCGTTCTACAACACCTTCCGCCGCACGGTGAACTGGTGTGTGCAGCATCGCTGGATGACGATTGGCGGGACGATTCTGGTGTTCGCACTCGGTATTGTGGGCATGGGCAAGGTGCAGCAGCAGTTTTTCCCGGATTCGAGCCGACCCGAGGTCTTGGTGGATATCTGGTTCCCGGAAGGGACCTCCTTTGCCAATAACCAGGCCGTGACCCAACGGGTGGAAGCACGCCTGATGCAAGAGCCTGGCGTGTCGGCGGTGAGCACCTGGATCGGGTCCGGCGTGCCCCGGTTCTACTTGCCACTGGACCAGGTGTTCCCGCAGACCAACGTGTCTCAGCTCATCATCATGCCGGTGGACTTGAAGGTGCGTGAGTCTTTGCGTGTGAAGCTCCCGGCCTTGCTGGCAGCAGAGTTTCCTGAAGTGCGGGGCCGCGTCAAGCTCCTGCCGAACGGGCCACCCGTGCCCTATCCGGTGCAGTTCCGCGTGGTGGGTTCGGATCCTTTGGTTTTGCGCGACCGCGCAGACGAAGTAAAAGCCGTCATGCGCCAAAGCAGCAATACCCGCGGTGTGAACGACAACTGGAATGAGTCGGTCAAGGTGCTCCGCCTGGAGGTGGACCAAGACAAAGCACGCGCCTTGGGCGTTAGCAGCCAGAGCATTGCGCAAGCGGCCAAAACCCTGTCCACGGGCACCACGGTCGGGCAGTACCGCGAAGGCGACAAACTGATAGACATTGTGTTGCGCCAGCCTTTGGACGAGCGCAACGCCATCACCGATATTGCCAATGCGTACCTGCCGACGAGCAGCGGCAAGTCGATCCCGATCACCCAGATCGCCAAACCGGTATTCACTTGGGAGCCCGGCGTGATGTGGCGTGAAAACCGCGACTACGCCATCACCGTGCAGAGCGATATGGTCGAAGGCTTGCAAGGCGCAACTGTGACCGCCGAACTGCAGCCCAAGATGAAAGAGCTGGAAGCGCAATGGGCCGCCAAGGGCATCAATGGCTACCGTATTGAAGTGGCGGGCGCTGTTGAGGAGAGTTCCAAAGGCTCGGCGTCCATCGTGGCCGGTGTGCCTGTGATGTTGTTCTTGACGTTCACCTTGTTGATGCTGCAGTTGCAAAGCTTTAGCCGGTCGTTGCTGGTGTTCATTACCGGTCCCCTCGGTATCGCCGGTGTGGCCGGCGCACTCATTCTCATGGGGCGGCCCTTTGGTTTTGTTGCGTTGCTGGGCGTGATTGCCTTGATGGGAATGATCCAGCGCAACTCGGTGATTCTGATCGACCAGATTGAGCAGGACAGGGCGGCGGGTATTCCGGCTTGGGACGCGATTGTGGAGTCTGCAGTGCGACGCTTGCGTCCGATTGTGCTCACCGCTGCGGCCGCCGTGCTGGCCATGATCCCGCTGTCTCGCTCGGTTTTCTGGGGGCCGATGGCCGTGGCGATCATGGGTGGCCTTATCGTGGCTACGGTCCTGACATTGCTGGCTTTGCCCGCCATGTATGCCGCGTGGTTCCGGGTAAAACGCGAGAATCCTGCGCTGACCTGAAAGTGGGGCCCGCTTGCAGGTTAAAATAGCGGGCTTACCGATTTCAAACGGGTGGCCGGGGTGTTGTGAGCAATGTTCACAGTTGAGTCCGGCTCTCGAGTTTTGTTTTTTGCGCGGGTGGCGAAATTGGTAGACGCACCAGGTTTAGGTCCTGACGCCCGCAAGGGTGTGGGGGTTCGAGTCCCCCCCCGCGCACCAGTCCGACACATCAGCCCGGCGCCTCACGGCGCCATGGCCCCTTGGGCCT
>DGQR01000041.1 GCA_002390825.1 Rhodoferax sp. UBA4409
CCGCGCCATTACGCGTATTTGAAAATCAGTGAGGGTTGCAATCACCGTTGCACCTTCTGCATCATCCCCAGCATGCGCGGCGACTTGGTGTCCCGCCCGATTGGGGATGTTCTGAACGAAGCGCGTGCCTTGTTTGAGGGTGGTGTGAAAGAGCTGTTAGTTATCAGCCAAGATACTTCGGCGTATGGCGTCGACGTGAAGTACCGCACCGGATTTTGGGATGGCAAGCCCGTGAAGACCCGTATGTTGGAGCTGGTGCAGGCGCTTGGTGATATCGCTGAGCCTTATGGCGCCTGGGTCCGGTTGCACTATGTCTACCCCTACCCCAGTGTGGATGAAATTGTGCCGTTGATGGCGACAGGTCGTGTGCTGCCTTACCTGGATGTTCCTTTGCAACACAGCCATCCTGATGTGCTGCGCCGGATGAAGCGGCCTGCCAGTGGTGAAAAAAACCTAGAGCGTTTGCAGCAGTGGCGCGAAGCTTGCCCGGAGTTGGTGGTGCGCAGTACGTTTATTGCGGGCTTCCCTGGTGAGACTGAAGAAGAGTTTGAGCACCTGCTCGACTTTGTGCGAGAAGCCCAGATTGACCGTGCAGGTTGCTTTGCCTACAGCGCAGTAAATGGCGCAACCGCCAATGACTTGCCTGGCATGTTGCCGGTGGAAGTTCGCGAGGAGCGTCGCGCCCGATTCATGCAGGTGGCTGAAGAAGTATCTGCAGCTCGCTTGCAGCGCCGTGTCGGATCCGTGATGCAAGTGCTGGTGGATTCTGCGCCAGCGTTGGGTCGTAAGGGCGGAGTCGGTCGTAGCTACGCGGATGCTCCAGAAATTGATGGCGTGGTACGTTTGTTACCGCCCGAAAAAATCAGCAAGACGTTGAAAGTGGGTGAGTTCACCAAGGCGCGAATTGTGAGTGCGCAAGGTCACGACTTGGTCGCACTTCCCATCTGATTTTTAGCCACTGACCGATGCATCTAACGGTCAGTGGCACGAATCACACAGGCAAAAAAAAGCCGCTGTTTTCACAGCGGCTTTTCATTAACTACATTACCATTGTTGGTGCCCAGAAGAGGACTCGAACCTCCACGATGTTACTCGCTAGTACCTGAAACTCCCCAGCTTTCACGGTTTCATGCGGCTTTGCGGCTTTCCAAGTTTCCGCAAAAGTTACCCCACTTTTCCCCAGTCTTTCACTCTTACGCTTTTTCGTTTGCGGAACGATTTAGCCCCGGCGTTTTGGTAGCGCGGTGACCTTCTTGGCGGTGCCGGTGTAGTGCTCTGTCATCGTCGTGGTGGAATGTCCGAGCAGGGCCTGCGCAGCCTCCAGACCCACCTGATCCCGCAGGTCTGTCGATCCCTTGCGGCGTAGATCGCGGAACTGGAAATGCTCAGCACCGGACACCATCGCCCGAGCTGCTTCAAACCGTGATCTCAGTTTTGCCTTGGTCATCGGCTTGCCCGACTCGTCAACCAGCAACTGCATGGGCCGGATGGTGAACTGGGACTTGCGCTCATTGATCCGCTCGATCAGCTTCTCCAGATCGCCAGCCACTGGGATCTTCATCGCCTTGCCGGTCTTGTTCTGGTTGAACTCCATGTACCCCTTACGCACATCAGCCTCCGACAGCTTCAGCACATCGGCGGGCCGCTGGCTCAGGTAGTAGGCCAAGTCCATCGCCTCCTTCAGTGACACGCTGCCAGCCTGATACACACCTTCCAGCACATCGTCCGTGATGATCACATCCTTGCGCCCGGGTAGGCGCTTGGTCTTGATAGCGGCCACGGGGTTGGTGGCACAGAAGTCCCGAGCCATTGCCCATGAATAGACCATGGACAGCACGGCCTTCTCACGAAGGGCACGGTGTCGGGTTTCCTTGCTCCGGTCATCAATGTAGAGCTGCACCACGCTGGGCCGCACCTGATCCATGGGCGCATCCCCGAAGGCCTTCAGCAACTTGTCCAGCGCGAACTTGTAATCCGCTTGGGTGCCTAAGCTCACTTCATCGAACTGGGGGGAGGCTAGATACTTGCCGATTGCCCAGCCCACGGTGATGGCCACGGTGGGGGCCGCTTCATGGAGCTCCGCCCACTTCTGCACTGCGATCACGTAATCCGTGCCCAGAGAGGTTTCCTTACGTGGCCGGCCGCCGTGGTCGTAGAAATAGTAAGTCTTGTCCCCTCGCACGCGCGCGCGCATGCGGCTGGGCAAGTTCAGGTTGGCACTCGGTTTGCGGCCCATGCTGGACTCCATGTTGCGGTCTTGGGTTTCTCCGCGGCTTGGCGCTGACCTTCAAGGATGGCCCGCGCCACTTTCGGGTGGCCGGCGGCATTGATGTGGAACGGGATCTTCTGCTGTTTGAGCTGGGCGATCTGCTTGCTGGCCTGCTTGTAGCCGGTCAGGTCCGCCATTTCTTCGGCATCGAGGAACATGGTCATTGCTTCCTCCGTGGGCAGTCTCGCCCCTGGTTGCACTTCTGATTGCATGGTGGGCAGATTGGGATAAATGGAGTCATGCCGCCTCCGGTGGAGTTGGCGAAGCCGATAGCGCCTTGTTCAGCCGTACCAATTCGGCGCAAATGATGTACTCGGGCGCGTTGTGGTCGTGCAGGTCTATGCACTTCCTGCGCAAGTGCCAGTGTCTTTTTCGATGATGGCTGTACTGGCTCCGCTTGCTTGGGTGCTGGCTTGCCTCGCACTGGAAAACTGGCAGTAGCAACATGGGAGTTATCACGCATCCACTGCGGCCAGTCTTTGGTGCGGTCTGTCGCAAACTGCTCAAGCATCCCCGCTATCTCATTTGTGGTGAGCTGGGGTGCTAGTTGTCCACCGGCTTGGCCTTCCCATTCTTCGGCAAGTGACAGCGCCTCTGCGGGTGTCACCGGCTCCGCTTGCTCATCTGTTGACTGCTGGTTTTCTCCCGCGATGTCTCGGTCTGTTGGTCGCTGCTCCTGTGCTTGCTTGATGGCGGTGATGGCTGCAATAACTCGGGCAGCGCTTGCATTGGATTGGGCATAGTTGCCATCGTGTTCTTCCATCGCCCCCAGCTTCGCCAGAATCGCGGACTCAAGGTTTGCAGCAAAGTTTTTGACATGCTCGCTGTCCTTGAAATTCCCTCCAAGCGCTATCGGGTCGCTTACCCCAATCCAAGCAAGCGCAATGTCTTGTTCACTCAGTAAGCTCATATCAACCTCTCAAACGTCTTGCGGCCCAATGGGCGTTTTCTCTTGCTCTGTGTCGTGCCACCATCCAGTCATGCGCCTGCTCCTTGTGTTCTCCGGTTCATCCAGTCCTTGGAAATCTCACCGGCCCAGCCTGGCGGTGGTTCAAAGTGGAAACGCCCGGGAGGGGTGGGGGCCACGTAGACCTTCACATGCTCCGGCCAGATCACCTTCGTGGGCTTGGGTGCGGGCTTCGGTGCTGCTGATTGGCGAACCACCACGGGCGCAGCTGGGCGGCCCATGGGGTTACCGGTGCGCCGCGATTCGTTACGCGTGATCCGGGTGGCTTCGCGGTTGGCGGAGAGCTGGGCCGCGTAGGCATCTTTTGCGACAAGTGCCCAAGCGTCCGCGTGTGCCTTGTCTGTGAAGTACCGATAAGCGCGGCGAACTCCGGACTTGTGCAGGCGTCCCTCCTTCACCAGCAGGTCCGCGATGTTGATCACGTTGTTTGCAGGGCGTCCAAGCAGCTGCGCAATTTCCGCGCGGGTCAGGCCTTTGGCCGTCTTGCATGCTTCAATCATTTGGTCTGTGAGTGTCATTGCTGTGCTTTCACGGTTGCGCGCCGCTCGTCGGTAGCGGCTGTCATCTGGGCGGGGGAACTGGCCTGCACGATGGTTTCGTACAGCTCGACCCCTGCCATCACTTGGTCAATCGCAGGGCCATCGAAGCCCATGCGGCCGATCCGCAGGAATCGCTCACGGCTGCGGCTCAGTGCTTCATTGGCTGCGCGGAGGATGGGCAGCATGGTGTTGGTGAATTCGTCTTCCCCGGCGATCTGCACCGCCCGGATTACGGACACGCCAATGGCATGGGCCAGCACATCGAAGTCGTGCACAGGGTCAATGCAGGCCGCGTCCTTCATTGCCATATAGGCCTCTCGCACCTGAAGCATGGTTTTGTCAGCCGCAGTCTGGGTGCCGGCCACGGACTCCATACCTGGCAGCGGTTCCTTGGTGAACTGCCGGCAGCGCTGAATGGCGTTAAACGCTTCGGCGGCGTTGTAGGTTTTGCCCACTCGGCGAATCTTGCGGGCGTATGCGCTTGTTTTTCTCATGCAACCTCCATTACTGCTTCGTTTTTGATAGCTTCTTTCGCACGCTGGATGTGGGCTACTGCCTCAATCCGCTCTCCAATCCAGCGCACGTTAGGCACAGCCCATGAGTTGCCCAGCGCCTTGTAGCGTGGGCCGTCTGCTGTGGGCTTGCCCTTGGGTTTGATGTCGGTGTACCCACGGGGGAAGCCTTGGAGGGCCTCGCATTCCTCGGGGGTCAGGCGGCGAACCTGCATGGCTGTCAGTAGCGCAGGCGGTGGGCTGCTGCGGTCCAGGCTGACGCTGTATTCCTCGTAGACCTTGCCTGCTTGGTTGCTCTGCGTGTTGTGCAGCTTGGTCGTGTAGGCTGGTGCCATTACGTGCGGTTTGTCGCCACCTCCACTGCTGGCGCGCAGACAACCCGCCACCTCGTCACCTAGTTCGGCTGTTGCACCGCCCTCACGCCCGCGAAGCGCAACGGATAGAGCTACTGCTGTCGGGTTTGCCGCCCCCATGCTTGGCGCAACATCCTCAGCGCTGGCGCATTGGGTGCCGGATAGGTTTGCAGGAAAGGCCACCGGTACAAAGTGCCCAGCCGCCGCACCCTCTGGCCGTCCACCAGCTCCACCGCTGAACGATGCTTTGCAAAGTGCGCCCGCGACATACGGCGCTTCGTGGTTGCAGTTGAGCGTCGGAGCCATGTCAGCGCCAATTTCAGCGCCAATTTCAGCGCCCGCTTGACCCGTGGCAACGCATAAAGTTTCAACCGGGACGATCAATTCGTCTTTGCTGTCTCCGCTCCTGGCTCCGTGGCCTGCGCCACCGTTTGCAGCGCCCGCTCTAATTGTTGGGGTAACTGCTTGCCCCGTTTTACGGCTCGGCGCAGGATGCCCCTGCAAGCTGTGGCGCTCAAAAAGAACCGCTGCGGCACTTCGCCAGTCTCCAAGACATCCGACAACGAACACACGGCGGCGTCTTTGGGCCACTCCGAAGTACTGAGCGTCCAGAACCCGGTAGGCGAACCCATACCCGAGTTGGCCCAGCATCCCGAGGAAGGCTCCAAAGTCTGCGCCTCCGTTACTGAACAGGACGCCGGGGACGTTCTCCCATACCAGCCACTTGGGGCGATACTTTGCAGCAATGGCACCAAAGGTAAGCATGAGGTTACCGCGTGGGTCATCCAGTCCTTTTCGGAGTCCTGCGACACTGAAGGACTGGCAGGGGGTTCCTCCGCAAAGAAGGTCAATTGAGACATCAGGCCATTCCTTGAATTTGGTCATGTCACCCCAGTTCGGGGTATCGGGGTAGTGGTGAGCCAGCAAGGCGCAGGGGAAGGACTCAATCTCGGAGAAGGCCACAGCCTTCCAGCCAAGCGGCCCCCAGGCTACGCTTGCCGCTTCAATGCCGGAGCACACGCTTAGGAACCGCATGGCTGTCATGGCTTAGATGCTTTCCTGCTTGACCTCGGGGGCGGTCAGCGTGATCTGCACTTCGCGGTTCTTGAGGGTTGCCAGCTTGCCGAACACCTTTTCCGGCACGTCCTGCGACTCCAGCAAGAAACCCAGCACGATGGTGCCGCCTTCCTTGGGCTCTACCTTGAAGTTGGACAGGATGCAGTCACCCAGCACCAGATTGGACTTATCGCCCATGCCGTGGTCGATGGTCAGCTCATAGCCATAGAGGTCTTGGGACCATGAGAACTTGCCCAGCTTGATACCGGCCTTAGTGAGGTTCGGCATATCGCTGACCTCTTCCACGCCTTCCAGACCTTGCTGGCCGGCAGAGGATGCGGCGGACTTGGTGTACAGGAACGACTTCAGGGAGCCGTCGAAGTAGCTCAAGGCGTTGTTGCTCAGCTCCAGGCTGAAGGTCAGGGCAGCGCCGGGGTTCTGGTCTGGTTCGCGGTTCTTTTGGGACAGCACCACCACATCGGTGATTTTTGCTTTTGTCAGGGTTTCGAGTACTAGGGACATGGTTACCTTTCAGGTGGTGAGGGAATGGGATTGGTTGAAGTGGTCCAGCACCTCGGAGGCGTAGACGCGGGCGGCCTTGATCTTTTCGACCATCAAGGCTTCTTTGGCTGCATCGCGCTCGACCTTCCAAGTGGTCAGGCGCAGGTGCTCGGGTACGTGGTCAACAAAGTGCATGCTGGCCGGCTCGTATCGGATCAGGTGCTCGGGAGTGCTGAGCAGGGCGTAGTTCACCTCCCACTCGCTGGCATCCCAGAGCCACATGTAGCCCCGCATCTGCCACTCGTAGAGCTTGTCTTCACAGTCCACGGTGGCGATGGGGAAGGTGGCGACAGACCATGAGCACTTCAGGTCGTGGCCACGGCGCGCGGAGGTGTCGAACAGGTCAGCCTCTCCGGTGATCCAGTCGTTTTCCTTGCGCTCGGTGTTTTTGGTGAGGGACAGGCCCCGCACACGATTCAAGAGGGCGATGGCTTCGCCTTCCATCAGCTGGCCCTTCTCCATTTCCTTGGAGCTAACCTCGAAGTCCACCCCGAAGATGGCTTGAGAGACGAGGCTGCGGATGTAGGTCTTGGCCCCTACCGACAAAGGCCCTTCGGCCTTGGTCTTGGGCTCGGTCATCAGCTTGCCGATGGAGCTGCAGCGGATCAGGAGGTTCATTGCGCACCGTCCGCGCCGTTGGCAGCCGCGCGCAGCTTGGGAAATTCCTTGTTCATGGCGCTGCGCTGCTTGGCAGTCAGCCCGCCCCACCAATTGGTCAGGGATGCCATGCCGTTCATGGCCGCGTCTTGGCCTGCGTCAATCAGGGGCTTCAGGTCTTCGCCACCTTGCTGGGTTTGCTGGTGTGCACCGCGGCCGCCGTTGTCATCGTCGTCCTGTTCTGACAAGCCGGTGATGGCCTTCAGGGTGTAGCGCTCCAGATAGGAGACAGTGGAAGCGCGGGCCTGGATCGCGTTCTTGGCGCCACCCACATCAGGAGGCCCACCCATAGAAACGGATTCGGTATGGCCGGCCACATGCTTGATGGTGCAAGTCACCTCCAGCCATTGGGGCTCGTCCTTGGTGATCTTCCATGAAGAGCTGAGCCCGAACTTGGAGAGGGCAGGGGTCACGGCATTCACCACGCTGAACAGCTCGGCGTATGCCTTGCCAGCCAGGGGGCCAGCTGTCACATGGCGGTTCTTCACGATCCGCACAGCTTCGGCCTTGAAGGCAGCAAAAGCGGTGTCGTAGGCCTTGCGGGCTTCGTTGGCCTCCCAGCGTTCTTGCAGGGCCATCAGGCGCTCCAGCTTGTCCAGATCGGCACCTTGCTGGACTGCCATCTGCAACAGGTGGGACGGTGTGGGGTTGGTGACTACTGGCAGGGCGGTCTGCTCCTGCATTTCGATGACATCGTTCATGGTGTTTTTCTCCGGTGATTAAAGAAAGGTGCAGGCCACAAGCAGGGCAAGCACAAAGAGCATTCCGAGGATGAAAGCGACTACCTCACGGGCGAAGCAGTCGAAGCGCGCCCATGGTTGGCTGCCTTCATTGACGGTTTTTTCACAGTGGCATTCATGGGTGCTCTGGCAAAAACCAGCCTTGAGGCACTGGGCAGGGCTGATTCGGGCAGGGCATTCAGAGCCCTGTTGGCATTGGCCGTAGGAGTCGCAGCAGTTCATGGTTGTTTCGAGTGGTTAAAGGTGACATCAGCCTTGACCCACGCATGCCCGAGTGACATGCCGCGGCCAATCCAATAGCGGGTGTTTTCAATACGTGCGCCAATGGATCGCAGGCGCCGGATAAAGCGCTTCATGGATCACTCCTCGCTGGAGTTGAACCATGCCCACTTGGAGGACATGCGCAGCAGCAGGGCACGGGCGTGGGCTGGCTGGTTCACCAAGTCGTGGTTGTTCGCAACGTTCAAAAGCAGCTGGTGCAGTTCAGCCAAGGCTGGGCCAGTGGTGAAGTCCAGCGAATCGCGCAGCACTTCTGAAAGTGTTTCGTAACGCAACGGGGTGGCGTCTCCCACAAGTTGCAGCTTCCGTGCGGCTTCGTGGTCTTTGACCATCGGGGCAAAGGTGGCGAGTGCGTTGGCGTCACCCTTGCGGCAGGCTGCCAGATAGGCGTCCTGCATCAGGGATTCGGCTTTATTGCCAGCTTCGTCTGCCTTGAAGCGGGCCGAGTAGTTGGCCTCTGCGTCTGCCACTGGGTTGGTGCTGTACTGCATTTCTTCCTCCATCACGTTTTGCGTTTCGATGGAGAAAGTATAGTCGTTCTATACCCAATGTAAAGGGGTTCTATACAAATAAATCCAGAATTTCTATCCATTGAATAGAAACAGGCGGAAAAAAACCGCCTCGATGGGCGGTCTGTATGGGGTGGGTTTAGTCTATTTGGGGAGGGATCGGCACACCCTAACGTCCGTGCGGGTCTTCCATTTGTGCTCTTGCACGGTGAGCCATTGAAGGTTCTCCAGACGGTCAGCACCGCCAGCGCACAGGGGTTCTATATGGTCGATCTGCCAACCGGGGCATCGTCCGGTTTTGGACTGGGTGGCAGGGCAGGGGGTTTGCTTTTGGAATTCTCGGAGCACTTTGGAATTGCGGGGAATTTTGCCAATAGCCCCCGTGGATATTGAGAAAGCAGCTATCAATATGAGAGCGCTAATCTGTTGCTTGCGATTGAACAATTTCGGCTGCCATGTCATCAGGCGAGCGTGAAAACATCACCTGCCATACCAATGAACTCGGTGAGCTTTCCAATGCCTCGGCGAAGGACTCGCACACTTCTTTAAACGTGTTGTCGTTTGGTTCAATGGAGACCCCGCGTTTTGATAGGCCCTCGATCACGCCCATGAAATAACTTTTTTGAAGGCTGGTAGCACGCCGGACACCGCCAAATTTGTCCACAGTCGTCAGTGCACCAAGACCCATCCAGTTAATTTGCAATGAGCGTTCTTCATCCGCGTAAAGCATGCGCGCAAACATTAGAGTCCCCCTCTTCCGCTACGGTGAACTACCCGGCCAATCACCCGCACAAGCTCCACATGCTCGGGTTGTAGTTCGATGGTGTGGTGCTGGGGGTTGTCTGATTGGATGCGCATCCCTCCGCCGGGTAGACGGAATAGGCGCTTTACCCGCTCCCCACCGTCATACCAAAGGGCATACACCTTGCCGTCCATCACGGTGTTTTGTGAGGTGTCGACCAGTAGGCTGTCCCCGTGAAAGATGGCGGGCTCCATGCTCTCACCGTCCGCCGTCATAGCCGCTAATTTGTTGGGCTTCAGCTTTTGCTCTCGGATCCATTCAGCGCGGAAGGCCTGCGGCATCCCCTTGCTGAACTCGATGCCGATCTGCTCATGTCCGTTGCCAGCTGAAAGCATGACGCTCAGCCTCGGAATCATTACAAACTCCCCTGGTGGCAGATCGTCCTCATGCTCCCAAGAAAGGATGGGTGTGAGCGACGATTCTGCGGCGGCTAGGCCGCTCGATTGTTTTTTCAGGGATGCGTGGAAAGCCCGCACCTCCTGCTCCCAAGCGCTTCTTTGTGCTGCGCCTTCTGAATGGTGAATGGCTACATTCAAATCATCTTGAATGTTTGGGGGGGTGACAGCCCCGAAAGTCTTGAAAAAGCTGGAGAACCCGGGAACGGCAAACGCACCCAGCTCTGCTTCTGTAGCTTGGCCGGGCATTGGGTAGCCGGTGTACTGCGATATCAGCAGCATCTGCTCATAGCTTGGCTGGTGACGGTCGTTTTCCCAGCCTGACACGTTGCCCTTCGTGCAGCTCAATAAGTCGCCCAGCTTCTCTTGAGACAGCTTGGCTTTGGTTCTGGCCTCTCGGACCCATTCACTAATTTTCACGGCACGACTGTAAAGAATCCCTGAACGAAGCGGGACGAGATTTTCTTGACTCATAGGTATAGCCGTTCTATACTTGTCGTGAATTTCTAAACGAGGTCATATGCACGCACTAGACAAAGCCGCCGAGATCATCGGCTCCCAAACCGCCCTGGCCAACCTGCTCAAAGTCAGCAAGGGCGCTGTCAGCCAGTGGAAAGAACCCGGCCGCCGTGTTCCTGCTGAGCACTGCCCCCTGATCGAACGCGCTACCGGCGGCGCTGTCCGCTGCGAAGAGCTGCGCCCCGACATCGCTTGGGACGTTCTGCGCATGCAGGCCGGTATCGAGGCAGAAGCCGCACCCGCTGGCGCTGCAGCCCAGTCCACCCCCGCAAAGGGTTGATGGTTTGAAGGGATCGCGGTTTGTCATAGCCGCAACTGTCCCTTTTTTTTGAAGAAATCCGAAGTCAACCGGAGTCAACCATGAGCAACTATTCGCAACGAGAGATCCCAATGCTGGCCGAAATGCGCCGGCCGGTGGACGTTCCGATGGAGCTGATTCGCGCCTGTAAGGACGAGCTGGCAGCGCTGAACCTGTGCATGAACTTGTCCAACCTGAGCGACGAAGCTATCCGTGATGCTCTGGGGATCGACAAGGGCCACTTCTCCCGCCTGCGTAAAGGCCGGGGCAACTTCCCATCTAACAAGCGCCTGGACCTGATGGCCCTCTGTGGCAACCGTGCGCCGGCCCAGTATGAAGCCTATCGCCTCAATTGCGATCTGGTGGACAAGTCCAAGGACGCCCAGATCCGCGAACTGGAAGAGCAGCTGAGCCAATTGCGGAGGGCAGCATGAACGACCAAGAGCGCGAAGACTTCATCAAGGCCTGCGGAGATCGCATGCGCAAGGCCTACGAGGCGGGAAACCGCGAGGACGCTGATCTGTGGCTCCAAGCCCAGAACGAAGCGATCCGGGGCCGCTCTGCTGCTCAGGTGGCACGGCTGGAGGCTTGCTTCTTTGTGACCACTGGCGAGGCTGACAAGCAAGCGTTGGAGGGGGTTGTCCATGGCTGACTGGATCAAGATGCGCGCAAGCCTTCTGACCAATCCCAAGGTCACGAAGATGGCCCGCAAGCTCCTTTCCTACCCTGAGTTTCGGGAGTGGTATGCGAACAGTGATGTAACGGAAAACGTCACGCACGCCGTCACGTTGCGTCACGTGACGATCGTGACGCGGGTAATTGTCGGAGGGCTTTTACCTGTCTGGACTGCCGTAAATGAGAGCGTTGGCCGTGACGGTCATCTGCGCCACGCTGGTCTTTTTGAGGTGGATGTGATGTCCGGAATCCCCGGATTTGGGGCCGCAATGGCAGCGGTGGACTGGATCACAGAACTGCCTGATGGTGAGGGTCTGGAATTCGGCAATTTCATTGAGCACAACACCGTAGAACAGGAGCGTTCTACCCATGCAAAAACCAATGCAGAACGGGCCAAAGAGTACCGCGATCGTAAGGCTGCAGAGAAGGTTTTAGGCGTCACGAACGGCGTCACGGGAAAACGTGACGCGTCACGTGACGGCGTCACCACAGAAGAGAAGAGAAGAGAAGAGAAGAGAAGTAATACAGATACGTCAGCAGCCAAGCTGCCGACCTGCCCAACTCAGAACCTGATCGACCTGTATCACCAACATCTGCCAGAGCTGCCAGCGGTTCGCCTGATGACCGACAAGCGCAAGAAGGCGCTGAGCCAGTTCTGGGTCTGGGTTCTGACCAGCCAGCGCACGGATGGCACGCCCCGCGCAACCAACGCCGAAGAGGCACTGGGCTGGATTGGCGAGTACTTCGCCCGTGCCAAACAAAACGACTTCCTGATGGGCCGGACCCCCCGCACCGGTGATCACGCGAACTGGAAGCCAGACCTTGAATTTCTACTGACCGACAAGGGCAAGACCCATGTCATCGAAAAAACATAAACCGGAGGCACCCATGAACCAAAACGACGATCCATCCCTAGCACTGCGAGTGCCACCCCACAGCATCGAGGCGGAATCCAGCGTGCTCGGAGCTCTGCTCCTGGACAACAACGCATGGGACCGCGTCTGTGACATCCTGCTGGACACGGACTTCTATCGCCATGAGCACCGCCTGATTTTTGCCGCTGTGGGCAGTCTGGTGAACTCCAACAAGCCGGCCGATGTGGTGACGGTCTACGAGTGGCTGATAGCCCACAGCAAGGGCCAAGACTTCGGCGGCTTGGAGTACCTGAACGGGCTGGCCCAGTTCATCCCCAGCGCTGCGAATATCCGCCGATATGCGGAGATCGTGAAGGAGCGGGCAGTGCTGCGCAGGCTGATCAGCACAGGCAACGACATCGCCACATCCGCCTTCAACCCCGGCAGCCGGTCTATGGCTGAGCTCTTGGACGAAGTGCAGCAGAAGGTTTTCGCCATTGGCGACCAAGAAACCAAGAGCGACGAATGGCAGACCAGTGACGCAGGGATCGTGCAAGTGCTGGATCAGCTGCAGGAACGCCATGACAACCCCAACGCGGGCGACTTCACCCCCACCGGTATTGCGGAGCTCGACGAAAAGCTGAACGGCGGCTTGCGTCCGGGCAAGGTCTACGTGATCGCAGCCCGCCCATCCATGGGCAAGACTGCTCTGGCCTTATCCATCGGTGAGCACGTGGCGACGAACGAGGGCAAACCGGTGGGTGTGATGTCCATGGAAATGCCCAAGGAAGAAGTGCAAGAGCGCCGCATGGTCATGAAGTCCGGGGTCCGGTACGACAAGATTCTTTTCCCTGAACGCATGAGTGAGCTCGACTGGTCATCCGTCAGCAAGACGGTGGAAAACATCCGCCTCACTCCGCTGTACGTCACTGATCAGTCCGCCCTGACCATCAATCAGCTGCGCAGCAAGGCCCGAGCTCTGAAGCGCCGACACGGTCTGTCTGTGCTGGTGATTGACTACATCGGGCTCATGGAAAGCACCGACCGCAAGGCCAGCCGCGCCGAGCGTATCGGGGAGATCAGCCGCGGGATCAAGGCACTAGCCAAGGAGCTCGGCATCGCCATCCTCCTGCTGTCCCAGCTGAACCGCGAAGTGGAGAAGCGCCCGAACCAGCGCCCGATCCTGGCGGACCTGCGGGAGTCGGGAGACATCGAACAGGACGCGGATGTGGTGCTTTTCGTGCACCGCCCGTATCAGGTCACACCCGACATGGGGTCCGACTGGAAGGAGTTCGCGGAGCTCATCCTTGCCAAACATCGCGGCGGAGCCTGCGGAGTCCTGTCTGCCCGCTTCCAAGGTCAGACCATGCTCTTCTCGAACTGGAAGGGTGAACGCCCCACCAGCCTGACGCGCACGAAAGGGGGTGAACTGTGATGTTCATCGGAGTTGACCCCGGCCTGACCGGCGCCTTGGCCCTGCTATGCCCCCAGCGTGGCCTGCTGGAATGCGCAGACATCCCCACCGCACCCAACGGCACCAGCACCGGGAAGATGCTGCGCTGGGTGGACGCTGACGCCATGCAGGACATCCTGCGCGAGTGGTCCACAAAGTACGAATGGGCGAAGGAATCGGTGCACGCCTGCATCGAGCGCCCGATCCCCATGCCCACACTGCCAGCCCAGACGGTTGCAAGCCAGTTCGACACCTTCGGGGTGATCCGCGCGCTGGTCTGCGGGAAGGTGGCGCCCAAGGGCATGACCATCATCAACCCACGGGACTGGAAAAAGCCCTACGGACTGGGCACCGACAAAGACGCCAGCCGCGCCTGCGCCCTGCGCCTGTACCCCTCCGCACCGGTTACACGGGTTCGTGACCACAACAGAGCAGAGGCAATTTTGATCGGCCATTACTTGATGCGGGAGATCGCATGAGCAAG
Organism: Rhodoferax sp. UBA4409; assembly: GCA_002390825.1. GTDB lineage: Bacteria > Pseudomonadota > Gammaproteobacteria > Burkholderiales > Burkholderiaceae_C > Allorhodoferax. The sequence continues at coordinate 13,923 of DGQR01000041.1, forward strand.
CTCACCCAGTCAAAAGCGCTCGAGTACTTTCACTATGACACGGCCACAGGGAACCTAGTCCGAAAGATTGCACGCGGCAACAAAAAGCCCGGTGATGTAGCTGGAACCGTTGCACACAACGGGTATGTCCATGTGTGCATTGATCACGAAATGCTGATGGCGCACCGAGTCATTTGGCTGATGGTTCATGGTGCTTGGCCAGCCCATGAAATCGACCACATCAATGGAAACAAAGCGGACAACCGCTTAGAAAATCTGCGGGATGTGCCTCGATCTGTGAACCATCAAAACCGCCGATCGGCACGCTCTGACAGCAAAACCGGAATCCTCGGTGTCCGGTTTAGTGCACGCCGAAATCACTACTTTTCCGAAATCAAGATCGGCCAAAAGTACAAGTATCTCGGGTCATTTCCCTCTGCCGATCAAGCACAAGCCGCCTACTTGGAGGCAAAGCGCAAGCACCATCCGGGGGGAACTCTGTGACCCTGATTTGCAAACCCAAAGGCCGGGGCAACTGGCACACGGTGGAGATCAAGCTGACCCTGCCCGTGGACATGTTCCGCGCGCAAGTGGGCCAGATCATCCCGCTGGGTGACCTACTCCTGCGCATCTGCGAGGTGCACCCATGAGGCAAGCATTTGACGTATGCAGCCCCAAGCAGGCCCACCAGACCGTGAAC
>DGQR01000122.1 GCA_002390825.1 Rhodoferax sp. UBA4409
ACTGGGAGCAGGATGCTGATCACCGCTTCATTCGTTTTGACGGCGCCTTGCAGGCCGGCAAGACCAAAACAGGGGAGCGGAATATCGGATTAACCCGATGGGATGCCGGTGCGATCAACATGACAGAAGCTGATTGGCAAGCCCATCGCGCCCTGCTGGATGCAAGGCTGCCTTTCTATGAGCTGGAGCTGTGTGACCACGATGCGGACGGTGTCGTGTTTTGGATCTCTGTCAGCGGCGCTCCCATTTTTGATTCGCATGGCGTGTTCAAGGGCTACCGGGGCATCGGACGGAGTATTACCGAGCGCAAGGCGGACGAAGCCAAGATTGAGCGACTCGCCTTTTACGATGTGCTCACCGACTTGCCGAACCGCAGGTTGCTGCAAGACCACTTGCAGTACGCAGTGGCGGCCTGCGCCCGCGGGCGCCTGCACGGAGCATTGCTGTTCATTGACTTGGACAACTTCAAAGACCTCAATGACACCCGGGGGCACGATGTCGGCGACCGGTTGCTCACCCTGGTTGCCAGACGCCTGCAAGCCTGCGTCCGTGAATCCGACACAGTGGCCCGCCTGGGTGGGGATGAGTTCATTGTTCTGTTGCAAGACCTCGATGGCACCGCGGCCCAGGCGGGCCTCCAAGCCGAAGCGGTGGGGCAAAAAATCCTGCTCCAGTTGAATGCCCCGTATGACCTGCCCGGCGGCCCGCACCACAGCACCCCCAGTCTGGGCATTGTGCTGATTCACGGGCAGCGCCAGTCGGTGGATGAGCTGCTCAAGCAAGCTGATTTGGCAATGTACGAAGCTAAAGCGGCGGGCCGTAATACGCTGCGGTTTTTCGATCCGGCCATGCAGTTGATGGTGGCCCAACGCGCCGAGCTGGAGTCGGACCTGCGCCTCGGGTTGAAGCGCGGTGAATTGATGTTGTACTACCAGCCCGTGGTGGATGCGAACAGAGCTGTGGTGGGCGCTGAAGCGCTGTTGCGCTGGCTCCATCCGGCGCGCGGTCTGGTGTCACCCTTGGAGTTTGTGCCATTGGCAGAGCAGACCGGCTTGATCATTCCGGTGGGTGTGTGGGTGTTGCAAACCGCGTGCGCGCAGCTGGCGCTGTGGGCGTCGGACCCTCTGAGTGCCCACCTGACCGTTGCGGTGAATGTGAGCGCCCGTCAGTTCCGCCAGGATGAATTTGTGTCCCAAGTGCAGGGTGCGCTCCAGCAAACCGGAGCCGACCCCAAGCTACTCAAGCTCGAGTTGACGGAGAGCCTGCTGCTCACCGACACCCAGGATGCCATCATGAAAATGGCCGCCCTCAGAAGCCTGGGCGTGCGCTTTGCGCTGGATGATTTTGGAACCGGCTATTCATCGCTGTCGTATTTGAAAATGCTGCCCTTGCAGCAGCTCAAAATCGACCAGTCGTTTGTGCGGGATGTGCTCACCGACCACAACGATGCGGCCATTGCCCGCACGGTGCTCGCCTTGGGGCGAAGCCTCGGCTTTGATGTGGTGGCCGAGGGGGTGGAAACCGAGGGGCAGCGCCAGTTCCTGCTGGATCAGGGCTGCACCTTGTTTCAGGGGTATCTGTTCGGCCGACCGGTGCCGGTAGCCGAGTTTCGCTTCAATTAAAAGGGGGCGTCTTCGCCGCTTGCTGCGGGTGCTGCTGGCTCAGCGGCGACCGGGTTGTCGGCTTCGATGGCAGCCTGACGCAAAGCCGCTTTTTCGCCGGCAGGGGCGAACTTGCTGTACTTGCCCAAAAGGTTGACCAGCTGACCGTAGACGCGCGGGTTGCCGGCCAGGCACTCGTGCTGCTCCAGGAAATCAGCTTCACCGGTGAAGTTACCCACCAGCCCACCGGCTTCGGTGACCAGCAAGGAGCCAGCTGCGACATCCCAAGGTTGCAGGCCGAGCTCAAAGAAGCCTTCGGTGTAGCCGGCCGCCACATAGGCCAAATCCAGCGCAGCAGCGCCGGGGCGGCGCAGGCCGGCGGTGCGTTGCATCACGTCGCCCATCATTTGCAGGTATTGGTTGAAGTTGTCACCCTGGCGGAAGGGGAAGCCGGTGGAAATCAGCGACTCTTTGAGCTGGGTGCGCTTGGAGACGCGGATGCGGCGGTCGTTCAGGTAAGCGCCGCGGCCTTTGGTGGCGGTAAACAGGTCGTTGCGGGTAGGGTCGTACACCACGGCTTGCTCGACCTTGCCGCGCACCGCCAGAGCAATGCTCACGCAGTACACCGGCAGGCCGTGGATGAAGTTGGTGGTGCCGTCCAGCGGGTCGATGATCCAGACGTATTCGGAGTCGCGGGCGCCGAATTCGCTGCCCGATTCTTCGGCGAGGATGCCGTGGCCGGGGTAGGCCGTCAGCAGGGTTTCTATGATCGCTTGCTCTGCAGCCTTGTCCACTTCCGTGACAAAGTCGTTGGCCTTTTTCTGGGACACGCGAACGGATTCGATGTCCAGCGCAGCGCGGTTGATGATGGAACCGGCGGTGCGGGCGGCCTTGATGGCCACGTTGGCCATGGGGTGCAGATTAAGCGTCATAAATTGTGGGGGAAGAACTGGAAGGACCGCCTGGCGATGCAGGCGGCGACAATAGGCGCATTTTAACGGTTCGGCTTTGGTTGCGCACCCTATCTTTGTGCGGTTGCAGCAATTTGGCCTCATTCAGTCTGCATGCACACCCGATTTATCCTCATCAATACCAGCCACGCTGGCAATGTGGGCGCCGCTGCCCGCGCCATCAAAACGATGGGTTTCGACGATCTTGTGTTGGTCGCGCCCCGCTGGCCCAATGTGTTGCGCCGGGAAGAAACCATTCAGCGCGCCAGCGGCGCCTTGGATGTGCTGGACAAGTGCCGCATCGTTGAAACCCTGGATGAGGCGCTGGATGGCATCACCCATTTGTGCGCCACGGCCATGACCCCGCGGGACTTCGGGCCGCCCACCACTACGCCACGGGAGCACTTCGAAGCGCTATTGAAAAAGGAGCTGCTCGCGCAGACGCCATCGGCGCCGGGCAATGATTTGGCATCTGAACCTGCAGTGCAGGGGCAACAAGGCATCGGCTTTTTGTTCGGCTCTGAGCGCTTTGGTATGCGCAATGAAGACGTCTACCGCTGCCACGTCTGCCTGTCCATTCCCAGTAATCCGTCCTTCGGCTCCCTCAATATCGGCGCGGCCCTGCAGGTCATTGCCTATGAGTGGCGCTTGGCCTTGGGTGGTTTTGGAGTTCAGTCTCCTGTCGCTCCGTCACACCTGGCTGATGCAGCGCAGGTAACGGGCATGCTGACGCATCTGGAGCAGTCGCTCGTGCAGCTGGGGTTTCTCGATCCTGCGGCGCCCAAAAAACTGATGCCCCGACTCAATGCCCTGTTCAACCGGGCGCAGGTCACGCAAGAGGAAATCCACATCCTGCGCGGCATTGCCAAGGCCATCCTGCAGCAAAACCCGCAATCGCCTGCCCGCAGTGCGGATTTGGTGGCGATAGACGGCAAGCCGGTCTTGAAGGGATAGACTGCCGCTATGTTTGCCCGCATCCGATCCGACATCCAGTGCATCCTTGACCGTGACCCCGCTGCCCGCAGTACCTGGGAGGTCATCACCTGTTATCCCGGCCTGCACGCGGTGGTGTTGCACCGTCTGGCGCATTGGTTCTGGACCCACGGCCTGAAGTGGCTGGGGCGCTTTACTTCCCACATTGCCCGCTTTCTGACCGGGATTGAAATTCACCCCGGGGCCAAGCTGGGTGAGCGCGTATTTTTTGACCACGCCATGGGCGCGGTGGTGGGGGAGACGGCCGAGATCGGCGACGGTTGCACGATTTATCAGGGCGTGACCTTGGGCGGCACCAGCCTGTACAAGGGCGCCAAGCGCCACCCCACACTGGGCAAAGACGTGGTGGTGAGTGCCGGTGCCAAAGTGCTGGGTGGTTTTGAAGTGGGTGACGGCGCCAAAATCGGCAGCAACGCAGTGGTCATCAAGCCGGTGCCGGCAGGGGCGACAGCGGTCGGCATTCCGGCGCGCATCATCCCCAGCAAAGAGGGCATGAGTGCGGATGTGACCACCCCAGACCGCAAGTTCACCGCCTATGGCATCACCCAAGACGACGACCCGGTGAGCCAGGCTCTGCGTGGCTTGGTGGACAGCGCCTCCGGGCAAGACCACCAGATAGCGATGTTGTGGAAAGCCGTGGAACAACTCTCTGCGCGCTTGGCTGACAGCGACTGCGTGCCCAAAGACGCGGCCCGCAAAGAGTGCTTTGAGGCCGCGAAAATTAACGAGCTGATCGGGAAGTAGAGTTCACCCCCGAGCGGCTTTGCCGCTTCCCCCTTGCAGGGGGCAACACCAGCAGGCTGGCGGAGCCAGACCTGCGGTGTTTTTGGGTTAAGACACGCGCGTCGAATAGGTGGCGCTTACCGAAACGAAGAGCTTCCTCAGCCCTGCGTCGGGCGGATGGCGCTTTTGGGGCGGAAGGCCTTGCAGACGGTGTCCACCGTGTCAATGTACGGGCCACCGATCAGGTCCACGCAGTAGGGCACGGCCGCAAAGATGCCAGGTACCACTTGCTTGCCCTCGGCGTCCTTCACGCCTTCCAGGGTTTCTGCTATTGCCTTGGGTTGGCCCGGCAGGTTGATGATGAGTGTCTGGTTGCGGATGACGGCGACCTGGCGCGACAAAATCGCCGTGGGCACAAAGTTCAGGCTGATGGCGCGCATTTGCTCGCCAAAGCCCGGCATCTGCTTGTGTGCGACTGCCAGCGTGGCTTCCGGAGTGACGTCCCGCAGGGCCGGGCCAGTGCCGCCCGTGGTCAGCACCAGGGCGCAGCGCGCGTCCACCAGTGCGATCAAGGTGTCCTCGATCGTATGCTGGTCGTCGGCAATCAAGCGGGTTTCAAACACCACCGGGTTCTGCACCGCGCGGCTGATCCAGTCTTGCAGCGCCGGTATGCCTTTGTCTTCATAGACGCCGGCAGAGGCCCTGTCGCTGATAGATACCAAGCCGATGCGCACCTCATCCATCGCGCTACCGCTCAATCCTCATCTCCTTCGTCATCCTTGGCAGCCGCATCTTGCTTCGATGCTTCCTGATGGGCCAGCAAGGACTCGCGCACGAGTTGAAAAATTTCGCGGTACGAGCGGCCATGGCGGATGGCTTCGCCGGGCTTTTCTGGTTTGGCGTCTTTGCGAGCCTGGCGGACCAGGGCCCGCAGTTGCTGGCTGTCGGTGTCGGGGCTCAGATTGAGCCACTGGCCGACGGCATCGTCATCGGCAATCAGCCGGTCGCGCCATTGTTCGGCCTGGTGGAGCACCATGGTTTCTTGGACCGACGGCATATGCTGTTCTTCGAGCGCTGCGCGGATCTGGTCCCATTTGGCCGGGTCGAGTTTGCGCATCAGCTTGCCGATGAACTGCATCTGGCGGCGTTTGCCTTCGAAGTTGGTGATGCGCTTGGCCCCGGCCATGGCCTCCAGCAGCTTGTCCGGCAGTTCCAGCTTGGCCAGCAGATCGGCGCGCAGGTTCAGCAGGGATTCGCCCAGCTTCTGCAGCTCGGTGCTCTCACGCTTGAGGTCGGTGCGGCTGACGTCGGTGTCGCCCCGGGGCTCGCGCTTGAGCC
>DGQR01000075.1 GCA_002390825.1 Rhodoferax sp. UBA4409
CTCGGGCAACGCGATTGAGGTGAAAGCGTTTTCGGACATCGGCCGTTTGTTTGCCAAATAAGTCCGCATCGGGGGCTGACATAGTTCACAGATAGCTGGTTTCGCTGCAAAAGCGGCCAATCAGCCCCTAGCGGCAGGCGCGAGCTAGTCACACAATGGCTGCTGTAGCGCGCTGGCCAACCGGGTGCAGCGGCTCGCAATTCTTTGGAGACCGCCCCATGACATCACGTACTCTCGCTTCTATCCTGACTGCCGCAAGCCTCTTGCTCGCCGGCGCTGCCCAAGCCCAGGTGCTCGGCACCATTACGGCGTCTTCCACCAACGTCAAAGTGGGCGAGCCCGTCACCATTACGGCCAACATTGATGTGATCAATGCCAATTACTGCGGATTCGTGGTGGGCTTTGGTGATGGCACCTTCAAGGACGCCGTCAGCAACATCAACACCCCTGTGCCCTTGGTGATAACTCGCACCTTTGACAAGCCGGGCTCCTACCATGTCACGCTGGGCGGCAAGAACGTCCAGAACCACCCCAACTGCGGCGGCCAAGAGCGGGCTGTCGACATCACCGTCACCGGAGTTGCTAAAGCCGCCGCGCCTGTGGCGTCCGCTGCGGTGAAAGCTGCAGAGGTCTGCGAAAAGCCTTGGAAGCTGTCCGGCAAACTCAACGCCAAAACCGGGACCTTCACCTGCGCGGCCAAGGCCGGGACCGCATTCCCCGCTGTGAAGCCAGTGTGTAGCGGCGACTTGAGCTATTTTGAGAACAGCAAAAAAGGCCAGTACGGCTGCAAGCCTTAAGAGCGACGCGGGTGCGGCCTCGAGGCCGTTCACCCATAGCAGGGCGTGTGATCGTTAATTCGCAGCAGGGGCTGCCAGGGCTGCGGCTTTGGCAGCCTCTTCTGCTTGTCGCAGGGCCGCAGCCGCTGCAGCAGCGGCCGTCAGGGTGGTTTTGCACACAGCGCGCACCACCGGGCGGCCTTCGACAAAGGCCTGCAACTCACCCGACTCCATGGCCACCCAGGCCTCATTGGTCGTCAAGGGTTCGGTCACCACGATCACCTGGCGGTCTTCGGGGCCGTTGAGGTCAGACAAATCGACCGTCACATCCTCATCCTTGAGCTGCACTTCGGGGAAGGGGTGCTGCCGCGACACATAACAAAGCTTGGTGCTGGCATGGGCCCACAGCGCCTGGCCGTTGCTGAGCAAAAAGTTGAATGTCCCGTGGCGCGCGATTTGGGGCACCAACTCCGACAGGGTGTTGGTCAACTCTTCGACCGAGGGCACCGTGACATGCGATTTGTTGAGCTCTTGAAGCAGCCAGCAGAATGCCAATTCGCTGTCGGTGCTGCCCACCGGCTTGAAGCTGCCGTGCAAGGGCGGTTGGAATTCTTTCAGGTCGCCATTGTGGGCAAACACCCAGTAGCGGCCCCAGAGTTCCCGGGTGAAGGGGTGGCAGTTCTCGAGGGTCACCGCACCGACGGTGGCTTTGCGCACATGCGCCACCACGTTGTGGCTTTTGATCGGGTAGGACTTGAGCATCTTCGCAATCGGCGAGGTTGCTGCACTCTCTTTGTCCACAAAGTGCCGGGCTGCTTTTCCCGGCAGATTGCCTTCGCTTTCAAAGAAAGCGATACCCCAGCCATCGGAATGGTGGTCCGTGCAGCCGCCCCGTTGCGAAAACCCGGTGAAGCTCAGGGTCAGGCTGGCCGGCAAGCGGCTGTTCATTCCTAGCAATTGACACATGGAAACAGTTTACTCCGCAGGATGGGGTTCACGTGCGTGGCTCAGACCACAGTTTGCCGCCTGTCGACCAGTTTTCGCGCTTCACCTCGGTGATGATGATGTCCACTGCTTCCGGCGAGCAACCCAGCGTTTCCGCGGTGACCCGCGTCACTTCTTCCACCAGCTTTTTCTTTTGCTCGGGGGAGCGACCTTCAAACATTTCAACGTGGTAGGTGGGCATGGTGTTCTTTCAAAGGGGATAAGGCGCGCAGATTAGACTGCGGGATTCTTATTTTCCTCCGACTCGTCCTTTGCAATTTTTGTTCCCTCCTTCCAGGCATTGGATCGCCTATCGGGTGTTGTGGCTGGTTTTTTTGCTGCACGCCGTGTGGGGCGCGGTGCTGGGCCTGTCGGTCGATGAGGCGCATTACCTCTTGTATGCCGCCCATCCGGCGCTCAGTTACTTCGACCATCCGCCCTTGGTGGGCTGGGTGCAAATGCCTTTGGTGGCGTTGAATGCCCCCGTTGCGGTGTTGCGCCTGGTGCCTGGCCTGTGCTGGCTGTTAACCGTCTGGGGTGTACACCGGCTGACCTTGCGGATGTGGGCAGGGCATGCCAAGGCGGACCAAGCGGCCTTGGCTGCGGTTATGGCCTTGGCGCTGGCTCCTTTGTTGCACGTGCTGGGTATTGGCTTGCTGCCCGACACCCTGCTGATGCTGCTGACAGTCGCCCTGATGCACCAGACCTGGACCCTGATGCAGCCCGGTGCCATGCACCGCAGCGCACCGTGGTGGGTGATGGGTGGCTTGCTGGGGCTGGCAGGCTTGGCCAAATACACGGCGGTGTTCACGGCGGTGGCTGTTGCGCTGTGTCTGGTGCGAGCCCATGGCTGGCGGGTGTTCCGGGTGCCGGCTTTGTGGGGCGGCATGGCCCTCGCGGCCCTGCTGATCAGCCCCGTCTTGGTGTGGAACGCCCAGAACGGCTGGATATCGTTTGCCTACCAGCTGGCGCATGGCAAAGGCAGCGTATGGCAGGCCGTGCATGTGCTGCGCTTTCTGCTCACCCAAGTGGTGGTGTTTGGGCCTTTGTGGTGGTGGGCCGTTGTCGGGTGGCGCAGCGCGCCTGCGGCCATGCAGAGCTTGGTAGGGCTGTTCGCTGTTCCCTTTGTGATCTTTGCCTACATGGCAGGCGGTGGCACTGCGCTGCCGCATTGGACAGCGCCCGCCTGGGTCGCGCTGGCCCCGTTCGCAGGTATGGGGCTGTCCCTGGCGTGGCAAGGGCGCATGCGCGCGGTGCTGAAAGGTCTGGGCGTGCTGCAGGCGGTGGTCTGCCTGGCCTTGCTGGGCCTGATGGGCAGTGCCGGTTGGCCGCTGGTGCCCCGGAGTGACGCCGCGGTGGCGCCCCAACCCAATCCTTTTGTAGACCTGCATGGCTGGGATGCGGCCGGCGCCCGCGCCAGCGCATTGGCGACCCAACACGGGCTCTCGCGGGTGGCGGTGCAAAACTGGACACTGGCGAGCCGCCTGGGTTGGTACTCGCGGCCACTGCCGGTGTTTGTGCTGGAGGAGGGCGATTCGCAATTCCAGCTGTGGTCCGGCCCGCTGCCTGCAGGCGAAGGTGCGTTGCTGGTGGACTGGTCGCATATGGCCTACGACCCGCCGGTGGGAGCGCATGGATTTGCCACTTGCCAATTGCTCGATAGCCTGCCGGTGCAGCACATCGGCATGCCATTGGCACGCTTCCGTTTTTACGATTGCCGTGGCTGGGCAGGCGCCACACCGCAACCGCGCCTTACACTCGCGCCCATTTCCCGGAACTGAACGCCATGTTGTCCACCCCCACAAGCCCTCACGCTCTGGCCAGCCCGGTTGCCCTCCGCAGCTGGTGGTGGCCTTTGGTCATTTTTGTACTCGGCACACCCCTGTGGTTGCAGACCTGGGAGCCCGCCCTGTTTGTGGCGATCAACCAGTGGTGTGCACCTCTGGCGGCAGAGTTTTGGACCGGGCTCTCTTTGTTGGGCAATGGCTGGGGTTTGCTGGCGGTCACGGCACCTTTGTTGGTGCTCGCTCCGCGTTTGATGTTGGCCTGGCTGTGCGCCGCACCATTTGCGGTCTTGTTTGCCCGCACCGGCAAGTTCCTGATTGAGAGCCCGCGCCCGGCCGCAGTGGTCGACAACGCGCAGATGCGGGTGGTCGGCGAGTTGCTGCACAACGTGTCCATGCCCTCCGGGCACACGCTCACCGCTTTCGCGGTGGCCTCTGGCATTTACTACGCACTGACCCCGGTGCAGCGCCGGCAGTTCGGCTGGGTGCTGATGGTGCTGGCGGCCGGCGCAGGTTTGTCGCGCATTGCGGTGGGTGCCCATTGGCCCGGGGATGTGGTCGTGGGGACCAGCTTGGGCCTGTTGTCCGGTTTGTTGGGTCACCAAGTGTGGAGACGCCTGTCCGAGCGGCAGTTCGCGCCCAACGCCAAGGGCATGCAGGTGGCCGCCGTCTTGGTGGCGCTCTCGGTCTACCACCTGGTGACGGAAGAGTTGGATTTCGCTGAAAACCATGTGCACCAGCAGGTGCTGACGGTAGTGGCCGTGCTCAGCTTGTTGGGGTATTTGCGATCGGTGTGGCGGACCATGTTTCAAGCCAAATAGCCTTCTGGCGCTCTAATTGATTGCGCTGGTAGCTATTGATTTAATAGCATTCTGAGATCCAGAATGCCCTGAGAGCTTGCGGGGATAAGTTTCTCTCTGCCATCATCCACACACCTTTAGGGGAGTAGCATTCCCGGCGCGCAGGTGCCGGGGTTGCATGTTTCGTCAGTACGTCGCGGGTGGTTTCATTGCCCCGGCCGGAACATGCAGAGGCGCCACATGGCGCTCTCCCGCAAGACCTACAGGGAATGTTTCAACCATTTCGAGGTCTTGCATATGCAAACAATCGCACCGCTGTGGCTATGGGCCACCTTCATCGGCATCGTACTGGTGTCACTCTTCGTCGACTTCGTCGTCCTCAAAAAGCAGGGCGCCCATGACATCGGCGTCAAAGAGGCGCTGAACTGGTCCCTCGTCTGGATTGCCTTGAGCTTCTTGTTCAACGGCTTGTTCTGGTGGGCAGTTAAAGACAGCACCGGTTCGACTGAGATCGCCAACACCAAGTCGCTGGAGTTCCTGACCGGCTACCTCATCGAGAAATCGCTGGCGGTGGACAACATCTTTGTGTTCCTGCTGATCTTCACCTACTTCGCGGTGCCCACGCAGTATCAGAAGCGGGTGCTGATGATTGGCATCATTGGTGCGATCGTGCTGCGTTCGATCATGATCTTGGTGGGCGGCTGGTTGTTGGCTGAGTTTCACTGGATCTTGTATGTGTTCGGCGCGTTCCTGATCCTCACCGGTGTGAAGATGTGGTGGGCTGCAGGCCAAGAACCCAGCCTGGATGACAACCCCGCACTGAAGCTGCTGCGCAAGATCCTGCCCGTGAGCAAGAACTTTGACGGCGAGAAATTCTGGACCGTGGAAAACGGCAAGAAGATCGCAACGCCTTTGTTCATGGTGATCTGCTTGGTGGCCCTGACCGACGTGATCTTTGCGGTGGACTCGATTCCTGCGATCTTCGCGATCACCAGCGACCCCTTCATTGTCTTGACCAGCAATGTGTTTGCGATTCTGGGTCTGCGTGCGATGTATTTCCTGCTGGCAGCTGTCGCTAACAAGTTCCACTTGTTGAACTATGGCTTGGCCGTGATCCTGGTGTTCATCGGTACCAAGATGTGCTTGATCGATATCTACAAGATTCCGGTGGGCGTGTCCTTGGGCGTGGTGATCGGTATCCTGGCTGCCACCATGTGGTTGAGCGTACGCACCAGCAAGAAAGAAGACCACGCATGAGCGTTCACCACACGCAGGCCGAACGGCTGCGGGCTGCAGCCACCGCGCTGCAGGACCAGCCGCTGAGCCTGCAGCAACTGTTCCGGCTGCATGGCCGGGCAGGGCCAGGGGCCTTGCTGGTGGTGCTCTCAGTCCCCTGCCTCTTGCCCGTGCCAGGCGCGGGCATGTTGCTTTCCATGGGGATGGTGATGGTGGCTTGGATGATCTGGCGCTATTACCCCCGCCTGGTCATGCCCCGCAAGGTGGGCCGCTTTCAGTTGTCGCCGTCCATGGCGCGCCGTGCGCTCAACACCCTGGCGTGGCTCTATGAAAAGGCTTCCCGGGTCATGCGGACCCGGCAGCGTTGGTGGCTGCAGCCCGGCCACCGCGTCTGGCTTGCGCCCTTTGTGGCAGCCATGGCGATGATCATTTTCTTGCCGATTCCGTTCGGCAATGTCGTGCCGGCAGCGGCCCTGTTGCTCATTGGCCTGGGGCTGGTGTTTGAAGACGGCTTGGCCATGCTCTCAGGTGTCGTACTGGGCGTGGTTTTGTTGGCAGTCCTCGCCGCTCTGGCCGGAGGGGCTGCCCACTGGGCGCCTGAGCTTTGGGCCGCCTGGCCTCTGCGCCCGCAGTAACACGCTGCGGAATTTCAGTGCCTGCCCAGCCGCAGCGCCAATGCGCTGAGGGCTTGGTAGGCGTCGCCACTAGGCACATCCCATGCTTTCACCACCGCGGCCTGCCGCTCAATGGCGGCCACATCGCCACGCGCAGCAGGGCCTGTGAGCGCACCGGCCGGACCAAGCCGGGTGATGTTGTTCACCGCATTGCGCAACAAGGTCGCACGCAGGTGCGGCAGCAAGTGGGCGGGTACACCGCTGCGGGTCCATGCAGCTTCAGCCACTGATTGGAGCACCGGCAGAAAGTTGGTCGCAAACACTGCAGCGGCGTGATAAAGCACTTTGTCCTCGCTGGCCACACCAAACGTCTGCGCGCCGATCGCATCGAATGCCCCGCGCAAAGTTTCGCAAGCGGTGGTGTCGCCTTCCAGCGCACACGCCGTACCCACGAACTGCTGCACCGCCACCTCGACATCTGCAAAACTCAAGATGCAATGTGCGCTGGCCGTGCGCCAACCCGCGTCGGCCAAGGGCTGCAGGCTGCCGGCATTCTGGGCGCCGCTGCAATGAAAGACGATGGGAGCAGCGGACCCGGATGGTTGCGTGGCGGCGAGCGCACTGGCGACTTCGGCGATCCGCGCATCCTGCACCGCCACCATCCACACATCGGCCGGACGCATGGCCTGCAGGGTGGCTACCGCCGTGCCCGCGCCCATGGCGGAGCACGCGGCTTGTGCACTCGCCAAGCTGCTGGTCAACACATCTTGGATCTCGAACACGCCATGCCGTGCCCACAAGGTGGCCAATGTGCGGCCCACACGGCCGGCACCTATCAGGTTCAGGGTTGTCACGCGCGCTTCACTCCGGGAACGGTGGGCGCCGCTACCATGGCGCCATGAAAAAAATTCTGGTTACAGGCGGCACCGGGGCCGTCGGCAAATACATTGTGGACGATCTGGTGCAGCACGGGTACACCGTGGGGGTGCTCGATTTGGCAGCCCCTGCTCGCAATGACGTGGCGCACCATGCCGTAGACGTATTGCAGCTCGATGCGGTGCTACAGGCCATGGCCGGTTATGACGCGGTGGTGCATGTGGCGGGCATTCCGCACCCGCTCAACGACCCGGCCAAGCGGGTGTTTGATGTGAATGTGAACGGCACCTTCAATGTGCTCGAAGCCGCCGCCCAGCATGGCATTGCCAAGGTGGTGTTCACCTCCAGCGAATCGACCATGGGTTTTGCCTTTGCGGCGCACCGGCTGGCGCCCCTGTACATCCCAGTGGACGAGGCCCATCCGGCCCGCCCGCAGGACCCGTACGGCCTGAGCAAAGTGGTGAGCGAGCAAATCTGCAAGACCTACACCGAGCGATACGGCATGCGAACCGTGTGTTTGCGCATGCCCTGGGTCTGGCTGCCGGATGATGCGCAGCGCCCGTTTTATCGCTCGCTGGTGGCGGAGTATCCCCAGTGGTACAAAAACTTATGGACCTTTGTGGATGCCCGCGATGTGGCTACTGCGCACCGCCTGGCGCTGGAAGTCGAGCTGGAGCAGCAGCACGAAGCCTTTTTCATCACCGGCCCGCACAACTGGACCGGCCGCGACGGCCGTGCCTTGATGGCCGAGTTCTGGCCCGAGTTGACGCAGTTCGCGGCTGACTTTACCGGGGCCGATCCCTTGATTTCTCATGCCAAGGCCGCCCGCCTGCTGGGCTATGCACCGCGGTATGGCGTGACTGACGTACTCGCTTAATGGGCACCGGCCGGCACAGCCGGGGCAGCGGCGGCAGGTGTTGGTGCCGGTTGGTGCAACTGGTGCCGGCGAAACGGTTGGACCTTGCCCGAGAGCCAGAGCGCAATCCGGACCTCCATCGCATGGGTCGGCAGGTACGTGGCGGTGCTGGTGTTCAAGGCCAGCACCAGCAGGCAGGGCGCCCACCGTGAAGCCGGGTGCCGCAAAGACACCTGCCCCAAACGCCGCACCACCGGCACACTGACCGCCAGCCCGAGCAGCCAGGCGGCCACGACCTCACTCGCACTGTGCGCGCCGACCACGACCCGCGAGACGCCCACCAGCAGGGCCAGCGCGGCACCCAGCGGAGCGCCGAGATCGCGCCCCCACCGGCCGGGCAAACCTCGTAGCAACAAGGGCAATATGGCCGCGGCCAGCAGGCCATGGCCGCTCACGCCGGTAAAGTCGATCGCGGCAATGCCGATGCCCCAGCCATAAAACAGGCATTTGCTGGTCACGGTGAGTGCCACCGCAGCCGCCATGGCCGCCACATAGTGGCGGGCAGCGGCTTGTGCGCCACTCCGCCACAGCCCGAACGCCACCAATACAAACGCCGGCAACAGCAGGCTGGACGAGCCGAAATGGGTCACGGTCCACCAGACCGGGGCAATTGGGGTGTTGCTCAAGGCCTCGCTCATACGATCAGGGGGTTGTCGCTCATGGCCTCGATCTGGTCCTCCAGCATCTGGATCTGGCCTTTCCAGTAATCGCTGCTGCCAAACCACGGGAAGTTCACCGGAAAAATCGGGTCGCTCCAGCGCCGCGCCAGCCAGGCGCTGTAGTGAATCAGGCGCAGCGTGCGCAGAGGCTCGATCAGGGCTAGCTCCATACGATCGAACTCGCGGAATTGCTCGTAGCCATCCACCAGCATGCCGAGCTGCCGGGTTTGCTGCTGCCGGTCGCCGCTGAGCAGCATCCACAAATCTTGCACCGCCGGGCCGGTGCGCGCGTCGTCCAAGTCCACAAAATGCGGGCCGGGACCGGCGCTGGCCGCGGCATCGGTCGGCGTCCAGAGAATGTTGCCGGGGTGGCAGTCGCCATGCAGGCGCAGCTGGCGTATGCCGCTGGAATTGGTCTTGTTTTGGCCTGTAGCGCCCGCCATATCTGCGCGAGCAGCTATCAAATCAATAGCTTCCTGGCAGCGCTTGCTCCAGAGGGTTTGCACATCTAGTGGCACGCAGTCGTGCGCGAGCAGCCACTGCATCGGCTCCACCGCAAAGGTCTGGACATCCAGTGCAGGGCGCTGCACAAAGGGGCGGCGCGCGCCTACGGTGTGGATACGCGCCAGAAAGCGGCCGATCCATTCCAGCACTTCACCATCGTCAAGTTCAGGTGGGCGGCCACCGCTGCGCGGGCTCACGCTGAAGCTGAAATCCTGAAACCGGTGCAGGGTGTGGCCGTTCAGTACCAAAGGGCCGACGGCCGGAATCTCGGCCGCCATCAGCTCGGCGGCAAAGTCGTGCTCTTCCTGAATTTGCGCGTCGCTCCAACGCTCGGGGCGGTAGAACTTGGCCACCACCGGCGCGCCGTCTTCGAGCTGAACCTGGTAAACCCGGTTTTCGTACGACGAGAGGGCGGTGAGCCTCCCGTCGCCGCGCAAGCCCACGCTCTCCAGCGCGTCGAGCACCACGTCCGGGGTCAGGGTTTCAAAGGGATGGGCGGCGCCGGGCGCGGTGGGGGAGTTCATGCGGGCATTGTCCCCCGCTTTGCCGCCCGAGCGGGGTGCGCCCGGCAGTCCGTTCAGCCTAGCGGGCCGAGGTCGTCGCCGTAGCCGGAGAGGCCTCCCGACTCGGCGTCGGAGTCCGAGTAGCCCGCTGACGCGGTGGTGCGGGCGTCCGCACCCAAGTGCTCGAAAGGCAAGGCCTGCTTGACCAGAATCAGGGTGCAGGGCGCCTCCATTGCCACCTTGATCGGCACCGTGGCGACAAAGCGTTGGGTCTTGAGCCCGTGGGTGGCCGCCCCCATGACGATCACGCTCACCTGGTTGCCCCGCGCATAGTCCAGCAGGGCTTGTGCCACGTCGTTGCTCTCGAGGACATGGCACGACATCTGGTGGCCGGGGTGATCCAGCGGCTGGGCCCATTGGCGCAGCGCACTCAGGTAGCGCCGGTGCACATGGGTTTCGCTCTTGCTGTCGTCCGAGGCGCTGGTCTGGCTGCCGGAGATGACGGTCACACACGCCAGCCGTGCGCCCGGCCGGGTGCCCAGTGATCTGGCGACCGCCTGGCGCAGGCTGTAAAGGGTGGCGTCACTCGCATCTTTGTGCGGCACGGCCACCATAACGATGGGGACTTCTTCGAGCTGTTGGGCCGGCAAGGGGCTGGGCTGATAGTGCATGCCCGCTGCCTTGATCCACCGTTTGAAATGGGTGCGAAACGGGGTGCCTTGGATGTTGGTGCCGCGCTGGGTGACATGCACCTGGGTCGGATGCACCAAGTCAAAGGCCAGATGCGCGGCCGACGGATAGCGCTTGGCGGCTTCCGGCTCCAGGCAGCGCAAAACCACCTCTTGCAACCAGGCAGGCACCTCCGGGCGGCGCTTGCGCGGCGGCACCGGGTCCATCCACAAGCGCTGGCGCAGGCCGGCTTGGGTGAGCGGCTCCCCAAAGGGCAACTCTGCGGTGCACAGCTGGTACAGCATGACACCGATGGCAAACACATCGCTGCGCGGGTCGCCCCGCACGCCCACGACCTGCTCGGGGGCAATCCAGGCCGGCGAGCCCACCGCTTTGCGCAATTGCTCGGCCAGCAGATCTGGAAAGTGGGCGTGGCAAGAGAGCCCGAAGTCCAGCAGTACTGCGCTGCCGTCCTCGCGGATCAGCACATTGGCGGGCTTGAGATCGAGATGCACCGTGTTTTGCTGGTGCAGTGCATGGGCGGCGCGGGCCACGGCTGCGCCCAGACGCGTGATCTCGGCTACATCTAGAAGTTGTGGGCCATCCAGCCAGTGCTGCAGGGTGCGCCCCTGCACGTATTCCATGACCAGATAGGGCACATGCACCAGGTCGCCGGCGGCCACAAACCGGGGGGTATGCGGACCGCTCAGGGCTTGCATGATTTGGCACTCCACCTCGAAGCTGACGATGTTTTCCGCCCCGTCGCCCGCGGTCATGCGGGGGACCTTCATGGCCATGTCGAAGCCGGGCCCCGACCGCCCGTCGGCATACACGACCCGGTAAATATGGGCCATGCCGCCGGAGTGGATGCAAGCTTCAATACGGAAGCCGTCCAGCATCTCGCCCGGTTCGAGTAGTTTCATCGGCCTTGCTCCAGTCGCTGGGCGAAGAATTCCGGCAGGCCCGCGGCGCGGATGGCGGTAGCCGCCGCGAAATGGTCATACGGCACGCGATAAAAGGTCAGCTGTTGGCGCTCGGTGTCGAGGAGGGCGTACATGGCTTCGGGCTTGCCGTCGCGCGGCTGGCCGACCGAGCCTACGGTGCTCAGCCAGTGCCGGTGTTTGGGCACCGGTACCGCCACACCGGCCTGCGGGGTGAACTTCATCAACCCGCTGGTGCCTCGGTAGTACAGGCTTTGCAAATGCACATGGCCGCCGAACACGTAGCGCACATCGGGTAGCGCGCCGGCAGCGTTCAGGCTCTCGGTGGCACTGCGCTCGTCGTACACATAGCGCCAGAGTTCCGGGGCGTCCACACTGGCGTGGACGAGCAATACGGTGTCCATGTGATGGGTGAGGGGCAGGGCGGCGATCCATTCCCGTTGGCTGCTGCTGAGTTGCCGGTGCGTCCAGTCGGCGGTGCTGTCGCCGATGGTTTTGGGTACTGCAGGGGGTGCGACCGCCATGGCGTCATGGTTGCCCTTGAGCACGATGGCGCCCTCTTCGGTGAGCAGCATGATGCGCTGCACCACCTCTGCCGGCTGCGCGCCGTAACCCACCATGTCCCCCAGAAATGCAAATCGCTGTGCTTTTTGCGCGCGTGCATGGGCCAGGCAGGCTTCCAATGCCTGCAGGTTGCCGTGTATGTCGGACAACAAAGCCAATCTCATCGCGTCTCCATCGTTGTTATTCGGGTGATCTGCGCATCATGCTCCGCCGGGCTGACAGCAAGTTTGCAGACGCGGGGGCTTGCGCCGATTGATGCAGGTCAAAGTCTGCCGCTCCGGGCACTCTTACAGTGCTTGCATGCGCAAAGTCAAACTCCACAAACTCGTGATAGGCCGCCGGGGGCTGGCGTATTCGCTGGGGCTGTGCATGTTGATTTTGGGCATCGGGGGCCTGGGCTTCTGGGTGCTCGAGCCACGCGCAGAAACCTATAGCGACGGCTTGTGGCTGGCTTTCACGACGGCGGCGACTGTGGGCTATGGCGATATTGTGCCCAGCACACACGCTTCACGCTTTTTTGCGGTGCTGGTGGTGCTCATGGGGCTGGCGGTGCTGTCGCTGGTGACCGCGTCGGTGGCAGCCATGCTGGTGGAGGTGGAAGAGCGCGCGGTGGATAGTGAGTTGCTGCGCGAAATCCATGCCCTGCGCCTGGAGGTGCGGCACTTGCGCGATGAGGTGCATGCGCAGCACCCTGCAAGCGGCAAAGAAAAAGCCGACGGGCCCTGAGGCGTGCCGGCTTGGGAGGCCTGCGGCGCCGGGGCACCGCGGGGCAGATCGCGATTAAACGATCGTGATGGTCACTTCAATGTTGCCGCGTGTCGCGTTGGAGTAGGGGCAGACTTCGTGGGTCTTGGCAACCAGGGCTTCTGCCGCAGCGCGGTCCATGCCGGGGATGCTGACTTCCAGGGCGACTTCAATGCCGAAGCCTTGGGGGATCTGGCCGATGCCGACGGATGCGTTGATGCTCACGTCTGCTGGCAAGGCGATCTTTTGAGTGCCGGCCACAAACTTCAGGGCGCCGATAAAGCAAGCGCTGTAGCCGGAGGCAAACAGCTGCTCAGGGTTCACACCGCCGCCAGCGCCACCCATTTCTTTGGGCACTGCCAGCTTCAGGTCCAACAGGCCGTCGGAAGTGCGTGTGGTGCCGTCACGGCCGCCAGTGGAGGTGGCGTGCGCTGTGTAGAGAACTTTCTCGATCTTGTTGACCATGGTGCTTCTTTCATAAAAGCTGCGTCAGCAGCGGTTGGGGGTAATCGTGAAGGGGTTTAACCGTGTGAGCCGGTCAGCCGGTCACGCAGGGTTTGAACTTGTCCAGTGAGAGCCATGAGCTCCGGCACGGGGCAGCCGCTGGCGGCAACAACGCAGGCCGGGATACTGATGGCCTTGGCTTTCAGGGCGCGGCCTTCGGGGCTTACAAACACTTCCACACGGCGCTCGTCCTGGGCACTGCGCTGACGGCGCAACAGGCCGCTGGCCTCCATGCGCTTGAGCAAAGGCGTGAGCGTTCCGGAGTCAAGGAACAGGCGCTCGCCCAAGGCGGAGACGCTCAGGCCATCGGTCTCCCACAGCACCAGCATGACCAGGTATTGCGGGTATGTCAGTTGCAGGGCGTCCAGCAAGGGCTTGTACAGCTTGGTCATGGCCAGTGATGCGGAGTACAGCGCAAAGCACAGCTGGTTGTCCAGCCGCAAGGCGGCATCGTTGGCGGGAAGTGGGTGGGCGCTGTGGGGCATGGGCTGAATTGTATTTCACAATTAAATTGTGTGCAATTGAATTGTGAAATGCTTATGTGGCGTGGGGCGATAGCAGCCGGGGTGCTTGCACCAGGTCGAAGTCTGCTAAGGGCCTGCGGAGCGTAAGTAGGCCTGCGCGATGGCTTCCACATTGACCTTTTTGAGTCCTTCGTTCAGGACGAGCCGCATCGCCTCAGCAGCGGGTGTGAGGTTGAAGCACACGTACAGGGGCAACTTGCCGGTGGTCGGCCGGGCGGCCAGTTCGAGCGAGGAGAGTGCATGCGCTTTTTGGAGGTACTCAAAGACCCGAGCGTCGGTCACGGCATAGTCCACCCGCTTGGCCGCCAGTTTTTGAAGGCTGGACAAATCGTTGGGCGCCACATCCACCTTGACCAAGGATTGCGATACCAAACGCGCAATGTCCGGGCCGTTGTCATACCCTTCGATCACCCCGATGCGCTTGCCGTGCAAGTCTTTCCAATGGCGCCAGGTTGGCTGACTGCCCTTGCGTTGCGCCAAAAAAAACTGGTAGTAGCCGATGGGGTCGGATGTCAGGCCATTGGCATCGAGGCACTCTTGTTGCGACGCCGAGTAAAAGCCCATGGGACCGTTACGCTTGCCGCTCATGGCCACCTTGATGGCTCTGAGCCACGGAAGAACCTTGATCGATACGCTATGCCCTTGCGTGGCATAGGCCTCGCGCAACACCACCGACAAGAAGCCCTGATTGGCGAGAGTGCCGGAATAGGGTGGCCAGTCCAGCGTCACCAGCGCCACCTCATTTGCCGCTGCAGGCCGGAGCCCCAGCACCAACAGGCTGGCTAGAGCGATGTGGAGGAGTCGGGGCATGGGGTGTTATTTAGAAAACCGCTTGCGTGTGAAAGCTAGCGCAATCCAAAACGCACCGCTTGCATAGGCCAACAGCACCAAGCCGTGACGCCAGGCATCCGTGGGCCACTGATCCATGAACAGCGGTCGCACCAAGGCCACCGCGTTGGACAGGGGCAACCAGTCGGCGACGACCCGCACCGCAGAGGGCAATTGATCCAAGGGGAAAAACACACCACTCAAAAACATCATGGGCGTGAGGAACAACGTGAAGTAGTAGGTAAAAAAGTCATAGCCCTTGGCCAGCGCATTGAAGATCAGCGCAATGCAACTAAAGGTAATGCCCACCCCCAGCAAAATGGGCCAGGCCACCAGCAGCTTGGGGCTGTGGCTGATACCCAGCACCAACATCACCCCCAAGATGGCCGTCACAGTGAACAGCGACTTGAAAGCCGCCCACAGCATTTCGGCCAGCACCACGTTGTCCAAGCTCACGGGGGCATTCATGATGCCGTCCCACGTTTTTTGCACATGCATGCGGCTGAAGGCGGAGTACAGGGCCTCAAACGAGGCGGACTGCATGGCGCTCATGCAAATCGAGCCACTGGCAAGAAACAAGATGTACGGCACTTGTTGCCCGTTCACCGTGATCTGCCCGACCAGTGCGCCCATACCGTAGCCGAAGGCCACGAGCCACATCAAAGGTTCAGCAATATTGCCCACCAAACTGGGAATAGCCAGCTTGCGCCAGACCAGCAGGTTGCGCAAAAACACCGGCCAAAAGCGCATGGACAGCTCGGGCGCGCGCCAGATGCTCTGGGGTTTGAGAAGGCGGGCAGTTGTGGGGGGGCTCATATCAGGCGTCCTCCCGGATCTGGCGTCCGGTCAATTTCAAAAACAGGTCTTCCAGGTTGGCCGGGCGGTGCAGGGTGCGCAACTGCGGATAAGCGACCAACGCCTGCAGCAACTGGGCGGAGTCCTGGGTGTAGAAGAAGACGGTCTCACCGCTGACTTCGACGCGCGCAGCCAAACTCCGCAAGGGGCTGTCTAGCAGCGCGTGGGCGCCAACGCCGAACACCTCGACCACATCGGGCTCCAGGTGCGCCGCAATCAGGTCGCGCGGTGTGCCTTCGGCAATCTTCTTGCCATGGTCCAGCACCAGCAGGCGGTTGCACAAGCGTTCGGCCTCGTCCATGAAGTGGGTGGTCAGCAGTATCGACTTGCCCTGCTGCAGCAGCACCTGCAAGCGCTCCCACATGAGGTGGCGGGCTTGCGGGTCCAAGCCGGTGGTGGGCTCGTCGAGCAGCAGCAGCTTGGGGTCATTCACCAGGGCGCGGGCCAAGCTCAGGCGGCGGCGCATGCCGCCGGACAGTTCGCCGGGTTTGGCGTTGGCCTTGTGGGTCAGAGCCGAAAACTCCAGCAGCTGCGGAATCCGCGCCTTGATGGCGGCGTCTTTCATTCCGAAGTAGCGGCCATAGACCAGCAGGTTTTCGGCGCAGGTGAAATCGGGGTCGAGGGTGTCGAACTGGGTGACCACGCCCAGCTGGGCTTTGATAGCCATCGCCTCATGCGGCATGGGCAAGCCCATGGCAGTGATGGTGCCGCCGTCGGGCACGGTGTGGCCCAGGCACATGCGGATGGTGGTGGTTTTGCCGGCGCCGTTGGGGCCGATCACGCCCAGGCACTCGCCCGGTGCGATGCTGAAGCTCAAGTCTTTGACGACCTCGGCATCGCCATAGCGCTTGTAGAGGTGGTCGACCTCGAAAAAAGTGGAGTTTGGTGTTGTCATTATTGAAATGCCACTTCCGCAAAACTGCGCAGCTTGCGGCTGTGCAACTGGTCTATACCTTGTGAGCGCAGCAGCTCCAGCGCGCGGATGCCGATGCGCAAATGCTGGTCCACCCGCTCGCGGTAGAAGTGGTTGGCCATACCGGGCAGCTTGATTTCGCCGTGCAGCGGCTTGTCGCTCACGCACAGCAAGGTGCCATAGGGCACCCGAAAGCGGAAGCCGTTGGCAGCAATCGTGGCGCTCTCCATATCCAGCGCCACCGCGCGGCTCTGGCTGAAGCGGCGTTGGGGCTGGTTGTCGGGCAGCAGCTCCCAGTTGCGGTTGTCGGTGCTGGCCACGGTGCCGGTGCGCATGATGCTCTTGAGTGCGCTGCCGCTGACCTGCGTCACATCCGCCACCGCTTGCTCCAATGCCACCTGGATTTCCGCGAGGGCTGGAATCGGCACCCACAGCGGCAGCTCTTCGTCTAGCACATGGTCTTCGCGCACATAGCCGTGGGCCAGCACATAGTCGCCCAGCTGCTGGCTGTTGCGCAGGCCGGCACAGTGGCCCAGCATGATCCAGGCGTGCGGGCGCAGCACGGCAATATGGTCGGTGATGTTTTTGGCGTTGGCCGGGCCCACGCCGATGTTCACCATGGTGATGCCGGCATTGTCCGAGCGCACCAGGTGGTAGCCGGGCATCTGGGGCAGGCGGGGTGGCTCTTTGCCCAAAGCGTCTGCCGCTTCGGGGGGCAGACCGACCCGGCGGGTGACCATGTTGCCGGGCTCCACAAAAGCGATGTACTCGCTATTCGGGTCCTGCATGGCTTTGCGGCCCAGCGCGATGAACTCGTCGATGTAGAACTGGTAGTTGGTGAAGAGCACGAAGTTCTGGAAGTGCTCGGGCCCTGTGCCGGTGTAATGGCGCAGGCGGTGCAGCGAGTAGTCCATGCGCGGCGCAGTGAACAGCGACAGCGGCAGAGCATCGCCCGGGCGGGGCTGGTAGGTGCCGTTGGCAATGCCATCGTCCATCGCGGCCAGGTCGGGCAGGTCGAACACATCGCGCATCAGGGTGCGGCGCTCGGCGCTCATCTGGCCTTCCACATGGTCATGCTCAGCAAACGAAAAGTGCACCGGAATTGGCTGGTTGCTGGTGGCCACCTCAATTTCACCGCCGTGGTTTTGCAGCAGCAAGCGGAATTGCTCCAGGTAGTAGCGGTGGTACAGGTCAGGCCGCGTGAGCGTGGTCTCAAAACGGCCGGGGCCGGCTACAAAGCCGTAGCTCAGGCAGGCAATGTCGGCGGCCGCCTTGCGCGACACGGTGTCGGTGTGGATGCGCACCAGCGGGTAGCAGGCGCGCACATGGCCGCCCAGATCCTCGCCGGCCACAAATCGTTGCATCGCTTGGCGCAGATGGGCGATGCTTTGGTCGTAAATGGCGTGAACCTGCGCCAGTGCAGCGGCGGCGTCGGTGAATCGGGCGGGTGCGATGAAAGAAGGATGGCTGGTCATGCGCCCATTGTGCCGCCGTATTTTTGCGCTGCGAAGACAAGGGGCATGGGGTAAAGTGTGAGAAGAACCACCTAAGTGAACTCTGGTGACTGACCCCAAAGACTCTCGTTACACCGAAACCGGCTTCCCCTCTTTGCAGTGGGAAGACGATGACTTGGACACGCGCCCCCTGCCTCTGAACGAGCGGCCCTTGCAGGCCCGTATTGACCACGAGATGGCCATCATCGCGGAGCATCACATCCGCATTGCCCTGGCGATCGAGCGGTTCTGGGGCCACCGGGATTGCGTGGAGTACATCCGGACCCTGATCTTGAATGGGGGTTACTCAGATGGCGCAACCAAACGGGTCGGCTTCAAAGCCGAAGTGATTTCGGCGCTGATCAATCTGACGGCGCTGCACCAGATTGAGTAGCGCAATCTGCGCAAACGCAGGCCAAACCCCGGGCTTGCGGGGGAATGCGGCCGAGTAGCTCTGCACTAAAACTCACCTGTGTGCACCAGCAAGGGCCTTGCGCTTGGCCAGTAGCTTTCGCAAGCTCCATGGCGCACTGGTTCGCCTTGCCGCACACAGGGCACACTTGAGGGTTGATGGTTGGCGGAGTGGTCATGGTGTTGGCAGTGTAGCCATCCGCTGCCCGCAGCTCACACACGGAGTGCTTCATGGGGATTGAGATCGAACGCAAGTTTTTGGTGAGCGGGGACGCTTGGCGCAACGACAGTGGCGTGCTGTACCGGCAGGGCTACCTGAACCGTGACAAAGCACGCACGGTACGGGTGCGTATCGCGGGTGAGGCGGCCTTTCTCACTATCAAGGGCAAAAGCACTGGCGCGACCCGGGCCGAGTTTGAATACCCGGTGCCCCTGGAAGATGCGCAGGCTCTGCTCGCCCTGTGCGATGGCCCCTTGATTGAGAAGACCCGCTACATCGTGCCGCATGCCGGCATGCGCTGGGAGGTCGACGAGTTTGCGGGCGATAACGCGGGCCTGGTAGTCGCAGAACTGGAGCTGGCGTCTGAAGACCAGGCCTTCGAGCACCCCGCTTGGCTGGGCGCAGAGGTCACCCACGATGCTCGCTATTTCAACTCCAACCTCGCAACACACCCTTTCAGGGCTTGGTAAGCACTAGGTGTTGCTGCCGGTGATGGGCAGTCTTATTCGTCCACCGGCACATAGAGGTCGGATTTCATTGCATCGATCACCACATTGGTGGTCATGCGGATCACCTGGGGCACTTCGGCC
Organism: Rhodoferax sp. UBA4409; assembly: GCA_002390825.1. Taxonomy (GTDB): domain Bacteria; phylum Pseudomonadota; class Gammaproteobacteria; order Burkholderiales; family Burkholderiaceae_C; genus Allorhodoferax. The sequence goes on from DGQR01000075.1 coordinate 18,909, forward strand.
ATGAGCCGGGCGGAGAGGGCGTCGTACTCTTTCACGCTTTTGCTCAGGATGACCATCACCAAGTCCACCGCGCCAGTCACGTAAAAGAGCTGCTGCACTTCAGGTTCTTTTTGCACCCAAACGCGGATGCGGGGCAGGGCCTCGTAGTTGTCTTTGAGCTCAATGCCGGCGATGAACTGCATGCGTTGGCCCACCACCTGCGGGTCCACGATGGCTACCTCGGCCGTAATCACCTTCTCCGCCCGCAACCGGCGCAGGCGCCGCTGCACCGCGGACGCAGACAGGCCGACGGCCTCGGCAATCACTTCTGCATTGACCTGGCAATCGCGTTGCACGAACTCCAGAATTTTCCGGTCAAAGGGGTCCAAAGGCGTTTCCATTGGTGCATTGTAGGCAGCGTGGGGTGTCGGGCTCCATCGGCGTGCAAGGTGCCTTGTGTGCCGTTTTGCCGCGTGAAAAGTGCCGAATACGCCGCCTGCCGTTATTTCTTTGGGCGAAACTTGAGTTTCCTTTGCGTCTTGAAAACGCAGTGTTGGTTGAACAAAGCGGCGTCTTGCGGTGGAGCGCCCGGATGGAGAAACAAAGAATGAAGCGTCAGTTTGTGAAAGCTTTGGTAGGTGGTCTGTTGTTGGCGGCTGGTTTGGCCCAAGCCCAGGACGTGGTGCGAATCGGCACCCTGTCGGACTACCCTCCCTTTGAGTACAAGGATGCATCCGGCCAACTCAAGGGCATGGAAATCGAGTTGGGCAACGCGATGTGCAAGCACATGCAAGCCAAATGTGAATACGTGACCATGGACTTTGATGCGCTCATCCCCGCACTCAAGGCCAAGAAGATTGATGCGGTGCTGGCCCAGATGTCCATCACCGACGAGCGCAAGAAGGCCGTGGACTTCACCGATCTGTTCACCCTGGCACCGGTGCAATACGTGGCCAAAGTGGGCTCTGGCATCAACGAAGACCCGGCTAGCCTGCGCGGCAAGACGGTGGGCGTGTACAGTGGCTCCAATAGCGAGACCTACTTCAAGAAGCGCCTGCCCAAGGCCAAGTCCGGCGTCTCCACCAAGTCGTACCCCAACCAGGACGCTATCTGGTTGGACCTGGAAGCCGGCCGCCTGACTACCACCCTGACCGACACGACCGTCGCTTACGAGTGGCTGCAAAAAACCGGCAAGGCCAAGGGCTTCGACTTCGCCGGCAAGCCGGTGAACGACGTAGAAATCTTCGGAGAAGGCACCGGCATTGCGGTGCGCAAGGGTGACGCCCTGAAGGCCCGCTTCAACGCCGCTATCAAGAAGGTGCTGACGGATGGCACCTTCGCGGCCGAGAACAAGAAGGTGTTCCCGTTTAGCATCGCTCCTGCTAGCAAGTAACTGACAGGCCGCCACCGCCCCGTGCGGGCGGTGGCCGCGCTTTCCCGGAGTCGAGATGGATGTTTTGCAGGCCTACACGGGCCAGCTGCTGCAAGGTGCGCTGATGACCGTGCAACTGGCCTGCGCCGCCTTGGTGTGCGGGCTGGCTTTGGGCTTGATGCTGGCGGCCTGCCAGCTTAGCCGCCACGCCTGGCTGCGCCGCCCGGTGGCGGTGTTCACCGGGGTGCTGCGGGGGGTGCCCGAGTTTCTGGTGGTGCTGGTGTGCTACTTCGGGCTGTCCAACCTCATCAACAACCACTTTGACAGCGCGTTTGACATCAGTCCGTTTTTTGCGGGCGTGGTGTCTCTGGCACTGGTGTTGGGGGCCTATTCCTCCGAGGTGTTTCGCGGCAGTTTTGTGGCGCTGGAGCGCGGGCAGCTGGAAGCCGCCCGCTCGCTGGGCCTGAGCCCGGTGCAAACCTTCTTTCTGGTGCGCTTGCCGCAGGCCTGGCGCATTGCCATTCCCAGTCTGGGCAACCTCTGGCAATCGCTGCTCAAAGATACCTCGCTGGTGTCGGTGGTGGGTCTGGAAGACTTATTGAAAAAGTCCAATATGGCGGCCCAAGCTTCGCATCAGCCTTTTATGTTTTTGATGGCGGCAGCCGTGATGTATTTCTGCCTGCTGGCGTTGTCTGACCCGCTGATCTCCGCGCTGGAGCGACGGGCGCAGCGCCCCTACCAGGCCCACCGCAGCTAGCTATGGACGCCTGGTTTACCGACATCCTCGTCCTGCTGCAGGACAACCGCGTCGAACTGTGGGAAGGACTGGTCGTCACCCTGCAACTGTGGGCTACCTCGGGCGTGGCCGGCTTGGTGCTGGCGCTGGGCTTGGCACTGGGCGCCACGCATGGCGGGGCGGTGGTACGGCGACTGCTGCGCTTTTATGGCGCCGCTTTTCGGGGTACGCCGCTGCTGGTGCAAATGTTCCTGCTCTATTACGGGCTCAGCCAGTTTGAGTGGGTGCGGGCGTCCGCTGCGTGGGTGGTGCTGGAAGACGCGTTTTACTGCGGGCTCATGGCCTTGACGCTCAACATTGCCGCCTATATGGCCGAAGACATCCGCGCCGGCATCCTGGCCATTCCCGCTGGCCAAACCGAGGCGGCTCGCGCTTTTGGCATGCCGTCCGGCACTTTGCTGCGCCGTATCGTGCTGCCGCAGGCTTTGCGCATTGCGACTCCTGCTTTGGGTAATGAAGTGGTGTCCTTGCTCAAAGCCACGGCGCTGGTGAGCACTATCACCGTGTTTGACCTGACGGGTGTGGCCCGTCGCCTATCTAATGAGTCGTACACCACGGATGCGCTGGTGTTGGCTGGCGTGGTCTATGGCGCGCTGACCCTGCTGATTTCGGCGGGTGTGCATTTTCTGGAGCGCTACCGCAAAAGCCACGCTGCCTGAGCTGCTTGTCTGCATAGAGGCCAAGCAAATTGCCGCCGCCGCGCAGGCGCTTTGTCTAAGCTCATCCTCGAATTTTTGAATGATCTCCATGATGCTGAATCCCCTGAATAGTTTTCTCGCCCACGACCGCCTGATGGTGCTGGACGGCGCTCTGGCCACCGAGCTGGAGCGCCGCGGTGCCAACCTGAACGACGCGCTGTGGTCTGCCAAGCTGCTGATCGAGCAACCCGAACTCATTCGCGCGGTGCATGCGGACTACTTTGCCGCCGGGGCCGATGTGGCCACTACCGCTAGCTACCAGGCCACCTTTGAAGCCTTTACCCGTCGTGGCATGAGCCGGGGGGAGGCGGCCGATTTAATGCGTCTCTCGGTCACCCTGGCTTGCGAGGCACGCGATGCGTTCTGGGCCGAGCCTGCCAATCGGGTAGGGCGCCTGCGCCCATTGGTTGCCGCATCGGTAGGACCGTATGGCGCCATGCTGGCCGATGGCTCGGAGTACCGCGGCCACTACGGCCTGAGCCGTGCCGCGCTGGCTGACTTCCACCGCGAGCGCATGCAAGTGCTGTCTACCTCGGGCGCAGACCTGCTGGCTTGCGAGACGATTCCCTGCCTGGACGAAGCATTGGCGATTGCCGATGTGCTTGCAGAGCAAAGCAACATCAGCGCGTGGATCAGCTTCTCCTGCAAAGACGGCGAGCACAACGTGCAGGGCGAGCGCTTGGCTGACTGCGTGGCCGCGCTGGAGGCGTATCCGTACATCGTGGCCATCGGCGTGAACTGCACGGCGCCTGAGCATGTGGCCAGCCTGGTGGAGCAGGCCAAGGCCCGTACCACCAAGCCGGTGCTGGTCTACCCGAACTCCGGTGAGCACTACGACGCCCAAGGCAAGGTCTGGACCGGTGCCTGCAACCCGGCGGATGCTTATGCGGAGATGGCCGCGCGCTGGCAAGCCAAAGGGGCCCGCATGATTGGTGGCTGCTGTCGCACTGGCCCAGACGACATCCGGGCGGTCCGACACATGGCCGCAGCCTAACGCATTGAAGTATGAAATGGGCCTCTAACGCCCATGGAATATGCTCGGATAGCTACTAAAAACGTAGCGTTTTTAGGTTTTGCTGTAGCTCACTGCACTGTGGGCGGCAGCGACATCACCCACTGCGCCATCTGCCGCGCTTGCTCCTCGCTGAGCTGCGGGTGGCGGGGCATTAGCGCCCGGCCCCACTCGCCGGAGCCCCCATTGCGAATCTTGCCCGCCAGGTAGTCCACCGCATCCGGCCGGCCTTGATAGCGCGCAACCACTTGATTGAATGCGGGGCCGACATAACGCCTGTCTACGCCATGGCAGCGCATGCAGTTGGACGCGTTGACAGCAGCTTGGCCCAGCGCCAGTGAAGCAGCGGGGGCAGCCGGTGACGTTGGCGACACCTCACCGCTGGCGCTTTTTGCAGGTACAGCGGCATTTTGAATCGTTGCGCCTGTGCTGTTATCGGCCTGCAGCGTGCGCCAGCCCACCAGCAGCATGCCTGCTACGACCACCAGCACCGCCAGGATAAGTGCCGCCGCAAGCCAACGTGGCCGCTGAGGTGGGGTGTCGTCTTCCGGGTACATGTTCTGGGTCTCTGTTAGTGGTGCCCCCGAGTGTCGCGCGAAAGCCATCGCATTGTTGGGCGCGGGCTTTTCCACGAGCCGGCTTTACGCATTTACTTTTTGGGTCACGCTTGCGTTTCCGTAAGTAGATCCAAATCAGGAAATCCGAAACTTGATAGATAGGCAACAGCTATCGCCACACCAACACTTGTTAGAGCAACAGCATCACCCTGAGCTTTGCCATACTCACCAATTAATTTGACCAGTGTTGGTGTCTTTTCGGACATTACCGATTTGAAAGAATGCAAGCCATATGGGGCATATTTTTGCTGCATTGCATCGAACATGTCGTAGGTTGGGTGAACTGCATTGCGCCCTGCAACAGAGGCAGCGCCGGAGTAATGAATATGTCGTCTCTGGATGTCTGAAATGCCAAAACCGGAAGCTGCCACTTTTTCAACCGATTGAAAGCTCCGCTCAACGCTTTCCCAAGATGTTCCGGGGAAAACATATAGCTGCATGACCAATACGAAGGCAAGAAATGCAATTTGCTCACGAGTCAGCTTTGGCGTCACCTGTACAGCTTCAGACATGACAATGTCTTTGAAGTCATTGGAATTTGCTGATACTTTTTTAAGAATTAAATTGGCCAATATGTTCGGGTGTGCGGCGTCCCCTTTTCTGGCGCATGCTTGAACGGCATCGTTGATAGCGGTCTGGACATCAGGGTCGCGAAACTTTTCAATAACTATTGAATTGACGTTATCAGCGAGTTTCGCCTCTAAATGACTGGCAAATTGAGCTACTCGTTCCTCTGCAATTAATCTCGCTTCTTCGCGAAGGCGCGGAAAGTTATCTCGAAGGAACAACGTACATAACTCCCGCACCTCCACTAAGCCAAGTCCGTTAAAGATCACATTCCCATTGGCCTGAATCGCAACAGCCCCATGTGATGCACTTTGTTCTTGATGCTCGTTAAGCATGTCGGATACCTAGTTAGTCAAGTTTCCCAATTTTTACGTCACCGCCGGATTGAATGCCAACCCCGGAAGATACGTTCTGTACTTGGCTGCTTGATGGCTTCTCCTTCTTCGTGAGAAAAGATGAAGCTAATGCGGCGAGTCCCGCCAATACTGCGGCGATAGAGTCGTATGCCGGTGCAGCCACGGCCCAAGCAAGTGCCGCCAAAAAAGCTGCGAAAAAAATCCATCGTGCAACCGACAACATAAGGGCCCTCCAAGTAATTTCTTTGAATGAATTATGTGGCCGAAGCAAACGGTTGGAAAACTCAAACGCAGTCGTTTAAAAATGGTTGCTTTTACATTTTTGGCAGCTTAGGGTGCGTTGTTAAAAGGGATGAAGAATCCATGAGCGTCATCGCGGCATAGGCCCTCAAAAGCAAGCGGCACTCAAAGGTGCCGCTTGCTTTTTTGATGCCAAATGGGCATCTGGCGCTCATGGAGTCTGCGCGAGCAGCTCCTAAATTGATAGTGAGCTACTCGCCTTGGGCGGCTTAAGCCGCCGCCTTCACCTTCAAGCGCCAAGCATGCAGCAAGGGCTCGGTGTAGCCGCTGGGCTGCGCCAAGCCCTTGAACACCAGCTCCGTTGCCGCCTGGTAGGCCGCGCCTTTGAAGTTGCCCACCATGGGGGTGTAGAGCTTGTCGCCGGCGTTTTGCTTGTCCACCTTGGCGGCCATGCGCTGGAAGGTTTCTTCCACTTGTGCCTTGGTGACCACACCGTGGTGCAGCCAGTTGGCCATGTGCTGGCTGCTGATGCGCAGGGTAGCCCGGTCTTCCATCAGGCCGATATCGTTGATGTCAGGCACCTTGGAGCAGCCCACGCC
>DGQR01000227.1 GCA_002390825.1 Rhodoferax sp. UBA4409
GGCGATCAACGCCCACACCAGCGCAGACGAGGTGGTGAACAGTTGTGGCCCGGGTTGGATACCGTAGTTCTGGAAAGCGCCCAACAACACGGCCGTGGTGTTGGACACAGGAATACCTAGTGTGAGCAACGGAATCAAGGCAGTGGTCACCGTCGCGTTGTTGGCGGCTTCGGGGCCGGCCACACCTTCGATGGCACCTTTGGTACCGAACTCCGCCAGGTCGTCACCTTTGGCGAGTTTCTTTTCTGTGGCGTAACTCAAGAAGGTAGGAATCTCTGTGCCGCCGGCAGGAATGCAACCAAAAGGCGCACCAATCGCAGCGCCACGGATCCAGGCGGGGATCGAACGCTTCCAATCCCGCGCTGTCATGGTGACGCGGCTGAGTTTGTTTTCGGTTTCGACCACCTTGCCCTCGAAGAGTACAAAGTGCAGGGCCTCAGCCACCGCAAACAAACCAACCGCTACCAACACAATTTCAATGCCGTCGAGCAGCTCGGGCATGTTGCCGGTGTAACGGGTTTGGCCGGTGATCTGGTCCATGCCAATCAAGCCAATTGCCAAGCCCACAAACAAAGCGGTCAACCCGCGCAATGTGCTCTGCCCCAACACCGCACTGACTGTGGTGAACGCCAACAGCATCAAACAGAAATACTCGGGCGGGCCGAGCTTGACGGCGTATTCCGCCACCAGCGGCGCAAACAGGGTCACGACCACCGTGGCGATACTGCCGGCGACAAACGAGCCGATAGCTGCTGTTGCCAGCGCAGCACCCGCGCGGCCGCTCTTGGCCATCTTGTTGCCCTCCATGGCGGTCACCATGCTGGAGGTCTCACCCGGCGTGTTGAGCAAAATGGAGGTGGTGGAGCCACCGTACATCGCACCGTAGTAAATGCCGGCAAAAAAGATCATGGAGGCAGTGGCCTCCACCTGGGTCGTAATAGGTAGCAACATCGCCACCGCCGTAGCAGGCCCGATGCCGGGCAACACGCCAACGGCAGTGCCCAGCGCACAACCCACAAATGCCCACAACAGGTTGACGGGGGTACCCGCCGTCGCAAACCCTTGAAGAAGTTGATTCCAGATTTCCATTACAACCATCCGCTTTGCGTCAAACCTGGCAAGCTGATGGCCAGAAACTTGGTAAACATCCAGTACACGGGTGCCGAGATCAGCAGACCGACCACGATATCCGTGATCCAGGTGCGGGCACCGCCCAAGACCTGGCCTTGGGCCAGGCGCGCCCCCCGCGATGCCAACACAAAACACAGGGCGCAACTGAAGATGAACCCTATGGTGGTGATCAACGCTGCATTCACCAGCAAGCCCACCGACATCCAAATAAATCCGGGCCAGAAGGCGGGCTCGCTGTCTTCGTCATCTTCCATGTCGAGAAAGCCGCCCTTACGGACTTCCCACAGCAAGAAACCACTGCACAGCAGCAAAGCCACAGATACCACCCACGGAAGAAAGTCAGGGCCGATACCGGCGTAACCCGCTTCTGAGGGAATGACCCATGCGCCAGCACCCAGCCCGAGGGCCAGGAGCAGCACGCCCACTGCGACGGCGGCTTCTTGCCGCGCTTTCACGACCTGGCTCATCACAGCATTCCGGAGAGGTGCATCACGCCGCGCAGGCTGGAAAACTCGTTGTCCACAAATTCGTCAAACGCTTTGCCGGTCAACACCGCAGGGGTCCACTGGTTTTTCTCCAGCGCGTCAGCCCAGCCCTTGGTCTTGGTGACCTTGACGATCAGGTCGGTCAGTGCAGCACGCTGCTCGGCGGTGATGCCAGGCGCGCCATACACACCGCGCCAGTTGCCCAACACCACGTCATAGCCTTGCTCGCGCATGGTCGGCACATTGATGCCGGGCAGGCGCTTCTCGGAAGTCACCCCGATAGCGCGCATCTTGCCTGCGGCAATGTACTCAGCGAACTCGCTGTAACCGCTGCCGCCAATCGTCACGTTACCGCCCAAAATAGCCGCAGTGGCTTCGCCGCCGCCACGGAACGCAACGTAGTTGACCTTTTTGGGGTCTACGTTGACCTTGGTCGCCAGCATGGAGGCACAAATGTGCTCTGTGGATCCACGCGAACCGCCACCCCACTTGACACTGCCGGGGTCTTTTTGCATTTGGGCGACCACGTCTTTCATGGTCTTGAGCGGAGAGTCGGCCGGCACCACGAACACGTTGTATTCGCTGGTGATACGGGCGATTGGGGTCACCTTGTCCAGGCCAACAGCAGGCTTGCTGGTGATGATGCCACCCAGCATCACCGCACCCATCACCATCATGGCGTTAGGGTCGCCCTTGGCGGAGTTCACAAACTGGGCCAAGCCGATCACACCGGCCGCGCCACCCTTGTTTTCGTATTGCACAGTGTCCACCAGCTTGGCGTCGATCAGTGCTTTGCCCAATGCGCGGCCTGTGCCGTCCCAACCGCCGCCGGGGTTGGCAGGGAGCATCATTTTCAGATTAGTGGCTGCACGTGCCGACAAAGGCAGAGCACCGGCAGCAGCCATCACGGCCATGGATTTGAGGAAAGTATCGCGACGCATGGAAGTCTCCTGTGGTTATTGGTAGGGCCTATGATGCGGGCCGTGGCTGTCAAACGGCTGTCCAAATTCCCTAGGGGAAACCCGTAATTCGCACCCTGCTCTGGCCATGCATTTACTCTTGATCGAAGACGATCCCGCCCTGTTCACCACCCTGCAACGCAGCCTGGTACGTGCACAAATGCGGGTCGATGTCTGCAGCGATGGTGCACAAGCGCTCACCCACTGGAACACGCTCCAGCCCGATGTGGTGGTGCTCGACCTGAGCCTGCCGGGAGTAGACGGGCTCGACGTACTCAAGCAGGCGCGCCGCAGCGGCCTGCGCACGCCGGTTCTGATATTGACCGCTCGCGGAACGGTCGGCGACAAAGTGCTGGGCCTGAATGCCGGTGCCGACGATTACCTGCCCAAGCCGTTTGACCTCGACGAGCTGGAAGCCCGCATACGCGCCCTGCATCGCCGCAATGCCGACAACCCGACACCGCAGAGCAGTGACCTGCTGGTCGGAGAGTTGCGGCTGGACCGCAACAGCGGCGCCATCTATCACCGCCACGAGGTGTTGGACTTGACCCCTCGCGAGTTGGCCTTGATGACGGCCCTGATGTTGCGCCCGGGCCATGCGGTCAGTAAAGAACGCTTATTTGAAGTGGTGTTTCCCGGCCAAGTGGATGTGCAGTTTGAGGCGATCGAGGTGGTGGTGTACCGCCTGCGCAAGAAGCTCACCGCCATGCGGGTCAGCCTGGTGACCCTGCGCGGGCTCGGCTATTTGCTCAAGGCCGACTGAGATGGCGACCCGTCGCCCTGCGCCCTCATTACGCAAGAGCCTGCTGCTGGGTATCTTGATTCCTATTTTGTTGTTTGTATTGGTCGACACCTACAGCCTTTACCGGCAGGCGCTGGCCGCGGTCAACACGGCCTATGACAGGACGCTGCTCGCCTCTGCCAAAGCCATTGGCGAACTGCTGGATATTGAAGGGCGAGGTGCGGATGCGCGGCTCAGGGCGCAAGTACCCTACTCCGCCCTTGAAGCGTTTGAGGCAGACAACCGCAGCCGCATGAGCTACCGGGTGTCTGACGCCAAAGGCCAATGGGTCGATGGCGAGCAAGACATCAAGGTCTGGACGGGTCAGCTGCCCCAGCAGGGCCCCTATGCCGCGCTGGTAGATTTTTACGACGACACCTTCCGGGGCGATGCGGTACGGGTGGCCGTGCTGCTGCAGCCGGTGGCCAGTGGGCGGGAGCGCACCATGGCCATGGTGCAGGTGGCAGAAACGCTAGAGCTGCGCCACACCTTGGCCCGGCAAATTTTGCTGGACACACTCCAGCGGCAACTGATTCTGATCACCGTCATTACCGCGGTGGTGATGCTGGTGGTAGACCGTGCCACCCGCCCGGTGCGGCAGCTCAGCGAAGAGCTGGAGCAGCGCAGCGAAGATGACCTGACCGCCCTGCCTGCCGGCGAATTGCCGCTGGAAATTCAGCCGCTGGCGGTGGCCACAAACCATGTGATGCACAAGCTGCAACACCTGCTGGACCACCAGAAGCGCTTTGTTCGTGATGCGGCACACCAACTCCGGACCCCATTGGCGGTGCTCAAGGTACAGGTGCAATCCGCACTGCGGGGCGACATAGCCGCCCAGGACGGCCTGAAAGAAATTGCCTCCACGGTCGACCGGGCCACCCAACTGGCCAACCAAATGCTCTCACTGGCCAAAGTGGAACAAGTGCGACAGCAACAAGACTTTGCGGCCATGGACTGGGCCGAACCGGTCCGTACCATTGCGCTGGATTTGTCGGCCTTGGTGGGCGAAAAAGACCTCGACTTTGAACTCGTGACCGAGCCCTGTCCGGTAATGGCCCACGAATGGATGCTGCGGGAAACCATCCGTAACCTGCTGCACAACGCCGTGCGCCTATCGCCGCAAGGCGGCGACTTGATGATCCGTTTGCAGCGAGATGGCGACTGGGCACAACTCACGATCTCGGACAGCGGGCCTGGCATCAGTGATGCCTTGCGTATGCGGCTGTTTCAGCCATTTGCGGCCGGAAGCACCCACTCGGGGTCCGGCCTTGGGCTCACGATCACCCGGGAAATGGTGCTCGCGCTGGGGGGAACCATCCAGCTGAACAACCGGTATTCAGGGGACACCTGCACCGGACTGGATGCTTGTGTACGATTACCGCTCTATCTCAGCTGAAGTTTTCGCATGCAAAGCACCCGGATCGACAAGTGGCTGTGGGCCGCACGTTTTTTCAAAACCCGCTCGCTGGCCACGGATGAAGTCCAACTCGGCCGGGTGCAGTGGGAAGGCCGGGACGTCAAACCCGCCAAAGAGGTCAAGGCCGGAGACACACTGACGATCTGGCAAGGCAAGGTCAAAAAAGTCGTGCAAGTGCTGCTCATCAGTGAGCAACGCGGCCCGGCACCGGTGGCCCAGCTGATGTACGCAGAAACCCCGGACAGCGTGCGCGACCGGCTGGCGGCCGCCGAGCAACAACGCCTAAGCCCGGAGCCCGCCCACACGATCGCGGGTGGCCGCCCTACCAAGCGCGACCGGCGTGCCCTGCAAACCGGCTGGAACGAGCGCTGGAGCGCCTCGCTGGACTGAAGCCCCTACTGTGCTCAGCCCCTGCGCCTGACCCGCAACCATCCGGTCGAAAGCGGCGATAATCGGGGGTTACTACTGAGGCACCGAGCATCCGGCAGGAGCGCCGCACCCCTCAGGGCCCCCGCCATAGAACGACATTTGGAAAGCCCTTCTGCATGACCGCCCTCACCCCCGTATCCATTTCCCCCGTTGAAGACATCGTGGCCGACATGCGCGCCGGCCGCATCGTGATTCTGGTGGACGAAGAGGACCGTGAAAACGAAGGCGATCTGGTTCTCGCCTCGGACCACGTCACGCCCGAAGCGATCAACTTCATGGCCCGTTTCGGCCGTGGCCTGATCTGCCTGACCCTGACCCGCGAACGCTGCGAGCACTTGAAGCTGCCCCCGATGGCGGCACGCAACGGCACCGTGTACAGCACCGCTTTTACCGTGTCTATTGAAGCCGCCGAAGGCGTGACCACCGGCATTTCTGCCGCAGACCGCGCAACAACCGTGCAAGCCGCGGTGGCGAAAAACGCGGTGGCGACCGATCTGGTGCAACCCGGTCACATTTTCCCGCTGCAGGCGGTGGACGGTGGCGTGCTCATGCGCGCAGGCCACACCGAAGCCGGTTGTGATCTGGCGGCCATGGCCGGCTGCAGCCCCTCGGCCGTGATCTGCGAGATCATGAAAGACGACGGCACCATGGCCCGTCTGCCCGACTTGCAGCTGTTCGCGGCCGAACACGGCCTGAAAATCGGCACGATCGCCGACCTGATTGAACACCGCAGCCGTGTCGAATCGCTGATCGAGCCCGTAGGCAGCCGCACCATGAAAACGGCGTACGGTGAATTCACCGCCCACGCCTTCAAAGACAGCACCGGACAAGGCGTGCACCTTGCGCTCGTCAAGGGCGAGTGGGACGCCGGCACTGTAGTGCCCGCGCGTGTGCATGAGCCGCTCTCGGTGCTGGACGCCTTGGAAGTCAATCGCAGCATGCACTCCTGGAGCCTGGATGCTGCTCTGGCTTATATCGCCGCTGAAGGCAAAGGCGTGGTGGTGCTCCTCAATTGCGGCGAAAGCGGCGAGCAGTTGCTGTGCCAGTTTGAAGGCACCGCACGCGCATCGCAAGCGCCTGAACGGGGCCGCATGGATCTGCGCACCTACGGCATCGGCGCCCAGATTCTGCTCAAGTGCGGTGTCCAGAAAATGCAACTCATGGGAAGCCCGCGCCGCATGCCGAGCATGACCGGCTACGGCCTCGAAATCACCGGCTACATCAGCAAATAACTCGAATAAAGGAATCACCCATGTTTGGCGCAGACAAAGGCACCGCAGCCTCCGACCGTTTGAACGGCAAGAAACTCAACATTGGCATCGTGCAGGCCCGCTTCAATGCGGACATCACGAATGCATTAGCCAACGCCTGCAAAACCGAATTGCTGGCTTTGGGCGTATCCGAAAAAGATATTGACCATGTCACCGTGCCCGGTGCCCTGGAAGTGCCAGTGGCGCTGCAAGCCATGGCGGAAAAAGGCACTTACGATGCGCTGATCGCGCTGGGCTGC
>DGQR01000078.1 GCA_002390825.1 Rhodoferax sp. UBA4409
CGCTTTCGCTACACACTACTTTTTGGCGATGTCTCTTAATGTGTGTGTCCCGGTTGTGCTCGGGGGGCGGGGAGACAACACAAGTGGTGGGTTGATTTTTAGGCCTCCGCGGGGGTTCTTTTTTTTTGTCTGTGGGAGCAATGCTGAGGGTCTGCGGGGGGGGGGGGGTGGGTTGGTCCTTGCGGGGGGGGGAGACGGTGTGCGGGTCGGGGGCTCATGAACCTTCGGTTTTTGAAATCGCCCCCAACCCGCACACCGCCTCCCCGCCCGGCAAGGACCACCCAACCCACCCACCCCGATACACTCTAGGTTTAGCCCTCAACGACAATAAAAATGACCTACTGCGTCGCCATCAAACTCAACGCCGGCCTGGTGTTCCTCTCCGACTCCCGCACCAACGCCGGACTCGACCAGATCAGCACCTTCCGCAAAATGATCGTGTACGAGAAGCCTAATGACCGCTTCATGGTCCTGCTCTCGGCCGGCAACCTCAGCATCTCCCAGTCTGTGCGCGAGATCTTGCAGATCGAAAAGCTCAAGGACCACGAGGACGACGAAGGCATCACCATCTGGAACGCCAAGAGCATGTTCGACGCCGCCCGCGTGCTGGGTTCAGCCATCCGCAAGGTGCAGGAGCGCGACGGCGCGGCGCTAAAAAATGCGGGCGTGGATTTCAACGTATCGCTGATCTTCGGCGGTCAGATCCAGGGCGAAGGCATGCGCCTGTTCCAGGTCTACTCGGCTGGCAACTTCATTGAAGCCACCCCCGAGACGCCGTACTTCCAGGTGGGCGAATCCAAATACGGCAAGCCGGTGCTGGACCGCGTGATCACCCCCGACACCCCGCTGGACGAGGCCGCCAAGTGCGCGCTGGTGTCCATGGACTCCACCCTCAAATCCAACCTGTCCGTGGGCCTGCCGCTGGATATGGTGGTGTACGAGGCCAACACCTTTGCCACCGACAAAGTGGTGTGCATCGACGAGAACAACCCCTACTTCAAGATGCTGCACAACAGCTGGGGCCAGAAGCTGCGCGAAGTGTTCGACAGCATCGAAGACCCGATGTGGAACGGCGGCCAGACCGAGGTACCGCTGTTGATACCCAGCACCCGCAGCCTGCCATTGAAGAAGATCACCACCCCTGACGAGAAATTGATTTAGTCTCGCCCGCATGTCGACCATCGTTTTCTCTCACGCCAACAGCTTTCCCGCCGCCACCTACAAAGTGCTTTTCAAAAGCCTGCGTGCCCGGGGCTTCAGCGTCAAAGCCGTTGACAAATACGGCCATGATCCACGCTACCCGGTCAGCAACAACTGGCCGAACGTCGTACAACAGCTGGTGGACTTTGCAACCCCCATCGTCGAAAAAGCCGGCGAGCCGGTTTGGCTCGTGGGCCACTCGCTGGGGGGCTTCTTGAGTGTGATGGCGGCAGCGCGCCAGCCCGGTCTGGCCAAAGGTGTGGTGTTGATCGACTCCCCTTTGGTGGGCGGCTGGCGCTCGCGGATGGTGGGCTTGGCCAAAACCACCCAACTCGTGGGGTCGATATCGCCGGGCGCAGTGAGCCGCAAACGGCGCAACAGCTGGCCTGACGCCGATGCGGCCCTTGCGCATTTCCAGCACAAAAAGGCTTTTGCCCGCTGGGACCCGCAGGTCCTGCTGGATTACGTACACGATTTCCCTGAAGACAGCGAAGGCAAACGCGTGCTAGCCTTCGACCGTGATGTAGAAACCGCTTTCTACAACACCTTGCCCGACAACCTGGATCGCTTGTTGGCCCGTCATCCGCTGAAATGCCCTGTGGCTTTCATCGGGGGCGACCAGTCCGCAGAGATGAAGCAAGTCGGCATGGATCTGACCAACAAAATCACCAAGGGACGGAACATGATGCTCGATGGCACCCATCTTTTCCCCATGGAAAAGCCTCTCGCGACCGCGGCGGCGCTGGAAGCCGCCCTGCGCAACCTCGGGGGCTGAGCAGATGACTATTCCGGCCTCCAAATTGCTGGAATCGCTGGAAGCACAAATTGCCGCGCTGCGTGCGGAAAACGAATCCTTGCAACAGCAAGTGGTTGCCCAGCTGAGTGGGGCACGCCAGTGGATGATCCGGCGCACAACAGAGATGCAGCAGGACAACGAAGAGCAAAAGCGGGCCGAGACCATGCAACGGGTGTTCTACCGGATTGCAGAGCGTGCAACCGCCGGCCTCTCGTTTCACGATTTCCTGCAAGTGGTGCACCAGCTGCTGCGCGAGTTGATGTTTGCCGACAACTTCTATGTGGCACTGCACAACCACGACCTTGGGGTGGTGGACTTTCCTTACTACGTGGACGAGCGGGATGGCGACGAAATGCAGCGGTACGGCGTGCCCTACAAAAAAGGCATGACGGAATACTTGCTAGAGCTTCAACAGCCCTTGCTGCTGGATGCAGCACGCTTTGCAGCGCTGCGTGAAGCGGGCCACATGGCGGATTCCAGCGGAGACTTGACCTTCGCCTCTTGGCTCGGCGTACCGATGCAGATTCATGGCCGGACCTCCGGTGTCTTGGTGGTGCAGGCGTATAGCAACGACGTCATTTACAACGACGAGGATGTTGAGATTCTCGGGTTTTTCGCGAACCACGTCAGTGCCGCCATCGAGCGCTACCAGACCATTGAAGAGCTGCGCAAATCAGAAGCGCGCTACCGCTCGGTGATTGAAAACGTCGGGGTGGGTGTGGTCGTCGTTCAAAACGGTCACATGGTGTTTGTCAACCCGAGCATGGAGCGGATCGTGGGTCACACCACCGAGGCCCTGATGGCCATGCCCTTTACCGGCAGCATCCACCCGGACGACGTACCCACCGTCGTCGAACGACACCAGCGTCGCCTGCGCGGCGAGCCTGTCGAAGAGAACTACAGCTTCCGGGTCATTACCGCCCGGGGCGAAGTGCGCACCCTAGACCTATCGGCAGTGTTGATTCAGTGGGGTCAGCGGGATGCCACCTTGCTTTTTGTGGTCGATGTCACCGCACGGGTGCGCGCAGAGGCCGACCAAAAACGGGCTTTGCAGCAGCAAATTGAACTGAACGACCTCAAGAGCCGGTTCATTTCGGTGGCGTCACACGAATTCCGCACGCCACTGGCCACCATCCACGGCTCTGTGGAGTTGCTGAGCCACTACGAAGCCCGCATGAGCACTGAGCAGAAGCGGCTCACGCTGCAAAAAATTGATGACGCGGTGGCGCGGATGGCGCATATGCTGGAAAACGTCCTGGTCATCGGCCAGTCCGCAGCCGGACGTTTGCAATTCAAGCCACAGGCCTCTGCGATTGCCAGCTTTTGCAGGAGCCTGGTGGACGAACTCCGCAGCACCATGCCGGATGCCTTTCAGAACATCCAGATGACAATGGACCTGCCCGACGAGGGCCTGCGGTTTGAGCTGGACGAAAGCCTGGTCCGCAACATTGTGGGCAACCTGTTGTCCAACGCGGTCAAGTACTCGCCCGATGGTGGCGCAGTCACCTTGCGGGTGAAGCCAGTGCAAGGGACCAAGCTGCTGATTGAGGTGTCCGACCAGGGGATCGGCATACCGCCCGCCGACCAACCCAACTTGTTTGAGAGCTTTCACCGCGCGAGCAATGTCGGCAACATCGCCGGAACCGGCCTCGGTCTCTCGATTGTCCGGGACGCGGTGGAATGTCACCGCGGTACGATCAGTCTGCACAGCGCGGCGGGGCAAGGCAGTTGCTTCACCGTGATGCTCGAAGCCCCACCAGCCGACACCGGGAATACGTGATGCACATCTTGATCGCGGAAGACGAACCCTCCCTGCGGGAAAACCTGCAGTGGATGCTCGAGCTGGAAGGCTACGAAGTCACCGCCGCAGCGGATGGCCGTGTGGCCTTGGCGGCCGCCCTGGCCCATCGCCCCGACCTGGTGCTGACCGACGTCATGATGCCAGAGCTCGACGGTTTCGGGCTCATCAAAGCCCTGCGCAGCCACCCGGCCACTGCCACCCTGCCCGTCATCATGCTCACGGCCCGTGCCGACCGCAGCGACACCCGCACCGGCATGAACCTCGGCGCAGACGATTACCTCACCAAGCCCTGCCGCCGCGAAGAGCTACTGGCCGCCATCAGCGCCCGACTGGAGCGCAGCCGTATCCAGCAACTGGCTGCGCAACGTCTGCAAACCGAGGCCCAACAGGCCATGCAGATCGACACCCTGACCGGACTCCCCGGGCGGGACTTGTTTGAAGAGCAACTCGATCACGCGGTCAGCACTTGCGAAACCGTGGCCTTGCTCTGCTTCGGGCTGGACGGTTTTTCAAAAATCAACGAATCCCTGGGCACCGGAGTCGGCGATCTTGTGTTGCGCGAGGTCGGCAAACGGCTGCAACAGTGCATCCGCGGCTCGGTGTCCAGCCACCCGCATGATGTGGTCGGCCGGCTCGGTGGAGACCAGTTCGCGGTGTGCGTTACCGGCTTGCCGGATGCCTGCTCTTTGGCCGGTTTTGCCACGGTGGCCTTGACCGCCTTGGCGCAGCCCTACCGGGTATCCGGACACACCCTGTTCCTGACCGCCAGCGCCGGTGGCAGCACCTACCCGGGACAGGCCGACAGCGTGCACGCGTTGCTGCTCAACGCAGAGTCCGCGCTCCACCACGCCAAGCCGGACGGCCCGGGCATGTACGCCTACTTTGACAGCGCCATGAACCGGCGGGTCGCGCGGACTTTGCTGATCCACAACGAGCTCCACAGCGCCCTGCACGCCGGCGACCTGGAGCTGTACTACCAGCCCCAGATCCGCATTGCGACCGGCAAAGTCGTGGGATTTGAGGCGCTGCTGCGTTGGCACCATGCCACCTTGGGTGCCATACCGCCGAGCGAATTCATTCCGATTGCAGAGCAAAGCGGAATCATCGTGCAGGTGGGTGAGTGGGTGCTGCGGACCGCCGCGCAACAAGCCGCGCGCTGGATAGCCCAGGGGCACCAAGGCTTCCGGATCGCAGTCAACATCTCGGCGCGGCAGTTTGTCGGGCAAAACCTGCCGGAACTGGTGGGCCGGATTCTGAAAGGAACCAGCATTCCGCCCAGTGCGCTGGAGCTGGAGGTGACCGAGAGCCTGGCCTTGCACAACGTGGCCAACACCCTGGCCACCCTGCACGAGTGCAAAGCCCTGGGCGTGCACCTCGCGATGGACGACTTCGGCACCGGATACTCGAGCCTGTCGTACCTGAAACGCTACCCGCTCGACACCCTCAAAATCGACCAATCCTTTGTGCGCAACATCCCCCACGACTTGGGCGATGTGGCGATCACCCGTGCCATCGTGGCAATGGCACAGAGCTTCGGCCTGTCACTGGTGGCGGAAGGGGTGGAGACCCCCGAGCAGCTCGCTTATCTACGCGAGCTGGGGTGCGACGACGCCCAAGGCTATTTGTTCAGCCCCGCGGTACCCGCCCCGCAGGCCGAGCGCTTTTTTTCCGAGCAGCAAAACACCGCGCTACCGGCGTAAAAAAGGCCACCACAGTGGCCTTTGGCGAACCAGGGTGCGGTGCGCCGCAGATCACTCGGCCCAGACCACCAGCCCGCTCCAGGACGTGAGCAGCACCACGATGCCGAACACAATCCGGTAGTACGCAAAGCCGACAAAGCTGTGGGTAGAGATGAACTTGAGCAACCAGCGCACGCACAACCACGCGCTGATGAATGAGAACACCAGCCCGACGCTG
Source organism: Rhodoferax sp. UBA4409 (assembly GCA_002390825.1). Lineage (GTDB taxonomy): Bacteria > Pseudomonadota > Gammaproteobacteria > Burkholderiales > Burkholderiaceae_C > Allorhodoferax. Next base: position 5,715 of record DGQR01000078.1, read on the forward strand.
AACATCGGCACATCCGCCACCGACAACAGGCCACGCTCTTTGTAAAGGCTGTAGGCACCCGCACCAATAAGGGTCGGAATCGCGAGGAAGAAAGAAAAATCGGTAGCTGCCTTGCGCGACAAGCCCAGCAACATGCCGCCAATGATGGTGGCGCCGCTGCGGCTGGTACCGGGCACCATGGCCAGGCACTGCACCAAGCCCACTTTCAGGGCGTCAAGCGGGCTCATGTCGTCCACGTTGTGCACCCGCACTGCGGTGCCGCCTGCGCTCTGGCGGCGCTCCGCCCAAAGGATGATGAAGCCGCCCACAATGAAGGTAGTAGCGACCACCGCCGGCGTGAACAAATGTGCCTTGATGGCCTTGCCGAACAGCAAGCCCAGAATGACGGCGGGGAAGAAACCGATAAAGACATTCAGCGCAAAACGCTGGGCTGAGCGCTCTGCCGGCAGGGCGACGATGGTGTCGCGGATCTTTTGCCAATAGACCAGAATCACGGCAAAGATGGCACCGGTCTGGATCGCAATATCAAACACCTTGGCTTTGGCATCCACAAAGCCCAAGAGCGAGCCCGCAAGAATCAGGTGCCCGGTGCTCGAAATCGGCAAAAACTCGGTCAGCCCTTCCACCACGCCCATGATGGCGGCCTTAATCAACAACGTAATATCCAAAAAATCTCTCCCTGAAATACAAGCCAAATTGGCCTCTGGCGCTCATTTTATATGCGCGAGTAGCTCACATTTTGATAGCAACTACTCGTAGCGCAGGGCCTGGATAGGCAGCAGCTTGGCCGCGCGCCGCGCCGGGTAGTAGCCAAAAAAGACACCCACCACCGCCGAGAACCCCACCGCCAGCAGCACCGAGCTTGCACTCAACGCCACCTGCCACCCCGCGAAGTGTCCCACACCCCAGGTGGCCAGCGCCCCGAACGCGACCCCGATAGCACCACCCAACAAGCTCAGCGTGACGGCTTCAATCAAGAACTGGGCCAGGATGTCCCGCCCCCGGGCCCCCACCGCCATGCGCAGCCCGATCTCGCGGGTGCGCTCGGTCACGCTGACCAGCATGATGTTCATGATGCCAATGCCACCAATCAGCAAGCTGATGCCCGCCACCGCAGCCAACAGCAGCGTCATGACACGGCTGCTTTCTTCCTGGGCCTGCAAAATCTCGGTCAGGTTGCGCACCACAAACGGGTCTTCAATCCCCTCTTGCACCTTGAAGCGCTGGCGCAGCAGGTCTTTGATGCTGTCTTCCACCGCCCGCATGTCCTGCCTTTCACGCACCTTCACGCTGATGCTGCCTACGCGCTTGAGCCGGCTGGTCGCATCGCCGCCCCAGATACGGTTGCGCAAGGTGCCCAGCGGCACCATGACCACGTCGTCCTGGTCTTGGCCCATCGAGTTCTGGCCCTTGGGCGCCAACACGCCGATCACCGTCATCGGGATGTTGCGCACCCGCACCACCTGCTCGATCGGGTCCTGGTCCCCGAACAGCTCGCGGGCCACGGTGCTGCCGATCCAGGCCACTTTGGCCGAGCCGGCCAGTTCACCGGCATCAAACATGCGGCCGGCAGCCATGGGCCAGTCGCGCGCCTCGAGGTAGTCGTTGTTCACCCCGAAAACGGTCGAACTCCAGTTGGTGTTGCCAAACACCAGCTGGGCACTGGTGCGTGAGGTGGGGGCTGCCACCTGCACCTCGGGAATTTCAAGGCCAATGGCCGCAGCGTCTTCTTCGGTCAGGCGCTGGCGGGTTTGTGCGCCCAGGCGCACCCCGGCTTGCGACACACCGCCGGGCAGCACCAGCATGATGTTGGAGCCCAGTCCCTTCATCTGCTCTTGCACCCGGTCAGTCGCACCCCGGCCGACCGCAATCATGGTGATCACTGCCGCCACCCCGATGATGATGCCCAGCATGGTCAAGATACTGCGCAAGGTATTGGCCGCGAGCGACCGCCATGCGCTGCGCAATGCGGCGAAAAAATTCATACGCTAACCCCCGTTTGCAAGGTGTCTTCCACCATGCGGCCGTCTTTGAAGACCAGTTTGCGGCGAGCCCAGGCGGCGATGTCGGGCTCATGGGTTACCAGCACTACTGTCATGCCTTGGCGGTTGAGGTCGGTCAGCAGGCGCATGATGTCTTCGCTCGTCTCTGAGTCCAGCGCGCCGGTGGGCTCATCGGCCAAGATGAGTTGCGGCCGGTTCACCAGCGCACGCGCAATCGCCACCCGCTGCTGTTGCCCGCCCGACAGTTCGGCCGGTGTATGGTGCGCCCGCTCGCCCAAACCCACGCGCTGCAAAGCCTCCAGGGCGCGCGCATGGCGCTCCGGCGCTTTGATGCCGGCGTACACCATGGGCAGCTCCACGTTTTCCAGCGCGCTGGTACGCGCCAGCAGGTTGAACTGCTGAAAAACAAAGCCGATGCGCCGGTTGCGGATCGAGGCCAGCGCGTCGGGCCTCATGTCTTGCACCGCCTCGCCCGCCAAGAGGTAGCTGCCGCTGCCGGGCTGGTCCAGGCAGCCCAAAATATTCATCAAGGTCGATTTGCCGGACCCCGAGGTGCCCATGATGGCCACCATCTCGCCCTCGGCAATGTCCAGCGACACGCCGCGCAGCGCGTGCACCGTCTGGTCGCCCATAGCGTAGGTCTTGGTCAGTTCGCGGGCCGATATCAGCATCGGGCTGCCCTCAAAACGGCGACCGTGGGCCGCTGCCGCCGGCTTTGGCAGAGGATGTGTTTTTGAGACCCGTGATCACCTCAGCGCCCTCCACCAGACCGGCAGATCCCTCGCCGCCTTCGAGTACCTCAGTGGCACTGCCGTCGCTCACCCCGATGCGCACCGCCATCGCCTGCGGCTTGCCGTCGGCGGCGAGTGTGTACACCCGGCCCCGGCCCTGTCCGCGCCCACCTGCCGGGGCGTCCACGCCCTCGATGCGCATGCGCAGTGCGGCATTGGGCACCTTGAGCGCTTTGTCACGCTGGTCGGTGATGATGCGAACATTGGCCGTCATGCCGGGCAGCAGCTTGCCGCCTTCGTTTTTGAAACCGACGATGGCCACATAGGTCACCACATTGGCCACATTGGTGGCGGCCTTGCGCACCTGGCGGATGCTGCCTTCAAAGGTTTGGCCGGGAAAGGCATCCACCGTGAAGCTGGCTTTCTGGCCGGTTTTGAGGCGGCCCACATCGCTCTCGTCAATCGCGGCTTCGACCTGCATGTCCGACAGGTTCTGGGCAATCACAAACAGCTCGGGCGCCTGCAGGCTGCTGGCCACCGTTTGGCCGCGCTCAATGGTGCGCTTGATCACAATGCCGTTCACCGGCGAGGTAATGCGGGTGCGGGCCAAGTCGATACGCGCTTGCGCCAGCGCCGCCTCGCGCTGGGCCACATTGGCCTGCGCCGTTTTGACCTGGGCTTGGGCCACGCCCACTTGGGCCTGCACGCTTTTCATGGCCTCCAGGCTGGTGTTCACCAAAGCGCGGGCCTTGTCCGCCTCGCTGGCGGCGATGAATTGCTGGTCGGCCAGGCTCTTTTTGCGGTCGGAGTCGCGGCGGGCCTCGTCCAAGTCCACCTGCGCGCGCGACACCTGGGTTTGTGCGGCCAGCGCGTTGGCTTGCGCGGTCAGCACCGCGGCGCGGGCCGCATCAACATCGGCCTGGGCGCTGCGCACCCGGTATTCAAAGGTCTCGGGGTCGATCTGGGCGATCAGCTGGCCGGCTTTGACTTCGCTATTGAAATCCACCAGCACGTCGCGGATCTGCCCGCTCACCTGGGTGCCCACGCTCACCTGCGCCACGGGGCTGACGGCGCCACTGGCCGCCACGGTGGCTTGCAGATTGCCGCGACTCACCGTTGCCGTGCGGTACTCGACTTTGCCGCCATTTTGTTGCTGCACCCACCACCAGCCGCCCGCTCCCAAGGCAACCACCAGCGCCACGGCGGCGCCTATGCGTTTTGTATTCATGCCCTGATTTTAGAAAGCCGCCATGGCAAACCCATGTCAGCCACCCAAAGGCCCTTGACCGCCCCGGGGCGGCCGCTTTGCCACTGTCCAGCTGCCACTCACGCCGTGCCGCTGCATCTGGCGCCGCCGGGGGTGCATTCCGTCGCAAACCGGTGGGCAAGTGATGGCGCACGCGGCACAGTCACGCCATCGCCAGAACCCAACGCCGCCGCCATGCCACTTACACCCGTCATCGCTGTTCATTTGACTGCTGCACTCGCCGCACTGGTGATCGGGCCGCTGGCCATCTGGGCCCGACGCGGCAGCACACAACGCACCCGCTTGCACCGCGCGGCCGGCTACGCCTGGGTCACGATGATGCTGGCCACCGCCATCAGCGCCATGTTTATCCGCGACTACCAGCTACCCAACTGGGCCGGCTACACCTGGATCCACTTATTTGTGCCGGTCACGCTGGCCGGCCTGTTCGGTGCGTTCCGGGCATTGGCGCTTCACGATATTGCCCGCCACCGCAAGATCATGCAGGGCCTTTATGTCGGTGCCTGCCTGGGTGCGGGCGCCTTCACGTTGCTGCCCGGGCGCTACCTCGGCCAGCTGGTCTGGGGCCAATGGTTCGGCCTTTTGTAATTCATCCCGCTTGGAGTCCATCCCCATGAACGCATTCACCGCTCTCTCACCCGCCGACTTGGAGCGCCTGGCCCGCAAACGGGCCGGCGCCAAAATGGGGTGGTACATCCACGCCCTGGTGTTTGTTTTGGTCAACGCCGGGCTGATGCTGCTGGCAGCCTTGCAAGGCCTGCACTGGGCCGTGTTCCCTGCTGCGGGCTGGGCACTGGGCCTGGCGGTACACGGTGCGGTGGTGTTCATCCGACTGCAACGGGTCGGCCTGTTTCACTCGCTGCTGGAGCGTGAGCGCCAAGCCCTACAAGCCCAGCGCGACCCCTGGTAAGCGCGCCACACTTGGCGGCATACTCAGAGCCCTATGCGCCCCCTGCCCCCTACTGCTTTAGCCCTGCGCGGCCTCAAGGTGCTGGTCCTCAACACCGTCATTGCGATGGGCATCACGCTGTTTGACAACCACTCGTTCGGCCTCAACCTGGTGTATTCGAACTGCATAGGCATTTGCATCTGGTGCTACATCGAGTGTGCCAACTACTTCTTGGTGGACAACTGGCAAAAGCATGTGTCCCGGCTGATCTTCATCGTGCCGGTGTCGGTGGTGCTGGGCTATGTGAGCGGCCATCTGCTGACTGACCTGATCCTGGGCACCACCTCGTTTCAATACTGGAAACAGACCCCCCGCATGGCCTGGGGCATGTTGTTTGTAAGTCTGGTGGCCGGCGGCACGATTTGCTGGGTGTTTGTCAGCCGGGAGCAACTCGCCGCTGAGCGGCAAAACCTCGAGATTGCCCGCCGCCAAGCCAGCGAGGCCCAGCTCAAGCTGCTCGAATCGCAGCTGGAGCCGCACATGCTGTTCAACACCCTGGCCAACCTGCGCGTCCTGATCAGCCTCGACCCGGCGCGGGCCCAAACCATGCTGGATCAGATGATTGCCTACCTGCGGGCCACCCTCTCGGCCTCGCGCGCGCCGGCAGGCGGCACCCGCCACACCCTGGCCGATGAGTTTGCCCGCCTGCACGACTACCTGGAGCTCATGGCCATCCGCATGGGGCCACGGCTGCAGTTCACCCTGGACCTGCCCGATGCCCTGCGCGACCAGCCGGTGCCGCCCCTGCTGCTGCAACCCTTGGTGGAAAACAGCATCCAGCATGGCCTGGAGCCCAAGGTGGAGGGCGGCAGCATCCGCATCGCCGCCAGCGCAGACCAAGGGCGCTTAACTTTGCAGGTGCAAGACACCGGCTTGGGCGCAGACCCGGCCCACCTGCAGGGCCAGGCCGCGTCCTCACCCGGCCATGGCTTTGGCTTGCAACAGGTGCGCGAGCGGCTGGCCACCACCTTCGGCAGCGAGGGCGCTATGCTTTTGGTAGCAGCACCCGAAGGCGGAATAAGCGCCAGTGTCACTTTCCCCCTCAAAACCTGAGCAACCATGACCGTTGCGACCGCACTGATAGCTGAAGACGAGCCCCTGCTGGCCATGGCCCTGCAGGCCGAGTTGGCCCGCGCCTGGCCCACGCTGCAGGTGCTGCGCACCGTGGGCGATGGCGCATCCGCGGTGCAGGCTGCGCTGGAACTGGCACCCCGGGTGCTATTTTTTGACATCCGCATGCCCGGCCTGAGCGGGCTGGACGCCGCCCTCGAGCTGGCCGAACTCTGGCCCCCGGCCCACGCGCCGCACCAGCCCTTCCCGGCGCTGGTGTTTGTGACCGCCTACGACCAATACGCGGTGCAAGCCTTTGAAGCGCAGGCCATGGACTACCTGCTCAAGCCAGTGCAAGCCGCGCGCTTGCAAAAAACCGTATCAAAACTGCAGCAGGCGCTCATAAAACCTGCGCATACCGCTCCTGAAAGCATAGCAAACCCAGTGCCTGATGCCACCTTGGAAGCCACGCTGCACCAACTGCGCGGCCTGCTGGAGCACAGCGGCCGGGTCACCGGCAGCGGCCTGGGCGCCGCGCCAGCCCAGCCCCGCCTGCAGGTGCTGCAGGCCAGCGTAGGGCCGCAGATTCACATGGTCGCGGTGAGCGAGGTGCTGGTGTTCGAGGCGGCCGACAAGTACCTGCGGGTCCTGACTGCCGACCGCGAATACCTGCTGCGCACCCCCCTCAAAGACCTGCTCACCCAGCTCGACCCGGACGAGTTCTGGCAGATCCACCGCGGCACTGTGGTGCGGGCCAGCGCAATTGCAGTTGTGCACCGCGACGACGCGGGCAAGCTCTCGCTCACCTTGCGCGAGCGTAATGACAAACTGCCAGTCAGCCGCCTCTACGCCCAACGCTTCAAAGCTATGTAGTGGGCGGCTTCTACTTGGGGTAAACGAGCCCTCTGTGGCATGGGTGTTGCTGGGTATAGCTCCCTACAATGCCCCATCGATTCCCTAGGACCCCTTCCATGCAATTGAAACTCTCGCGTCGCAGCACACTGCGCCTGCTTTCCGCGTCCGCTGTAGCCTCATCCGGGCTGTTGGCTGGCTGCGACTCCACGCCCGCGGTTATCAAAATCGGCGTCGCCCAGCCGTTGAGCGGCAACCTCGCGGCCCTCGGCCAGGACTTGCTCAATGGTGTGAACCTCGCGGCAGAAGAAATCAACAAGGAAGGTTACAAGGTCAAGGGCAAGACGGTGACCTTTGAGATCGTGGCTGTCGACGACAAGGCCAACGCCGAAACCGGTAAGGCCGTCGCTCAGCAACTCGTAGACGCCGGTGTGGTAGCAGTGATCGGCCACCTGAACTCAGGGGTCAGTATTGCCGCAGCGCCCATTTATGCGGGCCGCAACATCGCCCAGTTGGCGATTTCCACCAACCCCAAATTCACCCAGCTAGGCCTGGACACCACCTTCCGCCTGGTGGCCAACGACACGCTGCAGGCCAAGGCCATTGGCAGCTACTCCGCGTCGCAAATTGTCGGCACCCGCTACGCCTTGCAAGACGACAGCACCACCTACGGCAAAGAGCTGGCCGAGGGAGCCGAAGTGCAGCTCAAACTCGCCAAAAAAGAAATCGTGCTCAAGCAAAGCTTTGACGACAAGACGGTCGATTTCGACGCCTTCGCCGCCAAGCTCAAGGCAGAAAACGTGCAGGTGCTGGTCACCACCGTGAGCGACTTCCAGGTCGTCGCCCTGATTGAGGCCCTCAAAAAACTCGACTACACCGGCATCACCATCCTCGGTGCAGACACCGCGAAAACGCCCGACATGCTCAAGGGCGGCGGCGGCATGAAGGGCTTGTTTGTGACCTCGCCCATCCTGGAAGCCCGCGAATTCACCGCCGGGGCCGCCTTCCTCGACAAGTACCGCGCCAAGTTCAAAAAAGACCCCGCCTATGCCGGTCACTACACCTACGACGCGATGCATGTGTTGGCCGCAGCCATCCGCCGTGCGGAGTCCAGCAAGGCTGCAGACATTACTGCCATGCTCAAAAAGCTCGATGGCTATGCCCCGGTAACCGGCTCCATGAAATGGGATGACAAAGGCGAGCAGCGCTACGGCGTGATTGGGGTTTACAGTGGCAAAGGCGGGCTCTGGGAATCCCAGATGCGCTCCGACAGCTGGTAAGCCCCACCGCAAAGAACACTGAGGAGAACACCATGACTTTGCGCTACACCACCGTACCCAACACCTTGCCCGAGAGCAAGATGCGCATGTACCCCACCAAGGTCATCAACATCATTGGGGGGCCGGGTAGCGACAAGTCGCTGTTCTCAGCAGCCATCATTCTGTTTCTCAACCTCCACCACAAGACGGTGGAGACCATTCCCGACTACGCCAAGTCACTGGTCTGGCAACAAAACTTTGAGGTGCTGAAAAACCAGTATTTCATTGCCCAGCGCCAGTTTGAAATGCTCAACCTGCTCGACGGGCAGGTGCAGTTCCTGATCACCGAGTGCTCGCTCCCTCAGGTGCTGTATTACAACGAGCACTACCCCGAAAATATTTGCGACGTGGGCAAGACCCGCGCACAAATTTTGGAGTGGTACCACCAGCACAACAACATCAACATCCTGGTGGAGCGCGGCGACAAGAAATACGTGCACACCGGCCGTTTCCAAGATGAAGACCAGGCCCGCGAGGTGGACCGCGGGCTGCGCACCACGCTGCTGACCGAAGGCATTCACTTCACCGCACTGCCGGCCGATGTGGACGCCATCAACACCTTTGCCCGCACCCTGATCGACTAATCAGGCCCGGAGGCCAAAATCGGTTCCGCTCCGGGGTTTTCCCTGAGGTGAAATCCGCACCAAAACTGTGCATTCGTTCATCCGGAGCACCAAAGGCAACCTCGCTTCAGAGGGAGAAGCCCTGTTTTGGGAGCAAATCAATTCATGCTCCATTAGAGATTTAAATACTAGTACCATATCAGTACAAGCCTGATGCTCACCTTTCAAGACTTGCGCTAATGTTCGCCCCGGTGAGAAATTTATTCACACTTTTTTAATTTGGAGTTTTTATGAAGTTGAAAATTGTTGCAGCCGCAGCCATCGCCTTGACCACCGGAATGGCTTTCGCACAAAACGCGGTTGTCACTATCGCTCACGTTGGCCCTACAAGCGGCGCGATCGCCCACTTGGGTAAGGACAACGAAAACGGCGCCAAATTGGCCGTTGAAGAACTCAACGCAGCTGGCGTGACCATCGGCGGTAAAAAAGTTACTCTGCGTTTGATGACAGAAGACGACGCAGCTGATCCTAAGCAAGGTACTGCTGTTGCCCAGAAGCTGGCTGATGCCAAGGTTTCCGGCGTGATCGGTCACTTGAACTCCGGCACCACCATCCCTGCTTCCAGCATCTACTCTGACGCTGGCATCCCCCAAGTTTCTCCTTCCGCTACCAACCCCAAGTACACACGCCAAGGCTTCAAGACAGCTTTCCGTTTGGTGGCTGACGATGCACAACTGGGCGGCACACTGGGCCGTTACGCTGTGAAAGAACTGAAGGGCAAGTCCATCGCCGTGATCGACGACCGTACTGCTTACGGCCAAGGCGTTGCACAAGAGTTCAGCAAGGCTGTTGAAGCTGCTGGCGGCACCGTGGTTGCTAAAGAATTCACGACCGACAAAGCCACTGACTTCTCCGCTATCCTGACCACCATCAAGGGCAAGAAAGCTGACGTCGTGTTCTTCGGCGGTATGGACGCTGTTGCAGGCCCCATGCTGCGTCAAATGAAGTCCTTGGGCATCAACGCCAAGTTCATGGGCGGCGACGGCATCTGCTCCACCGAATTGGTGAAGTTGGGTGGCGACGCGATTGCTGACAACCAAGTCTACTGCGCGGAAGCCGGTGGCGTGGAAGGCCAGCAAAAGGTCGGCATGGACGCATTCAAGACCAAGTTCAAGGCCAAGTTCGGTACAGACGTTCAGGTGTACGCACCCTACGTGTACGACGGCGTGAACCTGATGGTTGCCGCCATGGTCAAGGCCGGTTCTTCCGACCCAGCCAAGTACCTGCCCGTGTTGGCAGCTACCAAGGACTACAAGGGCGTGACAGGCAACATCTCCTTTGACAACAAGGGCGACATCCTGAACGGCGCTTTGACACTGAAGACCGTCAAGGGCGGCAAGCTGTCTGAAATCGCTGTGATCCGCTAATCACGGACCTGTCTCATGGCAACGCAAGTTGCCATGCACAGCAAAAAGCGCACTGCCTGCAGTGCGCTTTTTTTATGCCTGCCCGCTAATTTGCCCCTGCCAGCTAGGCAGATGCTCACTCAAGCCCGGGGTTGCAAACCACGCGGCACAAAGGCACTCAGCCGGGCCGCAATCGCAGTCTCGTTGCGCTGCCACCAAACGCCCAAGGCCACCAGCCCCAAGCCCAGCACCGTGAGTGCAAACGGAAACATAAAACTATCCTGAAACACCTTGTGCGACAGATGCCCCAGATACAGCAGCACCCCAAAGGCACCGTACACCGTGAACACGCGCCGCCCAATGGCCGCCCCCAACAGCACCAAGGCCACATTCAGCGCGCAGTAGCCCAGCTTGGCCAGCTCGGAGCCCGAGTCGTTGAGGCTCAGGCCGCACCAGAACATGGTGGTGCCGAAGATATAAAGCCAAAACGCAAAATCCTGCCGCCACTCGGCCGACTGCGAGAGCCGGGTCCGCACATCCACCCACAGGGCTACTGCCACCGTGCCAATGCCAAACACCAGCGACATGTCGCGCATGAACTCCCACTCCCAGCGATGGTCCAGGAGCAGCATGTTGGCCACATCCATGCTCAGGTACCACAGCGTGAGCGCCAACGGCATCACCATAAAGGGCAAGCGGTAGCGCCACAGCATCACCACACCGGCTGCCAGGGTAGCCAGCTCCAAGGTCAGCCAGCGCCAGTCAATCCGCGTGTGGTAGCTGGCCAGCGAGTCCGAGCCCCCGGGCGGCCACCAGCCCATCAGGTGCTGCCCGCTCCACACAATCAGGGGCACCAAAAACACCGCCAGCGTGGCCAGCAGGCCTGCCGGCACCATCAGGCCACGCCCTTTGAAATGGTCTGCCACCTTGAGCGCCGCCCACAAGTAGGCCACGCCCAGTAGCAGCAAGGCCATAGGCCCCATTTGCTGGAAACCCAAGGTCATGAACAGCGACATCGCCCCGATGGACAGCAAACCGCCAAAGTAATACAGCACATTCACAAAGCTGAACCCCGGCCCCGCAGCCACCGGCTGCAGCCCATGCCCCGGCTCGCGCTGTGCAGCGCTGTGCGGCTGCACGCCATGGCGCCAGCGCTGCCACAAGGCCTGCGCCTGCGACTCGGTGATCACGCCGTCGCGGGCAGCCTCAGTCAAATCTTGTAAGCGCAGCGCAACCGACAAATCTGCCGTGCCTGTGTCGTCTTTGATGTGCATTGCGCATCCCCCCTATGGTTGGCATGCATATGTACCACAAGGCCACTCCTAGAATGAATCCATGCACACCCTCACCACCGCCCTGGCCCAAATCAACACCGAAGCCCGCGCCCTGTTCGGCCAAGGCAAGGTGGCCGACTACATTCCCGCGCTGGCCCAAGTGCCGCCCCGGCAGTTTGGTATGGCGGTGGCGCTGGTAGACGGCAGCACGTTTCATGTGGGCGATGCGCACACCCCGTTCTCGCTACAGAGCATTACCAAGCTGTTTACCTTTGTCTTGGCGCTCAAGGCCATCGGCGAAGACCTGTGGAAGCGCGTGGGCCGCGAGCCCTCGGGCGCTGCGTTTAACTCGATGGTGCAACTGGAAACCGAACACGGCATTCCGCGCAACCCGTTTATCAATGCCGGCGCATTGGTGATTACCGACATCCTCACCACCCGCTACGCCCACCTGGACTATGCGCTCTTGGGCGCTCTGCGCCGCCTGACCGACGACCCCGACCTGAGCTGGAACGCAGCTGTCGCCAAGAGCGAGCGCGACACCGCCCACCGCAACATGGCCATGGCCTATTTCATGAAAAGCCATGGCAACTTTGCCAACGCGCCCGAACTGGTGCTGGACAACTACTGCCGCCAGTGCGCCACCGAGATGAACTGCGCCCAGCTCGCCCAGGCCACCATGTTCCTGGCCAACGGTGGGCAAGACCTGGGGCGTGATGGCCGGCCTGACGAACAGTTTTTGAGCGCCGACGACGCCCGCCGCGTCAACGCCCTGCTGCTCACCTGCGGCGCCTATGACGCTGCCGGCGACTTTGCCTACCGCATCGGCCTGCCGGTCAAAACCGGTGTGGGCGGCGGCATTGTGGCCATAGCCCCCGGCGTGGGCACCATTGCCGTGTGGGCGCCCGAGCTGGACGCCAAAGGCAACTCGGTGCTGGGCGCCTTTGCGCTGGAGCGCCTGGTGCAGCTCACCGGCTGGAACCACACCTGACATGCGCCACCACCCTGCAATTGCCACCCTGTTGCTAGCCACCCTGCTGGGCGCAAGCGCAGCCACGCACAGCAACGCTTTGGATGCAGATGGCGTGCAAGCCCTGCTGCCCGCCCAGCCCGGCGGCAGCGCGCTGACGCTGGGCAACAGCAACCCCAACACCGACAAGCGCTTCGGCTTTGACTACAAAGCCGCCGCCACCGCCGCGCAAGAAGGTGGACTGCGCTACTGGAATCTGCCTGCCACCCCGCTCACCTACAGTAGCGGCGGCAGCGGCTACACCGCGCGCATGCACCTGTTCGCCAGCGGCGGCCAGCAGCAGTTCACCTGGAAGACCCAGCGCGGCTACCTCAGCAGCCCGCGCGATGTGCGCAACCAAGAGTTCACGGTCTATGTGCGGGTGCACGAGCCACTCACGCCGCTGAACGCACAAGTCACCCTCAAGATCCGCGGCGGGCGCCACAGCGAGAAGGATGGCGACGCCGCCTCCAGCACCATGATGACCTTTGGCCCCGGCGGGCCCAGCGGCATCACCCGTTTTGCCAAAGAGCTCACCCACCCGCTGTACGACTATGTGGTGCTGCGCCCCTTGCTAGACACGGCCTTGCAGCCCGGGCAGTGGTATGGCCTCAAGCTCATCAGCTACAGCCTCCCTGGCGTGCCCGGCGAGGTGCTGAACCAGCTTTATCTAGACACCGCACCCTTTGACGCTGCAGGCCGCCCTGCGAACGGCTGGCAGCTGCTGAGCGAATACACCGATGTGCAAGGCAAACGCACCGGCCGCCATTACGACACGCTGGCCGGCTGGGGCGGCTGGCAAACCACCCTGCGCATGGATGGCTACCGCAGCATCGACTTTGCGCTGCCCTCGGTGCGAGAGATAGTGCCGCCCGCACCCTGAGCGGCCGCCAGCCAGGCGGGGCTCAGGCCCACATCAGCCGGTCACGGCCTGCGGCCTTGGCGGCGTAGAGCGCGCGGTCGGCATTACGCATGTTTTCAATACTGCTCAGGGCAGGGTCCAGCATGGTCAGGCCGGCAGAGCAGGTGTGGTGAAAGCGCGGCACCTCGGGCAAGGGCGACGACTCGCGCACCAGTTCCAAGATGGCTTGCACCTTGGCCTCGGCCTCAGCAGGGGTGGCTTGGGGGAAGAGCAGCAAAAACTCCTCGCCCCCGATACGGCCAAACCCGTCGTTGCGCCCTAGCGAGCTCACCA
>DGQR01000077.1 GCA_002390825.1 Rhodoferax sp. UBA4409
CCTCTTGCCCAACACGACGCTCTTCCGATATAGGCCGGTCTGTGGCTTGCCTTCATTGTTGGTGCGCCCAAGGAAGAAGACCCACTCGCCGTATTGGCCCAACGTAGTCCAGGTCTTCTGGCCGTTGACGATGTATTTATTGCCCTGGCGCTCTGCGCGGGTCTTGACCGAGGCCAGGTCCGAACCGGAGCCCGGTTCGCTGTAGCCTTGGCTCCACCAGACTTCACCGCTGGCAATACCGGGCAAAAAGCGCTGCTGCTGTTCGGCGTTGCCGAAGGCCATGATGACCGGCGCCACCATCACCGGGCCGAAAGGGATGACCCGCGGTGCGCCGGCGAGCGCGCATTCTTCTTCAAACAAATGCTTTTGGATGGCCGTCCAGCCGGGGCCGCCAAATTCCTTAGGCCAGCCGAAACCCAGCCAGCTTTTGGCGCCCAATATTTTGGCCCAGCGCTGGTGGTCCTCGCGGGTCAACTCCAGGGCGTTGTGCACCTTGTGGGCGATGTCGGCGGGCAAATGGGCGTGTACCCAGGTGCGCACCTCTTCGCGAAAAGCCTGTTCTTCAGGCGTGAAAGCCAAGTCCAATGCAGTCTCCTCAGTCTAGATATCCGGTTCAGCGGAACGTTATCCCGTGTTTTAGCACGATCGTTCTTTTATTCTTGTCCGGGTTGCGACATTCCGAGTTCGGCGCACAGTTTTTGCACCGTGGCGCGCAGGTCGGCAACCTCTGCCTCGAGTTGGGTGACCCGGGCCTGGAGCTCCGCGCTGACCGGGCCCGCTGCAGCGCCAGACCGGCTAATGACCGCAGCGCTGGCGTCGACCGGCCCGCACAGCAGGTGGGCCCAGCGCTGCTCGCGGGCGCCGGGTGCCCGGTCCAGCTTGATGACGAGAGGGCCCCCTTTTTCGTCGCTGCGCTCTTGCAGCTCGTCCAGAAACGCTTCGACCGACGAGGTATCAGCAAAACGGTACCAGCGTTCGGCGTTCAGACGCAGCTCGGCAGCCGTCTGCGGGCCGCGCAGCATTAACAGGCCGAGCAGCACCGCGCTTTGCTCGGGCACACCGATGCCGCGCTGGGCGTTGTGGGTGAACTTGACGGCGCGTCCGCCGCTGGTCTCGTGCACCAGGCCGGCCTCGCGCAAGCTGTCGACGGCGCTGCTGACTTCGGACTCGCTCAGCTCCATCAGCGGCTCACGGCTGGTCTTTTGGTTGCAGCCCAGCAGCAGGCTGTTCAGGGTCAGGGGGTAGCTGTCGGGCACGGTGCGGGCTTTTTCCATCAGGGTGGCCAGCACGCGGGCTTCGACAGGGGAGAGCAGGAGGGGGGTGGTCATAATTCAGCCAGTTATGAAAAACATTGTGATTTTGATCTCTGGCGGTGGCTCCAACATGGCTGCCATCGTGCGCGCATCCCAAAAAGAAGACTGGGCCAGCCGTTATGGCGCCCGGGTGGCCGCGGTTATCAGCAACAAAGGCACTGCGAGCGGCTTGGCGTTCGGCAAAGAGCAGGGCCTGGATACCCATGTGCTCGACCACAAAACCTATGCCGACCGCGAAGCATTTGATGCCGCGCTGGCTGAGGTGATCAACCGCTACGACACGCCGCAAGCGCCGGTGCTGGTGGTGCTGGCCGGGTTCATGCGCATCCTCACCGCGGGTTTTGTGGAGAAATATGCCGGGCGCTTGGTGAACATCCACCCTTCGCTCTTGCCGGCTTTTGGCGGCTTGCACACGCACCAACGGGCGCTGGATGCCGGTTGCAAGTTTGCCGGTGCCACGGTGCACCTGGTCACGTCTGAGCTGGATCACGGGCCGATCCTCGAGCAGGCCGTGGTGCCCGTGCTGCCGGGCGATACAGCGGAGGCTCTGGCCGCCCGGGTGCTCACGCAGGAGCACCGCATTTACCCCCGCGCGGTTGCGGCGTTGCTATCAAATAAGTAGCTGCTTGCGCAGGTAAATAGAGGGCTAGAGGCGTTTTTTTGATAAAAATTCCTCTCGCCCGGTTTATTCGTGCCGCAGTGCCTCGATCGGGTCCAGCCGTGCGGCCCGCCGGGCGGGTACAAAACCAAATACCACGCCAATGGCTGCCGAGAAGGCAAACGACATCAGGTTCACCCCGAGGTTGAAGCTATAGGGGATCTGCATCAGCGCGGCCAGGCCCAAAGACGCGACAGTGGCCAGCGCCACCCCCAGCAGGCCGCCCAGCGAGGCGAGCACCACCGCCTCGATCAGGAACTGCAGCAGCACCTCGCGTTCCAGTGCGCCGATGGCCAGGCGCAGGCCGATTTCGCGGGTGCGCTCGGTCACGCTTACCAGCATGATGTTCATCACCCCGATGCCGCCCACCAGCAGGCTCACGGCGGCCACGGCGCCCAAAAGGGTGGTCATGATCTGTGTGGTGCCCGACAGGGTGTCGGCCAGTTGCTTGGTGTCCAGCACGTTGAAGTTGTCTTCCACGCCATCGGCCAGCTTGCGTTGCTCGCGCAGCAGCTGGGTAATGCCCGCCTTGATGCGAGTGGCGTCGCTGCCCTCGGCCATGGAGACCAGCAGGGTGTTGACCCGGGTGTTGCCGGTGATGCGGCGTTGCAGGGTTTTGAGGGGCACCAGCACCACATCGTCCTGGTCGTTGCCAAAGCTGCCCTGGCCCTTGGAGGCCAGAATGCCCACCACCTCGCACGACACCTGCTTGACCCGCAGGGCCTGGCCCAGGGCCGGGGTGCTGCCAAACATTTCGCGGCGCACGGTTTCGCCAATGATGCAGCTCGCGGCACCAGCGCGCAGCTCGTCGTCGCTGAACTCGCGGCCCTCCTGGAGCAGCCAGTTGCCGGTGGTGAGCCAGGCATTGCTGCTGCCGACCACGCTCGACGTCCAGTTGCGGCCGTTGGCCACCACCGTAGCGCTGCTGCGCGACTCGGGCGCTACCGCCGAGACGCCGCCTATCTGGCTGGCAATGGCGGTGGCATCGGCCTCTTTGAAGGACGGCGCTGCGCCACCCCCGGCGCCCGGCCCCATGCGTTGGCCGGGGCGGATTTGCAGCAGGTTGGTGCCCAGGCTCGAGATCTGGGTTTGCACCGCCTGTGTGGCGCCGTTGCCCAAGGTCACCATGGTGATCACGGCGCTCACGCCGATCACAATGCCCAGCACTGTAAGAAAGGACCGCATCAGGTTGCGCCGGATCGAGCGCAGGGCCAGCAATATGGTGTTGAGCAGCATCAGTGCACCTCTTGCGGGGCGGCTGCGTGCCGCGGCACGGGGTGGGGGTTGAGCACATCGCTCTCCACCAGGCCGTCCACAAAACGCACCATGCGTTTGGCGTACGCCGCCATGTCGGGCTCGTGGGTCACCATGAGCACGGTAATGCCGTGCTGCACATTCAGGTCTTGCAGCAGCTCCATGATTTCGGCGCTGCGTTTGGTGTCGAGGTTGCCGGTGGGCTCGTCCGCCAGCAGCACGGTGGGTTGGGTGACGATGGCGCGCGCAATTGCCACCCGCTGCTGTTGCCCGCCTGAGAGCTCGGCCGGGGTGTGGTGCTCCCAGCCTTGCAGGCCCACCTGGGCCAAGGCAAGGGCGGCGGCCTTGTGGCGCGCGGTGGCGGACTCGCCGCGGTAGAGCAGGGGCAGCTCTACGTTCTCTTGCGCCGAGGTACGGGCCAGCAAATTAAAGCCCTGGAACACAAATCCCAGGTAGTGGCGGCGCAGGCGGGCGCGCTGGTCGCGGCCCAAAGTTTCCACATGCACGCCCTGGAACAAGTATTCGCCGGTGGTGGGAGTGTCCAGGCAACCCAAGGTGTTCATGGCGGTGGACTTGCCCGAGCCGCTGGGGCCCATGATGGCCACAAAGTCGCCGGCCTCAATGCGCAGGTTCACGCCTTTGAGGGCCTGCAATGCTGTGGCGCCTTCGCCATAGGTGCGGGTCACGCCCTTGAGCTCAATGAGCGGGGTGCCACTCATGGTGCGGCCCCAGCGCTGCGTTGATCGGTAATCACACGCATGTCGGCGGTCAGTTCGCCGCCCGTCACCTCGGTCATGCGGCCATCGCTGATGCCGGTTTGCACGGGCACGGCGGTGGCCACGCCATCGCGCAGCACCCACACCTGTTTGTTGCCACCGGCCGCAGTGCCTGCGCTCTTGCGGGCGGTGCCACCAGGCATGCGCGGCAGCAGGCTGCCCACCACACTGCTGCTGGCGCCGGCTTTGCCGGTACTGCTGCTGGGGCTGTAGCGCAGCGCGGTGTTGGGCACCAGCAGCACGTCTTTACGCTCGGTGGCGGTGATGGTGGCGGTGGCCGTCATGCCGGGGCGCAGCGTCAGGTCGCTGTTGTCCACCTCCAGGTAGGTGATGTAGGTGACCACGTTCTCAGTCGTGGTGGAGCCATAGGCCACGCGGGTGATGGTGGCGGGAAACCTGCGCGAAGGGTAGGCGCTGACAGTGAAGCTGGCCTTTTGCCCCACCTTCACCGAGCCCACATCGGCCTCATCCACATTCACCTGCAGGCGCAGCTTGCTCAGGTCTTCTGCCACGCTCAGCAGCGTGACGGCTTGCAGCGAGGCGGCTACCGCGTTGCCCGGCTCCACGGTGCGGGTGAGCACTACGCCGTCGATCGATGAGCGGATGGACGCCTTGGACAGGTTGGTGGCGTCGCTGGACACACCGGCTTGCGCCTCGATCACACTGGCGCGGGCGCTGGCCTCGTCGGCCTGGGCGCGCTCCAGGGTGGCGCGGGCGCTGTCGAGCTCGGTTTTGGACGGAACCTTGCCGCCCGAGAGGCGGGCCACCTCTTCCAGCCGGGCCAGGCTGAGCTGGGACTCTTTCACGGTGACCACGGTTTGCGCCACTTTGGCCTGGGTGGCACTCAAGGCGGCGCGGCTTTTGGTGAGCTGGTCGTTGAGTTTGGCGGTGTCCAGCTCGACCAGCAGTTGGCCTTTGCGCACACGGTCGTTCACATCCACCAGAACATTGCGCACCGTGCCTGAGAGTTCACTGCCGATGTTGACCGAGCGGGTGGGCTGCAGCGTGCCGTTGGCCGACACGCTGAGGGTGAGGTTGCCGCGCTGCACGACCTCGCTCACATAGGTGGGCGCCGCTTGGGCTTGGCGCTGGTTTTGCCAGGCATAGGCGCCTGCCAAGGCGAGTAGCACGGCGGCGGCGCTGCCCCACACCACGGGCCGGCGCCACCAGACGGGTGGGGGTGCAGTGTGCAGCAAGGCCTGAATGTCGGCGGTGCTGGGCACGGCGGAAGAAATGGGTGCGGTGTCGGTGCTCATGGTTGTCCTGCAGAAAGTGGGGCGGGCGTGGTGGTTGGGGCAGCTGCAGCCTCGGGCTGCCAGCCGCCGCCCAGCGCCTTGTAGAGGCGCACATGGCCGGTGCCCAGGTCGGTCAGGGTGTTAGCCACGCTGTTTTGCGCGCTCAAGAGGGTGCGCTGGGTGCTCAGCACGGTTTGAAAGTCGATCAGCCCGCTGGTGTAGCGCTGGCTGGCTAAGAGTGCGGCCAGCTCGGCTGCACTGGCGGCGCTTTGCAGATGATGCAGGCGTGCGCGCTGGCCACGCAGGGCGGCCAGGGCGTCTTCCACCTCCTGCAGTGCGGTGAGCACCGTGCTTTGGTAGCTGGCTTGGGCTTGCACCAGTGCGGCCTTTTGGGCGCGCAGGGTGGCGACATTGGTGCCGCCGTCCAACACCGGCAGCGACACACTGGCCAGCAGGCTGCTGAGCACGCTGGCGCCATTGGTCAGCCCGGCCAAGGTCACGGCGCTCAGCCCTAGCGATCCACCAATTGAAAACGTGGGGTAGCGTGCCGCATCCGCTACCTCGACACGGGCCAGGGCGGCGGCAATGCGCGCCTCCTCGGCGCGCACATCGGGGCGCTGGCGCAAGGTGTCGGCCGGGAAGGCCATGGCCAGCTGCTCGGGCGCACGCGGAATGGGAGCCGCCGTGCCGAGCGGGCTGTCTAGCGCGGTAGGGGCTTGCCCGGTCAGCACCGCCAGGCTGTGTTGGCTGGCTGCAATGCTGGCCTGCAGGGTCGGGATTTCGGCCCGGGTTTGCTCGACTGCCGTGCGCGCTTGCTCCACCTCCAGGCTGGTGGTCAGGCCGGCCTGGGCGCGCCAGTCGGTGAGTTGCAAGGTTTCTTGCTGGCTGGTGAGGTTGGTCTGGGCAATCGCCAGCTGGCTTTGCTGGCCGCGCAGTTGCAAATAGGCCAAGGCCACCTCGGCCGCCAGCGAGACCTGGGCGTCGGCCAGCGTGGCTTGCTGGGCTTGGGCGTCGCCCTCGCTGGCATTCAGGGCGGCGCGTTTGGCGCCGAACAAGTCGGGCTCCCAGCTGGCGTCCAGCCCGACTTTGAAGGCGTTGGTGGCCAGCAGCTCGTTGGTCTGATTGCGCTGGCCGGAGCCGTTGGCGTTCAGGCTGGGCAGCAGGGCACCTTGTTTGGCATCGCGCAGGGCGCGCGCTTGCTGCAGTGCGGCCGTGGCCTTGCGCAGGCTGGGGTTGGCTTGCAGCGCTTGGGTGACCAGGGCGGAAAGCTGTGGGTCGTTAAACAACTCCCACCACTGGGCCAGGCTGTCGGGTGTGGCGCTGCCGGCCTGCGTCCATTGCGACGGTAGCGCCACCGAGGCGGCACCAGGCACAGCATCTGGCGGATCTATGGTGGCCGCCTGGCTGCCCAGTGCGGCCACCGCCAGCAGGCATGCGGCTGCGCAATGCCGCAGCGGCAAACGATGTGAAGAGGAGGGAAAAGGTGCCATAGGCCGATGGTGTGGTGCTGGGGTGTCGCCTTCGTGCTGTGCAGGTAAAGACGGGTAAAGACTGGTCGAGACAGTAAAAAGGCCGGATCCACCGAAATGGCCCGGCCTTCTATTTGCTATGAATTCAGGAGCTATAGGCGCAATGAATACCCGCGCTAGAGGCCTAAATCATGCGGAAGTGCTGAGGGTGCGGGTACTGTCGGTCAGGCCCTCGGCGACCTGGGCGTAGATCTTTTGGGCCAGCTCGGCGATTTGCTGGTTGGTGGTGGTGTTGCCACTGGCATCGCTGCTGCTGGCGAGGCTGGCGACCGCCTCTTGGAGTTCGCCCACTATGCGTTCTATCTCGGACACGGTGCCGTCCTGGTTGGTGTCCAGCGTGTCGTAAGTGGTGGTGCTGCTGGACTCGGTCTTGCCGGCACCGCCAGGGCCACCGCTGGGAGGAGGACCGCTTGGGCCTCCGGGGCCTCCGGGGCCCTGTGCGCCTTGGGCGCCCGCGGGCGGCTGGGGCCGGCCGGCATCGAACTCAGCCTGCGACAAAGAGCCGCTGCCATCGGCATCGAGCAGGCTGAAATCCTGGCTGACGTCTTGGCCGGACTCTGACTTGATTTTGTCGGTCAGCACCTGCAGCTCGTCTTGGCTGACCGCGCCGTCGCTATCCGTGTCCACCTTGCTGAACAGGTCGTCCTGGCTGCCATTGCTGCCGCCCATGCCACGCGACTGTGCGAAGTCCATGGTCGAGGGCGGGGGCATCAGGTCTTTCATGCCCTTGTCCAGCTCGTCGCTGGAGAGGCTGCCGTCGGCGTTGCTGTCCATTTTGGTGAACAACTCTTGACTGTCGCCCAAGCTGGCCCCGGTTTTGCTGGCGATGTCGCTCAACATACTGCTGAGTTCGGTCTGGTCGACGCCGCCACTGCTGTCGGTATCGACCTTGGCGAACATCTTCGCCTGGTGCTGCGCCCGCTGCGCACTGACTGCGGCCCAAGCGTTGCTGGAGCCACTGACCCCGCTGATGCTGCTCATGGTCATTTCCTTTCTGAATAGGTGGTTGGTGTGCCACCCGGAACCACAAGCGCCGAGCGACCGCCCCATTCTTGAAAGCGCAGGTATCGCCGGTTTGTCTGCTTTGTACCGGGCCTGATACACAAGGCGGTTTCAAGCGGGGAGATGCGGGCGGCCCACCCGCCATTTCGGGGCTTTGCGGGGCGGGTGGTTTTCTACACTGACCGGGCCGCAGGGACTGTCCATGAATACCAAGATCTCCATCCTCATCGTCGACGACGACGCCGAAATCACCGAGCTGCTGGGCGACTACCTCAGCCGCTTTAACTTCGAGGTGCACACCGCCTTTGACGCCGACAGCATGCGCACTCAACTGCAGCGCCACACGGTGAGCCTGGTGGTGCTGGATGTGATGCTGCCGGGCACCGATGGCCTCACGCTGTCCCGCGAAATACGGGAGCGTTCGCAGATCCCGGTGATCATGCTCACCGCGCGGACCACCACCTTTGACCGCATCATGGGGCTGGAAAACGGGGCAGACGATTACATGGGCAAACCCTTTGAGCCGCGTGAGCTGGTCGCCCGCATCCACACCGTGCTGCGCCGTTCGCAAGGCGCCAACGACGCCGCCCCGAACCTGGCCCGCAGCGACGTGGTCTGTTTTGACGGCTGGGAGCTGCACCGCGAGGAGCGCACCTTGGTGTCGCCCACCGGTTTGGTGGTGGCCCTCTCCAACGCCGAGTTCCGGCTCTTGAATACCTTTTTGCAGACGCCCCGGCGCCTTTTCAGCCGCGACCAGCTGATGGAGCAGGCGCGCGGCCGCGCCATGGATGCGTTTGAGCGCAGCATCGACCTGTTGGTCTCCCGCCTGCGGCAAAAGCTGGCGGATGACCCGGACGAACCCTCCATGATCAAAACCGTGCGCGGCGCGGGCTACATGTTCAATGTGCAGTCGGTCCAGGGGCGGATGGCATGGCGGGTGTGAGCCTGCTGCGTACCTGGCGGGCGCGACTGGCTTCGGGCGCGGAGCGCTGTTTGCCGGATAGTTTGTTCGGCCGCTTGGCCATGCTGCTGGCGGTGGCTGTGATCAGCAGCCATGTGCTTGCACTCACCATGTTGTTTGAGCTGCGGCCGGATTTTCCGCCTGGCATGCCCCCACCCGGCTTGCCGCTGCCACCCCACGGGCCACCGCCCTTGGAGTTGCTGCTGGACATTGGAGTACGCCTTTCGGCCCTCTTGTTGGCGGCGTGGATTGGTGCCCGTTGGCTGTCAGACCCGGTGCGGCGCCTGGCCGGTGCAGCCCGGGAGCTGGGCCACAACATCCATCGGCCACCGTTGCCCGAGAGCGGCACCCGCGAATGCCGCGAGGCCACCCAAGTGTTCAACCAGATGCAGCAGCGCATCCGGGCCCAACTGGAAGAGCGCGACCAGTTTGTGGCAGCGGTGTCGCACGACCTGCGCACGCCGCTGACCCGATTGGCCCTGCGCGCCGAATCCTTGAAGGATGCAGCCGACCGCCAGCGTTTTGCCAAAGATGTCGCGGAGATGGACACCATGATCCGGGTCACCTTGGACTATTTGCGGGGCGCCGCCGATGCGGAGCCCTGGGTGCCGATGGACATGGCCTCGCTGGTTGAGAGCCTGGCGCACGACCAGCAAGACTGTGGCCATGACGTGCAAGCCCTGACCCTCCCGCCGGTGCCCCCGGTGCGGGCGCAGCCCACCGCGCTGCGGCGGTGCATCAGCAATTTGCTGGACAACGCGGTGCGCTACGGCGGCTGTGCCCGGGTGCACCTCGTTCCGGCAGGGCCGATGTTGCGGGTGCTGGTGCATGACGATGGCCCCGGAATCCCTGAGGCCGAGCTTGGCAGGGTGTTGCAGCCCTTTTACCGGGTGGAGGGCTCGCGCAACCGGCACACCGGTGGGGTGGGGCTGGGTTTGGCAGCCGCCCACGATATCGCTCGCCAGCACGGGGGCAGCTTGCAGTTGCGCAACCGGCCCGGTGGGGGCATCGAGGCCGAGCTGGTGCTGCCCTTGGGTTAGTTTCGCTATAAAAAAAAGAGCTTCTGGCGCTTTATGGGCGTGGGCTAGGTGGCTTTTTATTGGGTAATGAGTTTGAAGCGCGGTTGGGTTACACCGTCAATCACCACGGTTTCCAAAAACATGGCCGCGGGGCGCACCCACAGGCCTTGTTCGCCGTACAACGCGCGGTAAAGGGTCATGGGCTCGCAGGTTTCGCTGTGGCGGACCGTGTCCAGCACTTGGTACATGCCGCCCTTGTAATGGCGGTATGTGCCGGGCGGGGTGACAACGAGTGGGGGGAGTTTTTCATCGAACATGGGACAATACTAGGCTATGCATCCAAAAGCTCTGCTTGACGCCTGTTCCGAATTGGTCCGGCTCACTCTCAAATTCGACCATCCCGCAGACGCCATCGTCTCCCGTTTTTTCCGCGACAACCGTGGTCTGGGGCCGCGTGAGCGCGCCACCCTCGCCGAAACGGTCTACACCGTTTTGCGCAAAAAACTGCTGTTTGACCACTTGGCGCCCTCCGGTAGCGGCCCCAAGGAGCGCCGTTTGGCGATTCTGGGTTTTTACGGCCCCGGTGATTTCCTGCGCAGCGCATTGACGGACCAGGAAAAGCGCTGGCTCGACCAGTGCGAAGCCGTCAAGCCCGAAGACTTGATGGAGCGCCATCGCCACAACCTGCCTGAATGGCTGGTGCAGCCCTTGAAAGACCAGTTGGGCGCCGGTTTCTGGCCGTTGGTGGAAAACCTGAACCTCGGTGCAGGCCTGGATTTGCGTGTGAACGCACTCAAAGCCAAGCGCGCCGATGTGCAAAAAGAACTCCAACAAGCGGGTATCAAGGCAGTGCCGACCCCGTTTTCCCCTTGGGGCTTGCGCATCGCGGGCAAACCCGCACTGAACAAGAACGAGGCGTTTTTGCGCGGTGATTTTGAAGTTCAGGACGAGGGCTCCCAGCTGCTCGCCATGTTGGTCGACGCCAAGCGCGGCGAAATGGTGGTGGACTTTTGTGCGGGCGCTGGTGGCAAAACCCTGGCCCTGGGCGCTTCGATGCGCAGCACCGGCCGCCTGTACGCGTTTGACACCTCGGCCCACCGCCTCGATGCGCTGAAACCACGCATGGCGCGCAGCGGTCTGTCCAATGTGCACCCGGCAGCCATCGCGCACGAGCGGGACGACCGTGTGAAACGCCTGACCGGCAAGCTCGACCGGGTGTTGGTGGATGCGCCTTGCACCGGCCTGGGAACTTTGCGCCGTAATCCGGACCTTAAGTGGCGCCAGACGATGGCCGGTGTAGAAGAGATGGCGGTGAAACAGGCTGCGATTCTGCAAAGTGCATCGCGCATGGTGAAGTCGGGTGGTCGCCTCGTGTATGCAACCTGCAGCGTATTGCCGCAGGAAAACGAAGCGATTGCCGAAGCCTTTGCTGCAGCCAACCCAGACTTTGTGCCTTTGTCGGCCGGTGAAGTCTTGGCAGCACAGAAGGTGGAGGGCGCCCCAAGCTTGTGCGCCGGCGGCGAAGACGGGCAGCTTTACCTCCGTTTGTGGCCTCATCGCCACGGAACGGACGGTTTCTTTGCTGCGGCTTGGCAAAAGAAGTGATTGTTTTGACGAAAGTTAATGTTTTTTAACTTCGTTTTGATTTAAGTCGCCCAAAATTGGCTGCCGCGTCTAAAATAGCGGTCTCACAAGGCGGTGTAGGTCGCCGCCTTGTCATAACTAACCAAACCTCGTTGAGAGATTGAGCAAACTATGTTGTTACCTGACTGGGCAGTTTTGAACGCAGCCATCCAGTGGCTGGCCCATGGCACGTGGGATCTGGCTTGGTGGCAAATTGTTTTGTTCACTCTGGCGTTGACGCACATCACCATGATCAGTGTGACGGTCTTCTTGCACCGCCACCAAGCGCACCGGTCTTTGGACCTGCACCCGATCGCATCCCATTTCTTCCGTTTCTGGCTGTGGCTGACGACAGGCCAGGTCACCAAAGAGTGGGCGGCCATCCACCGCAAGCACCACGCCAAGTGCGAGCAGGCGGAAGATCCGCACAGCCCGCATGTGCATGGCATCAAAACCGTGTTGTTCCGCGGTGCGGAACTCTACCGCGCAGAGTCCAAGAACAAGGAAACCATGGCCCGTTTCGGCCACGGCACGCCCGATGACTGGATTGAACGCAACCTCTACACCCGCTTCTCTTGGCAGGGTGTGGGTTTGATGATGATCATCGACCTGTTTTTGTTCGGTGCAGCTGGTCTTGCGGTCTGGGCTTTGCAAATGGCGTGGACGCCTATCACCGCTGCCGGCATCATCAACGGCGCGGCCCACTACTGGGGCTACCGCAACTTTGAGGCGACCGACGCTTCCACCAATATCTCTCCTTGGGGCATCATCATTGCCGGTGAAGAGTTGCACAACAACCACCACACCTACCCCACATCGGCCAAGCTGTCGGTGAAGCCTTACGAGTTCGATATCGGCTGGATGTATATCTCCATCATGAGCGCCTTGGGTTTGGCGAAAGTCAAAAAGACACCGCCCAAAGCCGCTTACGGTGATGTCCGCCCTGTGGCCGATGAGAAAACCCTCGAGGCGCTGATCGCTAACCGTTATGAAATCATGGCAGCCTATGCCAACGGTGTGCGCCAGGCAGCACGTGTTGAGCTCGCAGCCATGAAAGCGCGTAGCGCTGATGCCGCCGTAATCCAAGCCGCCAAACGCTGGATGCACCGCGATGTAGAGAAGGTGCCGGCCGCTGAGGCTTCGCAATTGGCCCAGGCCCGTGCAGCCTCGCCGGTTCTGGACAAGATGGTGACCATGCGCGAAGAGTTGCGCCAGCTGTGGCTGAACACCAGCGTTTCTCGCGAGCAGTTGGCCAAGGATCTGCAAGCATGGTGCCACCGTGCTGAAGAGAGCGGTATCGCCGCCCTGCGTGACTTCTCTATGAAGCTGCGTGCAGCGCGCGTCTAACTAAGACTCTGCCAGATTAGAAGCCCGCCTTGAGCGGGCTTTTTTACGCGTGGATGTTTTTGCTTATTGGCGACGGCGGTGGTAGGTGCACCGGCTTTGCTCCGTGTCCCCCGCCCTTCGGGCTCCTCCTTGACCTGCGCAAAGCCGGCGCACCCACCACCTTGTTCTCGGCGAAGGAGCGAGGCATCAGACGTAAAAAAGCCCGCTCAAGGCGGGCTTTTCATCAAGGCAAGCGTGAATTACTTCAGCTTGATTTCCTTGTAGTCGACGTGCTTGCGAGCAACGGGATCAAATTTCTTGATCAACATTTTCTCGGGCATGGTCTTCTTGTTCTTGTCGGTCGTGTAGAAGTGACCGGTACCAGCTGTAGATTCCAGCTTGATTTTTTCGCGTCCGCCTTTGGTTGCCATGGTGTTGCTCCTTATGCCTGGCCACGTGCGCGCAAGTCTGCGAGCACAACATCGATACCCTTTTTGTCGATCAGGCGCAAACCTGCATTCGAAATCCGCAGGCGAACCCAACGGTTTTCAGTTTCGACCCAGAAACGGCGATATTGCAGGTTCGGCAGGAACCGGCGCTTGGTTTTGTTGTTGGCGTGGGAAACATTGTTTCCGACCATGGGGCCTTTGCCCGTTACTTCACATACGCGTGCCATGTGGACACTCCGATTGATACGGCCAGTGCAAAAGTACACCGACCTCACCTCGCCAAAAAAAGGGTGGCGGTAACCCCCCGTCGATCACCTCAACGGAACCTGCTGAACCCCTTTCCAGAAGGGCGGCCCCTCACGGGGCGAATTCAGCAAAGCCTCAGATTATAGCCGGTTCGAGAAATGCAGCCCTAAGGGCTTATTCCTGCTGCTCGAGGAAGCGCTGTGCATCAAGCGCAGCCATGCAACCGGTACCAGCGCTGGTGATGGCTTGGCGGTAGACATGGTCTTGTACGTCGCCGGCTGCAAACACGCCGGGAATACTGGTCTGGGTGGCAAAGCCCTTGAGGCCGCCATTGGTGACGATGTAGCCGTTCTCCAGAGTGAGCTGGCCCTGGAAGATGTCGGTATTCGGGGCATGGCCAATAGCGATGAAACAGCCTTTGAGGGTTAGGTCTTCCGTAGAGCCGTCACGCACGCTTTTCAGGCGAATGCCGGTCACGCCTGTGGAGTCGCCCAAAACCTCTTCCAGGGTTTGGAAGGTCTTCAACTCGATCTTGCCGGCAGCCACTTTGTCCATCAGCTTGTCCACGAGGATAGGCTCTGCCTTGAATTTGTCGCGACGGTGCACGAGGTACACCTTGCTGGCGATGTTGGAGAGGTAGAGCGCTTCTTCGACCGCGGTGTTACCGCCGCCGACCACGCAGCACACTTCATTGCGATAGAAAAAGCCGTCGCAGGTGGCGCAGCCGGATACGCCCCGGCCCATGAATGCGGATTCCGAGGGCAGGCCCAGGTATTTGGCAGATGCGCCGGTGGCAATGATCAGTGAGTCGCAGGTGTAGCTGTCGGTGTCACCTTTCAGTGTGAAGGGGCGCTTGCTCAAGTCGACTGCATTGATGTGGTCAAAAATGATTTCTGTTTTGAAGCGCTCTGCGTGCTCTTGGAAGCGCTGCATCAGTTCGGGGCCCTGAACGCCGTTCACATCGGCGGGCCAGTTGTCGACTTCGGTGGTAGTCATGAGCTGGCCGCCTTGGGCGATGCCGGTCACCAGGACGGGGTTGAGGTTGGCCCGAGCGGCATAAACCGCTGCGGTGTAGCCTGCAGGACCGGATCCGAGGATCAAAACCTTGGCGTGCTTGGAATTAGACATGTTGTAACCTTCTTCGACGAAAATCAGAGATCGAGCCGTGTACAGTTCGATCGGACCGCAACCTCATGGGGTTGCGCTTGCGGGTTCTTCTGGGCATTTCAAAGCCCGACCCCCGATTGTAGGAAATCGCATAAAAGCAAGCAGGAGCGCTTATCAATGGCAATGTTGAGTAACCAGGATTTAATCCGCCGAGTCCCTCTTTTCGCCAATTTGACCCTGGAGCAGGTAGAAGACTTGGCTGGCAATGTCACCAAGCGCAAGATCAAGAAAGGGGAGGATGTGGTGCAGCAGGGCGAAATCTCGAACGCCCTCTACCTGATCCTTTCTGGCCGAGCCCATGTCGTGAAAACCGACAGCAAAGGCAAAGAAGTCATCCTCGCGACCTTGAAGGCCGGAGACTACATTGGCGAGATGAGCTTGATTGACAACGAAGCCCACTCCGCTACGGTTCAAGCAGATACGCAAATGGATGTGCTGTTGCTGGGGCGCGAAGACTTCACCCGCGCAGTTAATGCCAACATCACCATCATGGCGGCTGTTATGCGGGGGCTTGTCCAGCGCCTGCGCACCGCCGATCAAAAAATTGTTTCATTGGCCCTGATGGGTGTGTACGGGCGTGTGGCCAACGTGTTGCTGGACATGGCCGAGACGGTAGATAAGGGTGAAATGCTGATCCGCGAAAAAGTGTCGCGCTCGGACCTTTCCAAAATGGTGGGCGCCTCCCGCGAGATGGTCAGCCGCGTGATGAAAGACTTCGAGGACCAAGGCTTTATCAAAACCAACAAGGACGGTGGTATCCGGGTGTGGGAGCGTCGCTCCAAACCCCGCTGATCTACAGCGTCTGCGCAGCCGGATCGGGCTGCGTGTCTGCACATGACCTATTCATTACACACACTTCATTCCCCGACACGTAAAAAGGTTCAAGAGCCCCCCGCGGGTGTGAGTCGCTTTGCGAGCGAAATTGCACTGGTGGTGGGCTTTGTGCTGTTGGCCTTGTGGCTGATCGCGCTGTTCAGCCATTCTGCGCAGGACGCTGCCTGGTCCACCTCGGGCTCGGGCGCGCCGACCAAGAACCATGTGGGGCGTTTGGGTGCCCTGTGGTCAGACCTGAGCTATTTCCTTTTTGGTTTCTCGGTGTGGTGGTGTGTTGCCGCTGCGGCCCGAGGGTGGTTGTCTCTGTTGGCTCAGCGATTGCGTGGAGATGGTCCGCAAGAGCCCGTGGCAGTGGGGCCGGTGAATCGCCGTTGGTTGTTCTGGTGTGGCTTGGCGCTGTTGATGTGTTCCAGCACCTCGCTCGAGTGGGCGCGCCTGTACCGCTTGGAGTTGATGCTCCCGGGAGCCAGTGGCGGTGCCATGGGTCAGTTGATCGGGCCGTGGAGCGTGCGTTGGATGGGGTTTGCCGGGTCAGGTTTGGTGGCAATCGTGCTCGGCTTGGTCGGTGTGTCGATGGTGTTCAATTTTTCGTGGCCGCGGGTCGCGGAGCGCATCGGTGCCTTTTTGTACTCCTTGCTAGAGAGTCGCCGCGAGAAGAAAGAGGAAGCCCAAGATCGTGAATTGGGCCAATTGGCGGTTCGCGAGCGTGAAGAGGTTTTCCTCGAGGAGCGTGAGGAGACGGTG
Organism: Rhodoferax sp. UBA4409; assembly: GCA_002390825.1. Taxonomy (GTDB): domain Bacteria; phylum Pseudomonadota; class Gammaproteobacteria; order Burkholderiales; family Burkholderiaceae_C; genus Allorhodoferax. The sequence continues at coordinate 16,137 of DGQR01000077.1, forward strand.
GTCTATCAAGCTCCTGCCCCGGTCGTGATTGAGCCTGTGCTAGTGGAGCTGCCGCCTAGTGTGCGGGTTGCCAAGGAGCGGCAAAAGCCTTTGTTCACCGAGATGCCCGATAGCAAATTGCCCCAAGTGGCACTGCTGGATGACCCGCAAGTGCGGCAGGAAACGGTGTCTCCCGAAACGCTGGAAATGACCAGCCGCATGATCGAGAAAAAGTTGAAAGACTTTGGCGTCGAAGTGCGTGTGGTGCTGGCCCAGCCGGGGCCGGTCATTACCCGGTACGAGATCGAACCCGCTACCGGGGTGAAGGGCTCGCAGATCGTGGGCTTGGCGAAAGACTTGGCGCGGAGCTTGAGCTTGGTTTCCATCCGGGTGGTGGAGACTATTCCGGGCAAAAACTACATGGCGCTGGAGTTGCCCAATGCCAAGCGCCAAAGCATCCGCCTCTCCGAGATTCTGGGTTCGCAGGTCTACAACGAAGCCAAGTCCATGCTCACCATGGGCTTGGGCAAAGACATCATCGGCAACCCTATCGTGGCCGATCTCGCCAAGATGCCGCACGTGCTGGTGGCGGGTACCACGGGCTCCGGCAAGTCGGTGGGTATCAACGCCATGATCCTCTCACTGCTCTACAAGGCCGAGGCCCGTGACGTGCGCCTGCTGATGATCGACCCCAAGATGTTGGAAATGTCGGTCTACGAAGGCATCCCGCATTTGTTAGCCCCCGTGGTTACCGACATGAAGCAGGCTGCACACGGCCTGAACTGGTGCGTGGCCGAGATGGAAAAGCGCTACAAGCTCATGAGCAAAATGGGTGTGCGTAACCTGGCTGGGTACAACGTCAAGATCGACGAGGCCAAAGCTAAAGGCGAGTTTATTTACAACCCCTTTAGCCTTACGCCAGAGAGCCCTGAGCCCTTGCAGCGCTTGCCGCACATCGTGGTCATCATCGATGAGCTGGCGGACTTGATGATGGTGGTGGGTAAGAAGATTGAAGAGTTGATTGCGCGGCTGGCCCAGAAGGCGCGAGCGGCTGGCATCCACTTGATTTTGGCCACTCAGCGCCCCAGCGTGGACGTGATTACCGGGTTGATCAAGGCCAACATTCCGACGCGGATCGCGTTCTCGGTGGGCTCCAAGATCGACAGCCGCACCATCCTGGACCAGATGGGGGCAGAGGCTCTGTTGGGTATGGGTGACATGCTCTATATGGCCAGTGGAACCGGGTTCCCGGTGCGGGTGCATGGCGCGTTTGTGAGTGACGACGAGGTGCACCGCGTAGTGAGCTATCTCAAGAGCCAGGGTGAGCCAGACTACATCGAGGGCGTGCTCGAAGGTGGCACGGTCGATGGAGAGGACGGCCCCGGCGGTGAAGAGGGCGGCGGCGAAAAAGACCCGATGTACGACCAGGCGGTTGAGGTGGTCCTCAAGAACCGCAAGGCCAGTATCTCGCTGGTACAGCGTCACCTCAAAATTGGCTATAACCGCGCAGCCCGGCTTGTGGAAGACATGGAAAAAGCAGGGCTGGTCAGTGCCATGAGCGGTAGCGGCCAGCGCGAGATTCTGGTGCCGAGTCGCAATGAATAAGGTGAATATGAAGCGTTTTGCTACATTTTTAATAGCTACTTGCGCAGTATCTGCGTGGGCTAGCGGCATGAATGACTTGGAATCCTTTGTGCGCAATGTCAAATCGGGCAAGGCGGATTTCACGCAGGTGGTCACGGCACCGCCCCGGGATGGTCAAGTGGCGCGCAGCAAAACCTCCAGCGGGACGTTTGAGTTCGCGCGCCCTGGGCGTTTCAAATTCACTTACAAGAAGCCGTTTGAACAACTGATCGTGGCCGATGGGCAAACGGTGTGGCTGTACGACGTGGACCTGAACCAAGTCACTGCCCGCAAGCAAGCGCAGGCCTTGGGCTCCACGCCCGCGGCCTTGATTGCATCATCGGCAGACATCAAGGCGCTGCAAAACGACTTCAACCTCGCAGACGCCGCAGACCAGGATGGCTTGCAATGGGTATTGGGATCTCCCAAAGCCAAAGACAACCAGCTGCAGTCGGTGCGGGTGGGCTTTCGCCAAAACCAACTGGAAAAACTTGAAATAGTCGACACTTTCGGCCAAAAGTCAGTCATCACTTTCAGCGGATTCCAGACCAACGCCGTTATAAATCCCGAACTGTTTCAGTTCAAGCCGCCCGCAGGGGCGGATGTCGTCCGCCAGTAGGCGGAATCACTATCGGGAGCACAGGTATGAATACGGAAGTTATTTGGAATTTTTTAAGCACCCAAGGCGCGGACTTCGGTTTGAAGCTCATGGGCGCGCTGGCCGCCTGGATTATTGGCCGCTGGCTGATCAGCATGGCGCTGCGCCTCTTAGGTGCGGGTTTGCAGCGTGGCGGGAAAGTGGATCAGACACTGGCCAACTACCTGACCTCCATCATTTCGGTGTTGCTCAACATCGTTCTGATTCTCGCGATTCTTGATATCTTTGGTGTCAAAACGACCTCCTTTGCTGCGCTACTCGCAGGCGCAGGCCTCGCGATCGGTACCGCATGGGGCGGCTTGCTGACCCACTTTGCGGCTGGCGTGTTTATGCAAGTCCTTCGCCCCTACAAAGTGGGCGATTTCGTCACGGCCGGTGGTATCACGGGTACGGTGAAAGAGTTGGGCCTTTTCGGGACCACGCTGATCACGCCTGACAACGTGATCACCATCGTCGGAAACAACACCGTGTTTTCCGGTTCCATTCAAAACTTCAGCGTGCTGCCGCATCGCCGGGTGGATTGCCTGGCCAAGGTTGCCAACGGTGTGAATGTGCAGGACGCCATTGCCCGCTTGCGCACCGCCGTGGCGGCGATTCCCAATGTGGCCACTTCGCCAGCGCCGGATATCGAAATTCTGCAGTTCACCCCCGAAGGTCCTCTGCTGTGCGTGCGCCCTTACACCCATACAGACCACTACTGGCAGGTGTACTTTGACACGCACAAAGCGGTCGTTGAGACATTTGGTGCTGCTGGCTACCCGGTGCCCGAAACACCCGTTGCACATCGCAACTTGTAATCTGTGAGAGGGCCTGCGCGGCACTGTGGCGACATCAACCAACAAGCACCAGCCGCTGGCTGAGTTACTCCGCCCCAGAACACTGGGGCAGGTGATCGGCCAGCAGCATGTGCTGGGCGAGGGCATGGCTCTGCGCCTTGCGTTTGAGTCAGGCCAGCCGCACAGTTGCATTTTGTGGGGCCCGCCGGGTGTGGGCAAAACCACGATTGCGCGCCTCATGGCCGATGCATTCGACGCCCAGTTCATCACCATCAGTGCGGTTCTGGGCGGCATCAAAGAAATTCGTGAGGCAGTAGACCAAGCCATCCTGGCCCGCGACGGGCTGGAGCAGCGCAGAACCATTGTCTTTGTCGACGAGGTGCATCGCTTCAACAAGAGCCAGCAGGATGCGTTTTTGCCCCATGTCGAGAGTGGCTTGTTCACCTTCATTGGCGCGACGACCGAGAACCCTTCGTTCGAGGTGAATTCCGCGCTGTTGTCTCGTGCCGCGGTCTATGTATTGCAGCCCCTAGATACCAGTAGTTTGAAGGAAATAGTGGAGCGGGCGCAGATGCAGAAAGCGCTTCCTGCTATTGAAAGCATAGCAATTGACCGCCTGATTGCCTATGCCGACGGCGATGCTCGGCGCTTGCTCAATACCCTGGAGACCTTGGGTGTAGCAGCACGGCAAGAGCAGATGACAGACATCACCGATGCTTGGTTGTTGAAGGTGCTAGGTGAGCGTATGCGCCGCTACGACAAAGGCGGCGAGCAGTTTTACGACACCATTTCGGCGTTGCACAAAAGCGTGCGGGGCTCAGATCCCAATGCTGCTTTATATTGGTTTACCCGGATGTTGGACGGCGGTGCTGAGCCCCGTTACCTGGCGCGCCGTTTTATCCGGATGGCGGCCGAAGATATCGGCCTGGCAGACCCCCGCGCTTTGCGCATGGCGCTGGATGCGGCAGATGTCTATGAGCGGCTGGGTAGTCCGGAAGGTGAGTTGGCCTTAGCCGAGTGCGTGGTTTATTTGGCTGTCGCCCCTAAAAGCAATGCGGTCTACAAGGCGTTTAACGAGGCCAAGGCCTTCGTCAAAAAAGACGGAACACGTCCTGTACCCCTGCATTTGCGCAATGCCCCCACCAAGCTGATGAAGGAGCTGGATTACGGCAAGGGCTATCGCTATGCCCACGACGAAGAGGGTGGTTTCGCCGCAGGTGAGCGTTATTTGCCGGAGGGTATGCCGGAAACCGAGTTCTACCGCCCCGTAGAGCGCGGTTTGGAGATCCGGATTGCTGAGAAGTTGCGCGATCTGAAAGCGCGCAATCAGAAGAAAAGCTAATAGTGCATGAAATAGGCCACGAGTTGCCGAATCTGCATAGTTCTCAAGGGTAAACCCACCCTGCACCCCCAAGACCCATTCGCCCGACCTCGCTAGAATCGCGGATCTGCTTTTGGCCTGCACCGCCAGTGAACCTGACGTGGCAGGCTTATTGCTTTCGATGGTCTAACGCCACCAGTGTTGACGGCCATGGCCGTTCGCATATCAGAACAACGGAGTTTTTTATGGATATTTTTATACAGCAGATCATCAACGGTCTGGTGTTGGGTAGCATGTATGCGCTCATCGCGCTCGGCTACACGATGGTGTACGGCATCATCAACTTGATCAACTTCGCCCACGGTGAAGTGGTGATGGTTGGCGCCTTGACCAGCTGGACCATCATCGGTTTGATGCAGGAATCCATGCCCGGAACCCCCGGCTTTGTGATCTTGCTGATCTCTTTGATCATTGCCTGCGTTGTCGCGGCAGCCTTGAACTTTGTGATTGAAAAAGTGGCCTACCGCCCACTGCGCAACAGCCCCAAGCTCGCGCCCCTGATCACGGCTATCGGCATGTCCATTCTCTTGCAGACCTTGGCCATGATCATCTGGAAGCCTAATTACAAGTCGTATCCGACGCTGCTGCCCGGAGACCCGATCGGTATTGCCGGTGCGGTGATCACCCCTACCCAAGTCATGATTTTGGGTGTTACGGCTGTGTCTCTTGCGGTCCTGATGTGGCTGGTCAATTACACCAAGCTGGGTCGTGCCATGCGTGCGACGGCTGAGAACCCACGTGTAGCCGCCCTGATGGGTGTGAAGCCTGATGTGGTGATTTCCGCTACCTTCATCATTGGTGCTGTGCTGGCCGCGATTGCCGGTGTGATGTACGCATCCAACTACGGTACCGCCCAACACGCCATGGGCTTCCTGCCCGGCTTGAAGGCGTTCACTGCTGCAGTGTTCGGTGGCATCGGCAACTTGGCTGGTGCGGTCGTCGGTGCGCTGTTGTTGGGCCTGATTGAGGCCATCGGCGCCGGCTACATCGGTGCACTGACTGGCGGCGTCTTGGGCAGCCACTACTCCGATATTTTTGCTTTCATTGTGTTGATCATTGTGCTGACTCTGCGTCCCTCCGGTCTGCTGGGTGAGCGCGTTGCGGACCGTGCCTGAGGAGAACCCGCACATGAACCCCCAAAAACGTCTTTTGACCATGCTGGTAGCTGCCGCCGGCTTGATGATTCTGCCTTTCATCTTGCAGGGCTTCGGCAATGCATGGGTGCGCATTGCCGACATGGCTTTGCTGTATGTCTTGCTGGCGATTGGCCTCAACATTGTGGTCGGTTACGCCGGGTTGCTGGACTTGGGCTACGTAGCGTTCTTCGCTATCGGCGCTTACATGTATGGCCTGATGTCATCCCCGCATCTGATCGAGACTTTCCCTGCCATTGCAGCCATGTTCCCCGATGGGATGCACACCCCTCTCTGGTTGGTCATTCCGCTCGGTGCTGCGCTCGCAGGGGTGTTAGGTGTGCTGTTAGGCGCACCGACATTGCGTTTGCGTGGTGACTATCTGGCGATCGTGACTCTGGGTTTTGGTGAAATCATTCGCGTGTTCATGAACAACTTGGATCACCCGGTCAACATCACCAACGGTCCGAAAGGTATCAACCAGATTGATCCATTGCACTTCTTCGGTTTGAATCTCGGCAAGAAGCTGACGATTGGCGACTTTGAAATTGCTTCGGTCACCCTGTACTACTACCTGTTCCTCGCCTTGGTGGTGGTCAGTGTCATCATCTCGCACCGTTTGGAGTTGTCCCGCGTGGGCCGTGCCTGGATGGCGATCCGCGAAGACGAAATCGCCGCCAAAGCGATGGGCATCAACACCCGCAACATGAAATTGCTGGCCTTCGGTATGGGCGCCACCTTCGGTGGTGTGTCCGGTGCGATGTTTGCCTCGTTCCAGGGCTTCATTTCTCCAGAGTCGTTCAGCCTGATGGAGTC
>DGQR01000139.1 GCA_002390825.1 Rhodoferax sp. UBA4409
CCTGGGCCATCATGATGTCACTCAAGACCTCGGCCTGCTTGGATGAAAACTGCGCCGTGGAGTGGGCAAACTTTCCGCAGGTCACTAAAAGGCCCTTGGCTTTTTCATCGCTGTAGTCGGGGCTCTGCGCCAAGCGGGTGAGCGCAGCACCCAGCTCATCACCGCGTTTCGCCAAGTCATCGCAAGCGGGCTTGGCTTCTTCGACCAGGTTCAACACCTTGTTGGCAGCGTCTTCTGTCATCTTGCCCACATAGGCCAAGCGATCACGGGCGTTCGGAATCTCTTCGACGATGTTGTGGAGTTGGTTTGCGCCCAATACCGAGAGTGCTTCGTGCATTTCGCGGGTGATGGAACCCAATCGGGCAAAAGCTTCTTCTTTGCTAAGCGGTGTAGACATAAGCGGTCGTAGTCCTTCGGGCGCGGTGTCATTCAATGCTTATTATGGGCTGCCTTGCGGCACATGCAACCAGTCAACCGCGATAAACAGGTGGTAAACAGGCCTCAAATGTCTTCCAACAACGGGTAAGGCAAAGGTTGGAGCGTGAGCCTTCCCCCACCAACTGCCAGTTCGGCGTCTTGGTGAGATGTCTGTAACACTACCAAGGCGTCATAACCCCCGGTAGGGCAAGCCGCAGCTTGTACGACTTGGCCAACGACGTTGTCGGTGTCCTCAGCGACGCAGACGTCTTGACCTGGCGACAGTTCGGCAGTTGTATGTGCGAGGTAAGTGCGCCGCTTTAAGGTGCCCCGAAATTGACTACGAGCCACAACCTCTTGGCCCGGGTAGCAGCCCTTTTTGAAGTTGACCCCGCCCACAGACTCGTAGTTCAACATTTGCGGCAGAAAAGCCTCATAGACCGGCTGTGTCACGGTGGCGATGCCGCTGATGACCTCCCCCCATTGCCAAGTCTGCAAGCTCATCGCAGCACCTTCTGGTTGAGGTGCATCAAACGGGCTCACCCAGAGTTGGCGCTTGGTAGGGCCGGCGGGGTAAAGGGTGATCGCTATGCCGTCCACCAAGTCAGCCTTGGACCAGGCCTGGTCCGGCGTCGCAGCTGTGGTTTTGGTGGCCTCTCCAGAGAGTCCCCAGATGGCGTAGCTGTCCGACACGTCACTCAACTGCACCTTGGCGCGCATGACAAACATCGATAGACGCTTGAGCGTAGGAGCCAGCAGATCTTTGCTGCAAAGCAAAAAAATATCGCCATCTGATGCTTTAAATCCGACGAAGCTGGCCTGCATGCGGCCTTTGGCATTGCAAAAAGCCGCCAAGCGAGCTTGATCTAAGCCCAGCAATGAGAAGTCCTGCGTCAGTTGGCCATGAATGAATTTGGCAGCGTCGGCGCCGTGAAGTCGGATCACGCCCCAATGTGTCAATCTTGCCACCCCGGCAGGCAGGGCGAATGGTGTGGATGCGTTCAGTACGGTCATAGCCTGAATTATCATTCTTCGTTTCATCCAGACAGAGAGTAGGGCCGTGCGCTTTTTCATTGCCGTCGTTTTGGCAGTTGTCGCTTTAGTGGCTTCGGGCTTTGCATGGGTTCAGTCACCGCTGAAGTTGGAAGCAACAGTGGTTGATATTCATATAGACGCAGGTAGTAGTGCGCGTGAAGTGGCACATCAGGTGGCAGGTTCGGGCGTGGATGTGTCGGAAGACCTGCTCTATACATGGTTCCGGCTCTCTGGCAAATCGCGCCAAATCCGCGCTGGCAGTTACGAGCTGACTACAGGCATCACGCCCCGGACGTTGCTGGAAAAGTTTGTACGCGGTGACCAAGCGCTCAGGTCCGTCACCATTCTGGAAGGCTGGACATTTCGCCAAGCAAGACAGGCATTGGCCAAAGCCGACGCACTCAAACAAGACAGCCGGGGTTTGTCGGACGACGCCATCATGGCAGCCCTCGGGAGGGCAGGACAAAATCCGGAAGGGCGGTTCTTCCCTGACACCTATACCTACGCCAAGGGCAGCAGTGACATGGATGTGCTCGGGCAGGCCCTCAAAGCAATGGACAAGCAACTTGAAGCCGCTTGGAGCCTTCGCCGAGCAAACCAGCATTTGCAAACGCCCGAACAGGCTTTGATTCTCGCCAGCATCATCGAAAAAGAAACGGGCAAGACCGCGGACCAAGCGTTGATTTCATCGGTATTTCACAACCGGATGCAAATTGGAATGCGCTTGCAAACCGATCCGACGGTGATTTATGGCTTGGGCGAACGTTTCGACGGCAACTTGCGACGCTCCGATTTGCTGGCGGATACCCCTTACAACACCTACACCCGCAATGGTCTGCCTCCGACCCCGATTTCTTTACCGGGGAAATCTGCACTCATTGCCGCGATTCAACCGGTGTCATCCAAGGCGCTTTATTTTGTGGCCCGAGGAGATGGGAGCAGCTATTTCAGCGAATCTTTGGACGAGCACAATAGGGCGGTCGACAAGTACCAAAGAGGGCGCTGAGCCAGAAGCTATGCAGGGACTGTTTATAAGTTTTGAGGGCATCGATGGAGCGGGCAAATCGACTCATATCGATGCTGTCCGGCTTGCGTTCGAAGCCTCGGGCGCCAGAGTCACCTTGACGCGAGAGCCCGGTGGCACGCCGTTGGCGGAGCAGCTGCGGGGTTTGGTCTTGAATGACCCGATGGACGCGATGACTGAAGCGCTGATTGTGTTTGCCGCGAGGCGCGATCACTTGAAACAGGTGATTTGGCCCGCACTAGAGCGTGGCGATGTGGTTTTGTGTGACCGCTTTTCTGATGCCAGCTTTGCCTATCAAGGCGGGGGCAGAGGTTGCGCTTGGAGCACCTTGGAGACCCTTGAAGCTTGGGTGCAAACTCCGCAGGTTGCGAAGAACGACGCTACTTCGCCGCAACCCATAAAGCCGCTGTTGACTATTTGGTTCGATTTGCCGGCCGCCGTAGCGGCCCAGCGGCTTACGGCTGCGCGGATCCCGGATAAATTTGAATCTCAACCTCAGGCGTTTTTTGAAAAAGTGGCAGAGGCCTACGAACGGCGGGCACAAGAGGACCCTACACGTTTTGCCAGGATCAATGCTGATCAAACAATGGCTGCCGTGCGCTCTGATGTATTGGCAGCACTTGTGACGCGAGGACTGCTGAAAGCATGAACCTTGCACCATGGATTGAGCGCCAGCGAAGCGCGTTATTGAGCCAAAACGGTCACGCTTGGCTTTTGCAAGGACCGTCCGGACTGGGGCAGTACGCTCTGGCCATGGAGCTTGCGCGTGCCTGGCTTTGCGAAGCACCGAGCGGGGCAGGGGCGTGCGGCACCTGCGGCAGTTGTCATGCTATCGAGGTGCGAACGCATGCGGATTTGTGCATGCTGATGCCCGAAACCACCATGATCGAGCTCGGGTGGCCGTTGAGTGAAAAGGCCCAAGCCGAGGTTGATGACAAAAAGCGCAAGCCGAGCAAAGAAATCAGAGTCGATGCAATGCGCGATGCAGTGGAGTTCTCGCAACGCACAAGTGCAAGAGGGCGAGGCAAGGTGGTTGTGGTATTCCCTGCGGAGCAGATGAATCACATTACCGCGAACGCTTTGCTCAAGACCCTAGAGGAACCTCCGGGTGATGTGCGGTTTGTCCTTGCCACTGAATCTGCCCACCAGTTGCTACCCACCATCCGTAGTCGCTGTATTTCTCACACATTGCAATGGCCGCCTCTTCAAGAAGCCGAGAGTTGGTTGGCTGGTCAAGCAGTCACTGCTGAGCAGATGAATCTGGCGCTCAAGGCATCCGGTGGCAGACCTGAGTTCGCCTTGACACTGGCGCAAACAGAAGGCGCACTCAACCGGTGGTCCGCCATCCCCCATGCTTTGCGCATGGGCGATGTGAGCATATTCAAAGATTGGAGCGCGGCCTCCCAGATCGACGCGATTCAGAAGGTTTGTCACGATCTCATGGTGGTTTCTACAGGCGCTGATCCCCGCTTTTTTCCACGTCAAGCTCTGCAGGACTTGCGAGCGCCCATGTTTTCTCTGTCTGCATGGTCCAAGGAGTTGTCACAGTCGATGAAGACGATTGATCATCCTTTTAACGCAGGCCTATTGACCGAGTCGCTTGTGTCCAAAGCGCAAACCGTCCTAAACTCTGGGGAACCCAAGAGACCATGACCAGTACCCCTACCGCTAGTGCAAGGCCCAGCGTTATTCAGCTTTCGATCAAAGAGAAAGCTGCGCTTTACGCTGCCTATATACCCATGTTTACCGAGGGCGGCGTATTCATACCGACAACGCGCGACTACAGCCTGGGTGATGATGTCTATGTGTTGCTCTCATTGCCCGAAGACATGCAGCGCTACCCCGTAGCAGGGAAAGTTGCCTGGGTTACACCCGCCAAAGCTGCTGGCGGGAGAACCCAAGGGGTGGGTATTTTGTTTCCCAAAGACGAGAAGTCACGGGCACTCAAGTTGAAAATAGAAGAGATTTTGGGGGCGCATATGGCCTCTGAGCGCCCTACTCAAACGGTTTAAAACTCACGACTCGGAGGGCGTCAGATGTAGTGTCGAGGACGGCCGCGAGTTTCTTGTGGACTTTGCATGTTTACTGATTCCCACTGCCATCTTACGTTTCCCGAACTCGCATCCCAGTGGCCAGATATTTCTGATGCGATGAAGACAGCGCAGGTAACTCGCGCCCTGTGCATCTGCACGACGCTCGAAGAGTTTTTTACGGTCCACGAGTTTGCAGTGGCTCAGCCTCATATTTGGGCAACGGTTGGGGTACATCCAGACAATGAAGGAGTTCAAGAGCCAGATCTTGAGCGTCTCTTGCAATGGGGCAGCCTACCCAAAGTCATGGCAATCGGTGAAACAGGCCTGGACTACTACCGCCTCGGATCAAGAAGCATCTCTGATATGGAGTGGCAAAGAAAGCGCTTCCGTGTGCACATCGAGGCTGCCCGAAAATTGAACAAGCCACTGGTAATTCACACACGAAGCGCTTCGGACGATACCTTGGCAATTCTTAAGGAAGCAGGGGAGTGCGGTGATCAAAGCAGTGCAGGGGGTGTTTTCCACTGCTTTACGGAAGACGTGGATGTCGCACGGCAAGCACTTGATTTAGGCTTCTACATTTCATTTTCTGGAATCATCACCTTTAAATCTGCTCAAAGTATCAGGGATGTAGCAGCCATGGTGCCACTCGATCGTTTACTGATTGAGACCGATAGCCCATACCTTGCACCGGTGCCGTATCGTGGCAAGCTAAACAATCCGTCTTACGTTCCTCACGTAGCCCAAGAATTAGCCCGGGTAAAGAACGTGACTATTGAAAAGATTGCTGAGCAGACAAGCGTGAATTTCGATGTTTTGTTCAAGGTGTAACCATGCGCAATCATCCTAAAAGACGTCTCCTCTTGGTTTTGGGCGCTTTATCCCTTTGGTGCGGTGGCGCTCATTCGGGATCGTATGAGGATTTCTTTAAAGCCATCGAGACCGACAACCCTCTGGTGATCCAAAGTCTCTTGAGTCGGGGCTTTGACCCCAACACAGTGAATCCCAAGGGCTTACCGGCGCTGCTGTTGGCCATTAAATTGTCGGCAAACAAGGCCACGAAGCTACTTTTAGAACAACCCAGCCTTCGTGTTGAAGTCAGATCGCCAGAGGATGAAAGCCCCTTGATGTTGGCAGCATTCGCAGGGGATGTCGATTTGTGTGCAGTATTGATTGCCAAAGACGCAGACGTAAATAAAACGGGCTGGACTCCATTGCACTACGCAGCGACTAACGCCCATATTCCTGTGGTGCGGCTCCTATTGGAAAACTTCGCCTACATTGATGCCGCATCCCCAAATGGATCTACACCCCTCATGATGGCGGCGATGTACGGCAACAGTTCTGCCGTGAAGCTTTTGCTCGAGGCTGGTGCAGATCCCAGTCTCAAAAATAGCAAAGGGCTCACGGCCATGGACTTTGCACGACAGGCAAAAAAAGACGAGTCCATGGAAATCATCGGCGCCTTCGTAAGGGCTCTTCGTCCCAAAGGCGTTTGGTAGCTGCTAAATCTGGGTGACCAGAGTGCATCAAATCGGCTGCTAGGGCACACCCTGTAAGTTGCTAACGCCACATTGGCAATCCAGAGGGCGCGCGAGGAATTCTTCTTGCTACTTTTGAGGCGACTTTACTTCATACGATGTATATTATGTTAACTAACATAACTGGATGTTGTTCAGCTCACTGAGAACGACACCACAGGCGCACTGCTGTCGCCAAAGGAAGCCCCAAGTCCTAGCTCACCTGACCCATGCAAGACACACTCATCACGACGCAATAAGATTTCCCCAGACGAATCATCAGCAAACCGCACCCACGTGCCATAAGTACTGAGGTCTTCGACCAGAACCCCACCGTTACGCCAAACCAGCCGTGCGTGCATTCGAGAGACCCGTGGGTCGGCAACGACAAACTCAGCACTTTTCACGCGGCCGATATGTGCTGGTAATTCGAACGAGCGGAATGTCATGTGCTTCTCCCGGTACCTAAGATCTACTTGCTTGCCTAGGACATCTTTACCGGACATTGTGCTCACCATAATCTGGGCTTGCATCGTCAAAAAATCAGACTGCTCGTCTTCTTTCCATTCGACCTGTAAAACTTCGCAGTTTTCCGAACGCCCCCGGATGGCAATTTTGCCTACGGCACGGACGGATACCCCCTTTTTTAGGGTCAGCACATCCACACTTCCTTTGCTCGCCCAAATCTGGCTGGGCCCAGCTAAATCACATAGACGCGCAGCGACATTGACAGCGTCACCGTAGTAATCACCCGCTGTGAATTCAGTATCACCAAATGCGATTCCGATCTTTACGGGCAAACTCACACGTAATTCAAAATTGTACAAATGGCGGCTATGGACCCGTTGCACCTGAACTGCGAAATCTAACGCCTTGCCAGGCTGCCCAAACACCGCCATCACGCCGTCGCCGAGCTTCTTTACAAGCTGTCCCTGATGCGCGTAGACCAGCGCTGTGATCTGGTCAAGAATTTGAGTGATAACAACGGTCGCGCGTGCATTCCCCAAAGCCCCGAACGCACCGGTGCTTCCATGAAGATCTGTGAAGACGACAGTTGATTTAATACCCATCCGTGATATTCCGAAAGGCCTCGCTTGACTTAAGTTACAAGCGCATTAAAAGGCGTTTATGCGAATTACGAGCTAACTGAATCAAAACACCAACATTGTTACGCGGCAGTTAAGTCCATTTGGCGCTGTTGCGTAACGGGAACAATTCGCAAAACCCCTATTGCACCGCTCTGCTGATGGCTTTATGTTCGCACAAAAGCAAGGAAAATATACATGAGTTGGATTGCAGAAAACTTGTTTGGCCGCGTTGGTTCTTTGTTGCAAGGACTGTCTGGGCCCTCAAAAAAAGCCTCGGTGACCACGTTGCACGAGATTCGCATGGAGATGCTAGCGGCGTTAGGCGATGTTGCAGAAAAACGCTTCCCCTTAGTTCAGCTTCGAGTTACCTACGCAAGTGATATCGATGATCTTTGGTATTTGCGTGGGGATGTTATGGCAGCAATTGCATCCTTACGTGGCGAAGCGGTGGCTAAAGAGAAACTTCACCAAATTAGCACGATGTTTGTAGGCCTAGTGCCTCACAACCTGACGAACAAATTTTCAGTACGCCTGTCTTAAAACTAATGATGCCCCCAGTACAAGAGTACGTCTCTGCCGCTCGATGTTAAATCGACCTTCAAGCCAAACGGCAAGAGGACTTTGGTCGGTACGTGGCCGTACGGAAGGTTGGTATAGACAGGAATATTGAGCTGATTACGCAACCAACCAATTACCTTTGGCAGGCCGAAACCGCTGTCATGAGAAGTCAGTTTGTAAGCGCTAAACTGACCTAGAACTATTGCTCGTTGACGCGCCAGGACGCCACTCCTCATTAGCTGCGTCAACATACGCTCAATACGGTAGGGATGTTCTGCGACGTCCTCGATAAACAGAATTCCTTCTCGAATATCCGGAAAGTAAGGAGTACCTATCAGAGACGCGAGGACCGTCAGATTGCCACCCCACAGGGTAGCATCCTCGATCACAAAATCATTTTCTGAAATATGACCGTTGCGATCCTGTCGCCAACCTGCCCCCTCCCCTTGCCCCATCAGCAGGTCAGCAAAGCAGTCTTCCATAATGTCGTCAGGAGTTTCACCGCTGACACCACCTACACCAAACCCCTCACACATTGCGGGGCCTGCCCAAGTGCAGGCTCCAGTTTGCGCGAACAAAGCTAGCTGCAAGGCAGTGAAATCACTGATTCCAACAAACTGAGTTCCGTTCTCAATGGCAGAAGCAATAGAGGTATATGGCAGTCGATCTATGACCCGTGTTATGCCGTAACCCCCTCTAGTTATCAGGGCGACATCTGCGCCACTATTCGCAGCACGCTCGACAGCTCGGATTCGAGTCGCATCATCTCCAGCGAACCGCTCAAAACGAGTCAGGGCATCTTGGTCGACTTCCACGTCATATCCCAACTCAGTAAGACGACGAACTCCTCTTTTGAAGGCAGCACGGTCGCGCACAGCGCCCGATGGGGAATATAGATAAATAACTTTTTTAACGAGGCTCATTTGATCAACAACTCACGCTCAAGAAAATCGAGATGGATTTCATCTACAACGACCGGACAAAATGTCGGTGATTTGAGCGTATTTTCGGGTGAGAAAGCAGGTTTTCTTAGGGCGTCCAATACGGCGGCATGACCCTTGTCAGGAAAGTGCGCAATCAGCGCCTTCACCACATTGTCTGGTAAACCAACCAGGTGATTCAATTGTTTTCTGGACAAACCACCGATCGACCTGTAGCTTTGATGGAGGGACGACTCGGCTAGAGCCGTCAACACTGGCGGCCTGGATGTAACAATTGAAAACACTGAAGACGCATCTATTTTCAAAACAGAGCAAAGTTCAGTCCCAATAGCTTTTGCGTTGCCTATGGCCACGATATGGGTCGGGGTAAGGTCCATATATTTCGTCAATGCAGTGAGCGAACTTACATGCGCTCGCACAGAATGCCATTCACTTTTTTTCGGTCTATCACTCAAGCCATGGCCAAGCAGGTCTGGAGCGATGACGCGCACACCATGATGAGCCATACGGCTCACTAAGGACCACACCTGAAAAGACCAAAAACCCAATTCATGAATACAAAGTAAGGTGTATTTCGGATTTGACGTATTCGAATCCAGATACCGAATTCGATAACCTTCACTGGTATGAAAATAGCTGCTTCTGATTGTCGAGCCATCGGGGCAAGGTAATGCCTGCGCATCTAATCGCAATGCATCTTCCCGAAGTGAAATTTGTTCCTCGCGGTTTCTCTTTCGCGCCGACACAAAAAAAGATTGCAGAATTCGCTGACACTCTTCTCTAAGAACTCCACCGGTTACCAAGGTGTGGTGGTTGAGTTGACGCTGGTTGAAAAGATCCAGAACAGACCCCGCGGTACCGGTTTTGGGATCTGGCGCACCAAAAACCACTCGAGCGAGGCGACTATGAAAAATTGCACCACTACACATGGTGCAAGGCTCCAGGGTGACAAACAGCTCAGCACCACTCAATCTGTGACTGGCAACGGCTTGAGAGGCTTCCCTCAGCGCGAGTATCTCTGCATGGGCACTAGGGTCGTTCAACTCTCGAGTTCTATTCCGTCCACGGCCAATCACCTGTCCTTTGTAAACAACTATGGCACCCACAGGGACTTCACCGGCAGACTCTGCTAACACGGCCTCCTCCAAGGCCAGTGTCATAAAAAAATCATCAGATTCCAACGATTGCCCCGCGCTCCCTCAGCCAGTCTTTCAGCAAGACAGAGGTCATGGGCTTGGCATACAAGTACCCTTGACCTTCATGGCAGCCCAGCTGCTTTAAGCGCGCTGCTTGTGCTTCGGATTCAATACCTTCGGCAATAACTTTTAACTGCAGGTTTCTGCCTAACTCGATCACCATCGACGCGATATGGCCCCCCATCACATCGTCACTCAATTCAGAAACAAAAGCCCTATCAATCTTCAACCTATCGATAGGTAACTGTCGTAACTGACTGAGTGATGAATATCCGGTCCCAAAATCATCAATAGCGATCGATATTCCAAGCTCGCGCACACTGTGCAGGGTCTCCAGCATGAAGTCCGCATCTTCCATTGCAACGGACTCTGTAATCTCCAGTTCCAGACACTCGGGTTGAATAGATGTGTCGGACAGAGCTGACTAG
>DGQR01000186.1:0-2413 GCA_002390825.1 Rhodoferax sp. UBA4409
CTGGAAAAACAAGCCTGAATCGAGTCCACTCCTGGTCTGAAGTAACCGAGATCGCCCCGCCATGGGCCTCGACGATGGCTTTGGTAATCGACAGCCCCAAGCCTGCCCCGTCAGAAGCTGGGTGCCTGCGTGCTGAGTCTGCGCGATAGAAGCGCTCGAAGACTCTCTGCTGGACATCCAATGGAATCTCCTTGCCCGTGTTTTTGACAGTGACTTCAATTCCACGCGACGAACTTTCGATTCTGACGCCCACGACACCGCCGACTGGTGCATGCCTGAGCGCATTGGATAGGAGGTTGCTCAAGGCACGTCTGAACATCAAACGATCGCCATAGATTCGCCCATCACCTTCCACGCTCATCAAGATGCGTTTTTCGTCCGCAACGGCTTCATAAAATTCAACGAGTTCGCGAGCTCCTTGTGCTGCCGAGAAGGACTCCTTATGGGGCAGGTCTACCCCCCGCTCTGTCTTGGCGAGGAATAGCATGTCTGATACCACCCGAGCCAAACGCTGCAATTCCTCTGCGTTGGACGCCAGCGTATCTTGGTATGTCTTAAGGTCGCGTTGGGTGGACAGCGTCACCTGTGTTTGGGTGAGGAGATTGCTGATGGGTGTGCGAAGTTCATGTGCCAAATCCGCCGCAAAATCAGCAAGCTGTTTGAAGTCGTTCTGCAGGCGACCCAACATCTCATTGAGTTCCCTTGCCAAATCTGCCATTTCAATCGGGACGGCATCCTCGGGCATGCGCTCTTGCAACTGTTGGCCTGTCACTGCAGCGGCGCGACGTTTCATTGCGCGCAGCGGAGACATGCCTTGATGAGCCGCGAACCAAGCCAAGAATCCGCTTAGAAGAATGGCCAGCACAGCATAGATCGCAATGCTGCGCCGGAGCTCCCTCATGAATTCTTGGTGGTGCTGCGTATCGACGGCGAGTGATATTTGGAGCGGCCCGGCCATTCCCTGAACCATGCCAGCAGTAAAGCTCATCTCATGGAACTCGCGACCGCCACTCCTCCAAGACTGAAGCCCGTGGCCGTCGTCATTCGTGATGAATGATGCTTGCGTAGTCGGGCCGCTGTATCCGTTGGTCTGGTACAACTTTTCACCCTGCGGTCCTTTGACCAGAGCGTAAAGGCTGTGGTGATGGCTCAATGCTTCGTTCAGGCGACTGCGAGCTTCTTCATGGGATCGAGAACTGGCCAGAATGCCCTCGATCAGGTGCTTTTTATCATCCAAGGCGGCGCTATCGAGGTCGACGAAGTGCCTATCAGCCTCTACCATGAAAAGAAGCGCCAAGCCCAGGATGACCGAACTGGCCAGCGCTATAAAAAAGATGGTGAGGCGGGATGTCAGTGACAGCCTGCGAAACATCTAGCGACCCTCCGGCGCTTCGAGCACGTAGCCCATGCCGCGTACAGTTTGGATCAGCTTGAACTGGTGATCATCATCGATCTTGACGCGCAGACGCCTCATGGCCACCTCGATGACGTTAGTGTCGCTGTCGAAGTTCATGTCCCAAACCTGAGAGGCGATCAGCGACCTGGGCAGGACTTCTCCCTGCCTACGCATCAGCAGTTCCAGCAATCCAAACTCCTTGGCGGTAAGATTAAGGCGCTTGCCGTCTCGGGTGACGCGGCGGCGTAGCAGATCAAGTTGGAGGTCTGCCACCTGCAAGTTCGTGGATTCGGTGCCACTACGACCGCGGCGCACAATGGTGCGAACTCGGGCCAAGAGCTCGGCAAAGGAAAACGGCTTGACGAGGTAATCGTCGGCGCCCAATTCAAGCCCCTTCACGCGATCTTCCACCTGATCGCGGGCGGTGAGAAACATGGCTGGCACTTGCAGGCCTTCCTGGCGTATCGCCTGCAGGACCTCCCAACCGTTCATGCCCGGCATCATCACATCCAGGATCGCGAGATCGTAGGTACCGCCAAGAGCTAGGTGAAGCCCGTCGGGCCCATTTCTGGCCAGGTCCACAACGAAACCGGCCTCGATCAGTCCCTGGCGCAGGTATGCCCCGGTCTTGGGCTCATCTTCAACAATCAAAATTCTCATTGGCAACTGACCCTCTGTGGCATCCCTGAGTATGACGAATTCCATTCGTTGTGATGGCAAGATGACAAATATGTAATCTTTTCGACATCGTGCTGACGACTTGGCATTTTCATAATGCGTCCTAGTTGTCTTGCCACTCACATTGAGGAAACCATGCTCGTCAGACGTTCACTATTATTCGCACAGATATCTCTCACCCTGAGTTGTGCCATGTTAGCTGGCGTAGCCGCGGCCCAAGCCACCAAAGAGCCCGTGAAAAATCTTTCGGTGGTGGAAGTTGAGTACAAGTCTGCACTTAGTGACTTCCGCCCCTACAACGACCAGGCCATTCAGTCCTGGGTCAAAGCCAACGACTTG
>DGQR01000186.1:2503-3619 GCA_002390825.1 Rhodoferax sp. UBA4409
CGACTTGGTAGGTCGTATTGGTGGCTGGCGCAGCTATGCCAAGGAGGTCGCGACAGGTGAGGTCCTAAAGGATGCCTCTGACGTGCCTGATACGCAATCTGGTCATCATGGGGGAGTCAAGCCATGAAGCGCTTCCCAAGCACCTCGCTAGGGAAACTGGCGCTATCCGCGATCGCCTTGGCCACGCTTGCCGGTTGCGCCACTGTTAGCCTCGAACAAAACGTTGCTCGGGTGAACGAGGAGGCCAAGAGTTTTGCCGAAGGGCAGATTTCTCTCGCGCGGACTGCCGATGAGCGCGAACAGCGTGCGCAGGCGGCCCAGAAGCTGCTTCAAACCATTCTGGGTCAGCGCGAGGCGGTCCAGCTGGCGCTCGTCAACAGCCCGTCGCTCCAGGCGCTGCTGGCTCAAGGTTGGGCGGAGTCCGCAGATGCGGCACAGGTGGGCAGAATTGCAAACCCGTTCTTCTCCCTGGAGCGCATGGTGGCCGGTGATGAGTTGGAGTTGAGCCGTGCGCTTTCCTTCGGCCTGCTCGATATCCTGACACTGCCTAGTCGCCAGGGAATCGCCAACCGTCGCATCGAAGTGGCCCATCTGCGACTGTCGAGTGATGTGGTCGACCAGGTCACCCGCGTGCGCCAGGCATGGGTCCGCGCCGTGGCTGCGCAACAGACGCTTCAGTATGCCAAGCAGGTGTATGAAAGCGCTGCAGCGAGTGCCGAACTGGCTCGCAGGATGCAGGCCATAGGCAACTTCAACCGCCTCACACGGGCTCGTGAGCAGGCCTTCTATGCGGACGCAGGGACCCGATTGGCAACAGCAACTCACCAAGTAACGGCTGCCCGCGAAGAGCTCGTACGCGTACTCGGTCTGGATGCCCAACAGGCACAGATGCTCAAACTACCGGACCGCTTGCCTGAACTACCCAAACAGGCGCTCGATCCGCAGGGCGTTGCGACGTTTGCTACGCGTAACCGCCTCGACATCCGTCTTGCCCAAAGCACACTGGATGCTTCCGCCAGAGCCCAGGGTTTGAACATGGTCACCAGCATCACCGACATCGAACTGACCGCCATGCGCAACACCAGCACGAACAGTGTGGCGGGTGAGCGCAGCGTA
>DGQR01000068.1 GCA_002390825.1 Rhodoferax sp. UBA4409
AAACAGGATGTTGGTCGTGTCAATTTGCACAAAATCCTGGTTCGGATGCTTGCGCCCGCCCTGAGGAGGAACGCTCGCCATGGTGCCTTCAATCAGCTTCAGCAGCGCCTGCTGAACGCCTTCACCCGACACATCTCGCGTAATCGAAGGGTTGTCTGACTTGCGGGAAATCTTGTCGATCTCATCGATATACACGATGCCACGCTGTGCCCGTTCGACGTCGTAATTGCAGCTTTGCAGCAACTTCAACACGATGTTTTCAACGTCCTCACCGACATAGCCGGCTTCGGTCAGAGTGGTAGCGTCGGCCATCACAAAGGGCACATCCAACATACGAGCGAGCGTTTGCGCCAGCAGCGTTTTGCCGGACCCCGTAGGTCCAATCAGCAAAATATTGCTTTTGGCAAGTTCGACGTCGTCTTTCTTTGCCTTCTCTTTGTGCTTTAAACGTTTGTAGTGGTTGTAAACCGCCACTGCCAAAGTGCGCTTTGCCGGCTCTTGACCAATGACATAGTTGTCGAGGTTGGCTTTGATATCTGCCGGAGTGGGCAGATCAGACTTCGACTCTTTGTTCTCAGTCGTAGCAGGCAACTCATCACGGATGATTTCATTGCAAAGGTCAATGCATTCGTCGCACACAAAGACAGACGGTCCAGCAATGAGTTTCTTCACCTCATGCTGACTCTTCCCGCAAAAAGAGCAGTACAGGGTTTTTTCGCTGGTTGAGCCTTTTTTCTCGGCCATGGATGTGTGCCTTTTTTCGCTAAGTTAAGCAATGATAACCAAATGAAAACGGTGCATCTCCACAGGAGAGGCACCGTCTTGGAGGGAACTGCGCCGGCCGTATCAGGGGCGCTTGGCGATCACTTGATCGACCAGGCCGTATTCCTTGGCCTCGTCTGCCGACAGGTAGTAGTCACGCTCTGTATCACGCTCAATCTTCTCCAAGGGCTGACCGGTACGCTCGGCCAAAATCTTGTTCAACTGCTCGCGGGTCTTCAAAATTTCGCGGGCGTGAATCTCGATTTCAGTGGCTTGGCCCTGGGTTCCACCCAAGGGTTGATGGATCATGACCTTGGAGTTGGGCAAAGAGAATCGCTTACCTTTGGCGCCAGCCGCCAACAGGAAGGCACCCATGCTCGCCGCCATGCCGGTACACAAGGTGGACACGTCAGGCTTGATGAAATTCATGGTGTCATAGATCGCCATGCCGGCGCTCACAGAACCGCCGGGGGAGTTGATGTAGAAAGAAATGTCCTTGTCAGGATTCTCGCTTTCCAGGAACAGCAACTGCGCTACTACCAAGTTGGCAGTCTGGTCATTGACCGGTCCAACCAGAAAAATAACGCGCTCTTTCAGCAGACGGGAATAAATGTCGTATGAACGCTCGCCACGTCCCGATTGCTCGATGACCATGGGCACCATACCCAAAGCTTGGGTTTCCATTGCGCCGGACATTCCGTATTTGACGTTCATAAGCTCTCCAAAATGTAGGGGGTAACTGTACCGAAAAAGACAAGCCCAAAAAGCAAATGGGGCTTAGCCGCAGGACTGCAAGTCCCGCGCAAGCCCCATTTCGCTGCGACGCACAGAATGCGCCTGCGCCTGACCTTAGTTCTGGCCCATCAATTCGTCGAAGGACACAGCCTTATCAGTCACTTTGGCCTTGGCCAAGATGTACTCGGTCACGTTGTTTTCAATCACAACTGCCTCGACTTCCGCCATGCGGCGGTTATCGCCGTAGTACCAGCGGATCACGTCGGCAGGCTTCTCGTAGCTGGCTGCGAGTTCTTCGACGTGAGCCTTGATTTGCTCAGGCTTGGCGGCCAGATCATTGGAGCGAACCAATTCAGCCACTACCAGACCCAAACGCACGCGACGCTCGGCTTGAGGACGGAAGATCTCGTCAGGGATCGGCGCCTTGTCCGCATCCTTGATACCACGCTGCTTGAGGTCTGCACGCGCGCTCTCGACCATGCGGTCCAACTCAGCTTGCACGCTGGACTTGGGCAAATCGAGCTCGGCCTTGGCGACCAATGCGTCCATTGCAGCTTGCTTGTTGCGAGCCAGCAAACGGTGCTTGACTTCACGCTCAAGGTTCTTGCGGATGTCAGCGCGCAGTGCCTCCACGGTGCCTTCTGCGATACCCAGCGACTTGGCCAGGTCTGCGTTAACTTCGGGCAGGTTGGCGGCTTCGAGCTTCTTCAGGGTCACCAAGAAGTCGGCTGTCTTGCCAGCCACGTCTTTACCGTGGTAGTCCGCAGGGAAAGCCAAGGGGAAAGTCTTGCTTTCGCCGGACTTCATGCCGCGGGTTGCGTCTTCAAATTCCTTCAGCATCTGGCCATCGCCCAGAATGAACTGGAAGTCAGAAGCCTTGCCGCCGGCGAAAGGTTCGCCGTCGATCTTGCCTTCAAAATCCACCGTCACGCGGTCTGTGTCTTGGGCTGCAGTGTCCTGTGCGCGCTGCGCAAAGGTACGACGCTGCTTGCGCAAAATTTCGATGGTCTTGTCGATGGCTTCGTCGGTCACATCGGCAGTCAGTTTTTCAACTTCGGCACCTGCCAAGTCAGCAATTTTGACTTCTGGGAAAACTTCGAAAATCGCGTCAAAAGCCATTTGGCCTTCAGGCGAAGTTTCGCTTTCAGAAATCTTGGGCTGGCCAGCAACGCGCAGCTTGGCTTCGTTAGCAGCAGTGGCAAATGCCTCGCCCACTTTGTCGTTCATCACTTCGTAGTGAACCGAGTAGCCATAACGCTGGGAAACCACGTTCATCGGCACCTTGCCTGGACGGAAACCGTCCATCTTGACGGT
>DGQR01000022.1 GCA_002390825.1 Rhodoferax sp. UBA4409
CGTGGAGCGCTGGATACGCGCTGGATCTTCGGTCTTGATCAGGGCGTGGTAGTCGGCCAGAAAGTAGAAGCTTTCCACCCCAGGCGTTTTGCTGGCGCGGACTGCGGGGCGGATCGACCCGACATAGTTGCCCAAATGCGGTGTGCCGGAGGTGGTAATGCCGGTAAGGAAGCGAACAGTGCTCATGGGTGCAAATCAATCAGACAAAACAAGTGCGGCCTGCAGCTTAGCGCGCCAGCCAGGAAAAAGGGGTGAGGAGCAGGTCGATCAGGTCAAAGGTCAAACCCATGACCGGCTGCATCCACACGGTGCTGAGGACGCCGGCAATCACCAGCGCCATCACAATAAAAAATCCCCAAGGCTCCACGCGGGACACGGCCATCGCCTGGCGTATCGGCAGTAAGCCGACCAGAATGCGCCCGCCATCCAAAGGTGGCAGCGGGAACAGGTTGAATGCAAACATCACCACGTTGACCAGCACACCACCTTGGCACATTTTGAGGAAAAAGGGTTCGGTCACCCCCGCGCCCGACAGCAGGTACAAGCCCGCGCCCCAAGCCAGCGCCATGGCCAGATTGGCGCCCGGACCGGCCAAAGCCACCCACACCATGTCGCGCTTGGGGTTGCGCAGATTGCCAAAACGCACCGGTACCGGCTTGGCGTAACCAAACAGAAATGCGCCTGAGGTCGCGACATATAGCATCAGCGGCATCAAGATGGTGCCGATCGGATCGATGTGCTTGGCCGGATTCAGGGTGATGCGGCCCAGCATGGCCGCCGTGTTGTCGCCAAAGTACCGTGCGGCATAGCCGTGGGCAGCTTCGTGCACCGTGATGGCGAACAGCACCGGCAGTGCGTAAATCGCGATGGTTTGAATCAGGTTGGCAAAGTCCACAGGCGCAAGGTCTCGGTTGGAAATAAAAAAGGATACGCCGCGCGGCTTAGAGCCCGAGCAGGGCAGGGTCTCCGCCGCCTTGGCGGATCAGCTCGGGTTCATCGCCGGTGAGGTCCACCACCGTGGTGGGCTCCTGGGCGCAGGCGCCGGAATCGAGCACACCGGCAATCTGGTGCTCGTAGCGCTCGCGGATGTCGTGGGCGTCATTGAGCGGCTCAGTTTCGCCTTTTGCTATCAAAGTAGTAGCTAGAAGCGCAGATCCATAGAGCGCTAGCAGCTCCTGGAGTACATGATGCTCAGGTACCCGCAGGCCGATAGTCTTGCGCGAGGGGTGGCTGACCCGGCGCGGCACTTCCTTGCTGGCTTCCAGAATAAAGGTGTAGGCCCCGGGCGTGGCGGCCTTAAGCAGGCGGTATTGTTTGTTGTCCACCCGCGCGTAGTTGGCCAGTTCGCTCAGGTCACGGCACAGCAGGGTGAGGTGGTGCTTGTCGTCCACGCCACGGATGCTACGCAGCTTGTCGGCAGCCACTTTGTCATCCAGGTGGCAGACCAGCGCGTAGCTGGAGTCGGTGGGGACGGCCAGAATGCCGCCTTTTTCCAGCAGCGCGATCGCTTGTTTGAGCAGGCGGGGCTGCGGGTTGTCGGGGTGAAGCTCGAAATACTGCGCCATGGCATGGCGGCGCCGGGGCGCCGGTCCTCGGTGGTGGGTCGTTAAAAGTTACTGGATGCGGGCGCTTAACAGCTCCCACACCGGCGTCAGGCCGGCGGGCAGCGGGGGCAGAGTGCCCAGTTCGGTGTGGCTTTCATCCGGGCTGTGGAAATCACTGCCGCGCGACGCGGCCAGGCCGAATTCTTTGGCCGTGTTTGCGTATATGCCGAACTCGGCCACCGAGTGGCTGCCTGTCACGACCTCGACGCCTTGACCGCCATGGCCTTTGAACTCGGTAAACAGGGCAAATTCTTCGTTGGGAGTGAATTTGTAGCGCGCAGGGTGGGCGATGATGGCCATGCCACCCGCGCCGGTGATCCAGTGAATCGCGTCTTTCAGCAGCGCCCAGCGGTGCGGCACATAGCCGGGTTTGCCTTCTGTGAGGTATTTGCGGAACACCTCGTTGGTTTCTTTGCACACGCCGCTTTCGACCAGAAAGCGTGCAAAGTGGGTGCGGGAGATCAGCTCGGGGTTGCCCACGAATTTCAGGGCGCCCTCGTAGGCGTCTTTGATGCCGACTTTGGCCAATCCATCGGCCATTTCCATGGCGCGCTCTTGCCGCCCGCCACGGGTGCGGCGCAGGCCTTCGCGCAGGTCGGTGTTATCGGCATCAAAGCCCAGGCCCACGATATGCACCGTCTGGTGCAAAAAGGTGACCGAGATTTCAGCGCCCGTCAGGTAGCCCATGCCTTGTGATTTGGCAGCGTCGCGTGCGCGCTGCAAGCCGCCGATTTCGTCATGGTCCGTGAGGGCCCAGAGTTCCACGCCGTTGCCTTTGGCGCGTTCGGCCAGCGCTTCGGGGGTAAGAGTGCCATCGGACACCACAGAGTGGCAATGGAGGTCGGCGTTAAGTAGTTGGGTCACCGAGCCATTTTAGGCGCTCACCCCGGGCACTCGCCGCCGGCAGGGCTTAAAAGGGCACCGGCGCGTGGAATTCCATCTGCAGGCCGCTTACCGGGTGCGGAATCAGCAAGGTGCGGGCGTGCAGCTGAAGCCGGTCGGACAGGGCCAATGCCTCGGGGGTGGCATACAGCGTGTCGCCGAGCATCGGGTGCCCCAATGCCTGCATATGGACCCGCAGTTGGTGGGTGCGACCGGTCACCGGCTCGAGCTCCACCCGCGAGCAGTTGCGCACTGTGTCTGCCGCGATGCAGCGCCAGCGGGTGAGGGCTTGCTGGCCTTCCGCGTAGTTGACCGTGCGCTTGGGCCGGTTGGGCCAGTCCACCAGCAGGGGCAAGTCGATCTCTTGCCAGGCCTCGCTCGGGGGCAGCAGGCCTGCCACCACGGCTTCGTAGCATTTGTCGACCTTGCGTTTTTCGAAGGCAAGGTTGATCGCGCGCTGCGCCACGATGCCACGCGCCATCACCACCAACCCCGAGGTGTCGCGGTCCAGCCGGTGTACGACCAGGGCCTCGGGGTACACATCCTGGGTGCGCTTGCTCAGGCAATCTTGCTTGGCCTCGCCCCGGCCGGGCACGGTCAACAAGCCGGCAGGCTTGTTGAGCACCACCATTGCATCGTCCACGTAAATAACCGGCAGCGGGCCGGCGGGGGGCGGGTTGTAAATGTCTTCCGGGCTATGCATCGTGGTGGCTGATCAGGCGCTGCACGGTCTCGCAGAGCTCATTCACATCATTCGGTTTGTAAATCAGGGCGCTGGCGCCCTGTTCCAGGGCCTGTTGCTCGATTTCAGGTGTCACATAGCCGGAGGCCAGTGCCACCGGCAGGTCGGCACGGATGGCCTTGGCATCCCGCAGCAGGTCGAGCCCGCTATAGCCGGGCATGTTGTAGTCGGTCACCAAAAGGTCGAAGCTTTCAGGCTGGCTGCGCAAAGCGGCTTCAGCCTCGTGCGGGTCACTGAAAACGGTCACTTTGAAGCCTTTGCGTGTGAGTACCCGGTTCACCAGAAACACCAGGGCCTGATCGTCGTCCACATACATCACGTGTTTGCCACGGCCTTCGACCACCTGCACCGGCTCGGGCTCCACAGTGGGGAGTGGCTTGGCGCCTGTGGCCGGGAAATACAGCGTGAACACACTGCCTTGCCCCGGCGCGCTCTGCACATCAATGCCACCTTGGTGGGTTTGCATGATGCCGTGCACCACTGCCAGCCCGAGGCCCGTACCCTGGCCGACTTGGCGGGTGGTAAAAAAGGGCTCAAAAATCCGCTCGATCGTTTCCTGCGCCATGCCACTGCCGGTATCACGCACCCGCAAGGTCACGTAGCGCCCAGGCGGCACGCCAATTCGGTCGTTGAATGGCAGCGACAGCTCGGTGGTCCCGAGTTCAATCGTCACCGACCCTTTGTGCTGGCCTACGGCCAAAATCGCGTTAGTGCACAAATTCAGCAGTGCCTGCTCGACCTGTGTCGCATCGGCCAGTACCAGCGGGCAGCCTTCGCTGATCGAGACCCGCAGGTCCACACCCGGCGGGATGGCAACCCGCACCAAGCGCTGGGTTTCCTGAATGACCTCTTTGAGTTGCAGCGGAACCCGTTTGGGGGGCTCGTTGCGGCTGAAGGTCAAAATCTGGCGCACCAGATCGCGTGCGCGGCGGCCGGCTTTGTCGATTTCTTCCAGGCTGACCAGCGCGTGCGACCCCGTCGGGGTGTCTTGCTTGGCCAAGTCCACATTGCCCAGAATCGCGCTCAAGATGTTGTTGAAATCATGGGCAATACCGCCGGCCATGGTGCCCATCGCCTGCATTTTTTGCGACTCGCGCAACTGGGTTTCCAGCGCGATACGCTGCGCTTCGGCCAGCTTTTTGGAGGTCAGGTCGCGGGCAAAAATAGTGGTGATGGAGCCCTGCCCGCCGGGCTGTCCGCGCAAGGCAATCGCGTTGGGATCGTCCGCCCGGAAAGGGGTGCGGGTGCGCAAGCGGCGCTCCAGCGAAACGCTGATCTCCACGTAAATCTGTTTGCCTGACAGCGTGGTGGCGGTGAATTCACCCAGCATGGCTTGGGCCGATACATTGCCACTGCTCAGTGCCTTTTCGACATCCGGCAAAAAACGACCCAGGCTGGTGCCGAAGGCTTGCTCCACAGGGCATTCAAACAACGCGGTAGCGGCGGGGTTGAAGACCGTGATCAGCTGCTTGTCGTCAATACACAAAATGGCATCGAGCGACGAGTTGATGATGGCCGCCATGCGGTTTTCACTGAGCAGCAGGTCCTCATTGCGCTGGCGCAGAACCGCCGCGCTTTCCAGCAGCGCGTGGCGCTGGGTGAGCAAGGGGCCTTGGTCGATGATCGCGCAGCTGAAGTGGGCCAGGTCGTCGCTGGGGTTTTCAATACGGGCAATGTGCAGATCGCCGGTGAAAGTGCCTTTAGTGCCGGCAAAAAATTGCACTTCGTTGACCTCTGCCGTGCCTTCCTGGCGCGCACTCGAAAACGCCACGGCCACTTCATCGGTGTGTTCAGGCCCCACAAAAGGCAGCAAAAAGTTCAGCGGCGGGTCGCTCTCCAGCGGCTGAAACAGGCGCAGTGCCATGGCGTTGCTGGCGAGTACCAAGCCGCCCTCGTCGACCACCATCAGTGCCAAAGGCACGCTGGAGAACAGGGTGGCAAAACGCTCCGACGCGCCCTCGGCCTCTTGCTGCGAGTAGCGCAGGGCCTTGTTCTGGATTTCGAGTTCTGCCTGGTACTTGCGCAAGTCCTCGATCATTTGCGATGGCGCATAGCCATCAATGATGACGTGCTGGGCATTCGGGCCGCTGGACAGCGGGCCGCCCACCCGGCGGACATTGAAGTGCGGCCGGGGCTTCCGGGACAAAGCGCTCATCAGCGGCGAACGACCTGATCGCCCGGTGCGTAGTCAGCCGCCTTCAAGGGGCTGTTGGCCGCAATGTAGGCCCGCAAGACATCCGCATCCACAAAGCCGGTGTCTCTGTAGCTCGGATGTGCGGTGACCTTGGGGTAGCCATCGCCGCCCGAGGCCACAAAGTTGTTGATGGCAATCCGGTAGGTAGCGGCCGGGTCGATCGGCTTGCCGCCCACGCTGGCTTTGACCACCACCCCTTTTTCAATCTCCAGGCGAATGCCGGCGAATTGTGGGAATGCTCCCGAACCTACGGTCATTTTCGCCACGGCAGCCAGGTAGTCCAGCGCCTCTTTGCCACTGAAGTCCACTACGGCGATGGTGTTGCCAAAGGGGTGTACCGTCAGCACATCCTTGTAGGTGATTTTTCCGGCAGGCAGCGAGTCGCGCACGCCGCCTGCATTCACCACGGCAAAGTCAGCCTTGGTTTTTTCCATCATGGAGCGGCCGATCATGACGCCCAGCGCTGCAGGTTGGGCGCGGACTACGGTGCGGTCACCTTCCAGCCGGGCATCGCTGCTGCCGACTTCGACCATCAGTTTCTGCTGGCCGAACTCCTGGAAGGGTTTGAGCAATTGCAGCATCTCGGGCGATTCGGCAATCTCCGGGCCGTAGTTCACCAGTGTGGTTTTCCCGTCGGCCCCTTTGACCGGCCTCTTCAGGTTGATGGGTACCAGCGTGTACTTCACCAGCTTGAACTCGCCGTTTTTGAAAGTGAAGTCGGCGCGCCCGACATATTTGCCCCATTCGTGGGCTTGCATGATCCAAGTGTCGTTCTGCTGGTCGGGCTTGCAGGCACTGCCGGGCACATAGGCGCGGTCGAGCACGTTCTCGGCCTTCATGCATGCAGGGTTTTGGGTGTGGCCGCCCACCACCATGTCCAAGCCCTTGACGGCACGGGCCAGCTCCACATCACCGGGTGCTTGGGTGCCGTGCATGCCGTTTTCGTAGTGCCCCATGTGGGTGGCTGCGATCACGATATCTGCTTTGCTGCGGAGCTCGGGCACCACTTTGGCAGCTTCTGTCTGGACACTGCGGAACTCGACGTTGCGGATGTTGTCGGGGTGCACCATCTTTTGGGTGTCTTCGGTAGTCAGCCCCATGACCGCAACCCGCACGCCACCCAAGTTGAAAATCTTGTAGGGCTCAAACATGCGCTTGCCATCGCGGTAGATGTTGGCCGACAGCATCGGGAAGGTTGCCAGTGCGCGCTGCATTTGCAGGACCACGGGCGGCTTATCGAATTCGTGGTTGCCCACGGCCATCGCGTCATAGCCCAACAGGTTCATGCCCCGGAAGTCCGGCACGGCATCTTGCAGGTCGGACTCGGGCACGCCGGTGTTCACATCGCCGCCATCCAGCAGCAAGCTGTAACCGCCGGCGGCAGCTACTTCTTGGCGAATTTGGTCCACCACGGTTTTGCGGGCCGCCATGCCGTATTCGCCATCCCGGTTCTTCCAAAAACGGCCATGGTGGTCGTTGGTGTGAAGGATGGTGATGGCATATTCCACATCCGCTTTGGGGCCGCCCGATGGCAGGCCTGCGCAGCCGGCCAGAACCAGGGCGCTGCACAAAGGAATCAGTCGTAAACAAAGCTGCATGGGAGGCCTATCGGATGGGTGAATTGCGGATCTTGTTTATATCAAACTCAGTCACCGGCGCGGCTTCGTTCCCCCAGCTTTTGCGGATGAAACTCAACACTGCGGCCACCTCTGCGTCGCTCAGGCTGAGCTGGTAGGGCGGCATGCCGTGCGGCTGCGGTTTGCCGGCTGTAGACGGGCCGTAGCCACCGCGCAACACTGTCAGCGTGAGGTTGTTGGTGTTGTTCATCAGCACCGAGCGGTTGCCTGCGAGTGCCGGGTAGGCGTCAGCAACCCCTTCGCCTTGTTTGCCATGGCACTGTGCGCATTGGTTCTCGTAAATTTTGGCGCCCAAGGGAGAGGGGGGCGTAGTGTCGGCACTCGCAGGCGATTTGACAGCCGTGGGGGCCGCTGGCGCCAATGTCTGCAGGTACAGCGCGATGGACTCTGCATCTGCGGCGTTCAGGTACTGGGTGCTGTTGCGCACTACTTCCGCCATCGGGCCGGCCACATAGGCCTGTCGCCGCTGCCCGTGTGTGAGCAGCGTGACAATGTCTGCAGTGTTCCAGCCAGCGAGGCCGGCTTCGGTGTTGTCGTTCAGGGCCGGGGCGTACCACAGGCCATCGGGCATCAGCGCGCCGCTCCACGCTTGTGATGAGCGCAGGCCCCCCAGGCGATTGCGGGGGGTGTGGCATTCGGCGCAGTGTCCTAGTCCTTGCACCAAAGCCGCGCCTCGCCGGGCAGAGGGGCTGGTGTCGGCCTCCAAAGTGCCGGGGCTGTCGGGGGCTTCGGAGAAATGCAGCCATCGCCAGGCTGTCAGCGCGGTCTGAGTGCCCAAGGGCCAGGGGAGCTCGTGGGCCCTTTGTGGGGCGTCCACCGCGGGAAGGCTGCGCAAAAACGCGAACAAGGCATCACTGTCGCTTTGCGTGATGCGGGTGTAGCTGGTGTAGGGAAAGGCGGGGTTCAGAACCCGTCCATCAGGCCGGATGCCTTGGTGCATAGCGCGCCGGAAATCTGCAGCGCTCCAAGCACCCAAGCCCGTGGTGGTGTGCGGGGTGAGGTTGCCCGGGTACACCCTGCCAAACGGGGTGAGCAGGGCATTGCCACCCGCATAGTCGGCGCCGCCACGTGCGGTGTGGCACTGCGCGCAGTTGCCCAGGCGCGCGAGATAGGCGCCGCGCTGCACCAAAGCGGTATCGGGGGCCGCGGCAGGTGGCACCGAGGGCGCGCTGCCTTTCTGGACTGCGGGCGCAATGACCTCAGCAACCAGCACAAAGAGCAACAAACAGAGCCCGAGCCCCAGCACGAGCCATTGCCACGGTTTGGTAGCGGTGCGGTTGACAGAGGGTGTTGTTGTCATGGTGCACTCCCACAGTCCGGCAGTGCCGGTGTGCCACGCGGCTGGGCAGGTCGCATGGCTACAGCCGTGCTGTTGGCGGGGACCGGCTGGGAGGACAACCATTGCGAAATGGCATTGACATCAGCATCGCTCAGCCGTTTGGCAATCGTGGCCATGCAATCGGGGCTATGGGCTTTGCGTTGGCCGGTTTGCCATCCGCCCAGTTGGGCGTTGAGATAGTCGCGCGGAAGGCCCAGCAACCCGGGCGTGAACGGTTGCACCCCCGTCAAGGCTTGGCCGTGGCAGCTGACGCAGGCCGGCAGGCCGCGCTTGACGTCGCCCTCAAGCACCAAGGTTCTGCCGCTTGCCAGCACGGCAGGCGGGGCGGTGGCGGGTGCCGGTGCGGGGTAAGGAATATGTAACTCTGAAAAATACACCGCCATGGCGCGCAAGTAATCGCTACTCAAGGGATCGATCAGGCCTTGCATTAACCCGTATTGGCGACGCCCTTGCTGAAAATTCTCCAGCTGGTTGTACAGATACCCGGCGGGCTTGCCGGCCAGGCGCGGATAGTAGCCATCCGGCCCTGCCCGGCCTTGGTCGCCGTGGCAGGCTGTGCAGGCGTGGGTGCGCTCTGCCATGGTGTTCTCAAAGGCCAGGCTCGTGGTGGGTAGTGCCCCCAGTGCGAGCCACCCACCAAGTAGCGCCATGAACAGCTTGCGCTTGCGGGGACAGGGTTGTGCTTGCATAAGGCAAGCTTACCGTAGCAGCTTTAGCTTGGCTGGTCTGCCCACACGACCTCTCGGTGTTGGTTCAACCACCGGTCATAGGATGGGGCGTATTTGGCTTCGATGCTGGCGCGTTTGACCTTGAGGGTCGGGGTAACCAAACCGTTTTCTGATGTCCATGTTTCAGCCACAGCGATCAGAAAATCCAGCTTTTCATGGGGCTCCAGATGGCTGTTGACCTGCTGCAAGTGCTGCTGGAGACCGGCCTCCAGCGCTTGACGGCCCGCGGCGGATCGGCTCTCTGCGGCCGCATCCGCTGACAGCATGACCAGTGCAAACGGCTGGGCGTAGTGGGCGCCGGTGACCACACAGACCTCGACCGCATCGTGGGCCACGAGCTTGTCTTCGATGGGTGCCGGCGCAATGTATTTGCCTTTGCTGGTCTTGAACAGGTCTTTGACCCGACCGGTAATGCTCAAAAACCCGTGGCTGTCCCTGACGCCTTTGTCGCCGGTGCGCAGCCATCCGTCCGGGGTGAGCGCAGCGGCCGTGAGCTCGGGCTCGCGGTAATAGGCTTTCATCAAGGCCGGGCAACGCATTTGAATCTCACCAGTAGCAGGGTCCATGCGCGTTTCGACTTCGTCGTAGGCCAAACCGACGGAGCCGGTTTGGCGCGAACCGGGCAGGGTGGAGTGCGAGACTCCGCTGTTCTCGGTCATGCCGTAAACCTCGACCAGGTCCAGCCCCAAGCGGCGGTACCACTGCAGCACATCGGCAGGCATGGGCGCGGCCCCGCCCGCGGCGATGCGGCATTGGTCTAAGCCCAGGCCTTTCAAAATCTTGCGGCGCACTAAATGGCCCACGACGGGCAGGCCGAGCAAAAATCGGAGCTTGGGTGCCGGCACCTTGCTGTGCACCCCTTGTTGAAACTTCACCCACAGCCGCGGAACAGAGAAAAACACCGTAGGCCGCGCACGCTGGAGATCTTGCAAAAACGTGTCCAGTGACTCGGCAAAAAAAATGTGCCCGCCATATCGCAACGAGGCCTGCTCAATCAGCATGCGTTCTGCCACATGGGCCAAGGGCAGGTACGAGATGTAGCGGTCGTTGATATCCATCGGGAAGCGGCGCGTCGCACAGCTCACCCCCCAGGCCATGCTGTTGAAGCTGTGCACCACGCCTTTGGGGGTACCTGTGGTGCCCGAGGTGTAAATGATGGTGCTGATGCTCTCGCCCGCAGGCTCAGGGCAGGTTTTGAGCGGGCTGGTGGTGTTGATCAACTCCGTCCATTGGTGGGCGTGCATGGAAGGTGCCAAGGGCAGCGCAATCAGGGGCAGCCCGGGCGGCACACCGCTTTGCAGGTTGACGGTGTCGTCGAGCTTGCCGATGAAAAGCGCCTTGCTCTCGCTGTGCAGCAGGATGTAGCTCAGGGCCTCGCCATTGAAGGTGGGGTAGATCGGCACCGACACATACCCCGCCATTTGGATTGCCAGATCCGCCAAGATCCAGTGGGCGCTGTTTTTACCGATGATGGCGACCCTGCTGCCTGCGGCCCAGCCCTGGCTTTGCAGCCATTGGGCCATGCGCCGCACCTGGCTGGCCGCTTGGGCCCAGGTCAGGTCCAGTACTTGCCCGCCTCGCATGGGTTGCGAGAGGTAGACCGCATCAGGGCGCTCGTGCTCCCAGCGGTACAGGCAAGCCAAAGGAAGGTCGGCAGGCTGCAGTGCAATTGTTTGCATGGACTCCCCTCAATCGTTGAGACGATTGTTGGGCGCGCACCAGTGCACCCGCAATGGTGGTGACCCTAGGTATCCCGGGGTGATGGGTTAGGGGTTACCACGGGCTTGAGCCACGCAGGCAAACGGCTGGTCGAGCAGCAGATCGCTCAGGGGAACCGCCACACACGGCAGGCACCAGCCCTCGCTCTTTTCATCGGCACTCAGACCCGGCCACTCAATGCGATAGCGCACTCGCCCCGACACCATTTTGCAAAGGCATGCTCTGCAGGTCCCATTGCGGCAGGAGCTCGGCAGCTCAACCCCCTGCGCCAAGCCGGACTCCAGCACGCTGCTGATGCCATCGCTCTCAAAACTCAGACCGTCTGGCAGCACGGATACGGTGTAGGTGGCGTTGAGAGGCGGGGTCATTGGCGGGATCTTTTGCGGTGTCAGCAAGCCGGGTTGAGAGGAGTGTGGCGGGCAAAAAATGGGGCCATGGGAGTCGATTCTTGAATGCTGCGACAATCACGCTCTTTTTTTCAATTTTGCTTGAGTTTGCGTTAGACATGTCCAGTACGACTACTTTCAAGGTTCGCCCCGCCACACTACGTGATGCCAAAGCCATCGCTGAGCTCCACAACTCTTCTGTTCGCGAAGCCTTCAAAAGCATGCTGGCCGATACACCGGTTCCCGTGACCCCCTTGGACAAGCGCCAGGCTTACTGGCGCGAAGCAATTGAGTACGCTGAACCCCAGGTTCAAGTGGCTCTGGATGACGACAAGATCGTCGGATTCGTGGGTTTTGACCGCTCGCGTGACAAGGGCACCCCACCGACCATGGGCGAAATTTGGGCCATTTACGTGGCCTCCAGCCACTGGGACAAAGGCGTAGGCCTGGCACTTTGGGATGCTGCCCGCGAAGGCCTGCTCGAAGAGGGTTGCGCCAACGTGAGCGTGTGGCTGCCGATTGCCAACGAGCGCGCCATGCGTTTCCACGAGCTCGCCGGCTTCAAGCGCGAAATGAACACCGCCAAAACCGTGCAGATCGGTGCCGTCAAAATCGAGGAAATGCGCCTCAAGCGTCCCCTGAACTAAGGGGCGCTGTTCCGAAGCGCTTGGCCTTACAGGCGCTTCACCACCACGCTACCGATCGAGTAGCCTGCTCCGAACGAGCAGATCACTCCCACCTCACCCGCTGCAATGTCAGCGTGGTGGCGGTGGAAAGAGATGATGGAGCCCGCCGACGCCGTGTTGGCGAATTCGTCCAGAATCACCGGCGCATCATCCAGCGTCGCCTCCCGCCCCAAGAGTTTTTTGGCAATCAGCTGGTTCATGCCCAGGTTGGCCTGATGCAGCCAGAAGCGGCGCACTTGTTGCGGCGTGAGGTCCAGAGACTTCAAGTGCTGTTCGATGTGCTCGGCCGCCATGGGGCACACCTCTTTGAACACCTTGCGGCCTTCCTGACGGAAGAGCTGATCACGGTCGTCCGGGTTGCGGTCTTCCGAACGCGACATGAAGCCGTTGTTGTTGCGGATGTTGTTGCTGAAAGTGCTCAGCAGCTTGGTGCCCAGCACCTCAAAGCTGCCGGCGAGTGCGAGGTCCAGCCGCTCCACCAAAATGGCGGTGCACACATCGCCGAAGATGAAGTGGCAGTCGCGGTCTATCCAGGCCTGGTGGGCGGATGTGATCTCGGGGTTCACCACCAGCACTGCGCGGGCGCTGCCGCAGCGCACGGCGTTCACCGCTTGCTCCAGCGCAAAGGTGGCGGAAGAGCAGGCCACGTTCATGTCAAAACCGTAGCCCTGCACGCCCAAGGCGGTCTGGATTTCGATAGCCATGGCCGGGTAGGGTCGCTGCATGTTGGCGCTGGCGCAAATCACGCCGTCTACATCGGCGGCGGTTTTGCCGGCCTTGTGCAGTGCATCCTGACAGGCTTTGACGGCAATTTCAGCCATCAACGACAACTCGTTATCCGGGCGGGGCGTGAAGTGCGGGCGCATGCGCTCGGGGTCCAGCACCCCGGTTTTTTCCATCACATAGCGGCGCTGGATGCCGGAGGCTTTTTCGATGAACTCGACGCTGGAGTCCGTCAGAGCGGTGCGGCTGCCAGCAGCTATTTCGTCGGCAAACTGCGCGTTCTGCAGCGCGGCATAGGCGTTGTAGCTGGCGACCAACTCCGCGTTGGTAATGACGTCCGGCGGCGTAAACAGGCCGGTGCTGCTGATGGCAACGCGATGCATAGAGGGGGCTTCTTAGGCTGGTGGGCGCGCGCGGCGGGTTGCCGGCGCCGGCCGGATTATCCGCCGAAGTGACGCAGTCGCGAGGGTTACAAGCCCACTGCCGCCGGGCAAGCCTTCGTTGTACTCTGCGGGCTCGCGCGTGCAGGCGCGCCCGCGAGACCCCCTATTCAGGAGATTGATATGACCGACTTCCGCGGCTGGGCAGCCCCTGGCAAAAGTGCAGACCTGGTTCGCCTCGACTTTGACCCCGGTGCCATGGGGGGTGAAGAGGTAGAGATCGCCGTGGAGTACTGCGGTATATGCCACTCCGACCTCGCGATGGTCGATAGCGAGTGGTTTTCGACCCAATACCCGGTGGTACCGGGCCACGAGGTGGTCGGAACGATTGTGGCGGTCGGCGCACAGGTCAAAGGCCGGGCCATCGGCCAGCGGGTGGGCCTGGGCTGGCACAGCAACAGCTGCCAGCACTGCCAGTTTTGCCAAGGGGGCGAACAAAACCTGTGTGCGACCCGGCAGCCCACCATCATCGGGCGGCATGGCGGTTTTGCGGACAAAGTGCGCGCCCACTGGAGCTGGGCCTTGCCTTTGCCCGCAGGGCTGGACCCGGCGTCGGCCGGGCCCCTGATGTGCGGCGGCGGCACCGCGTTTTTGCCTTTTGTGATTCACGACATCAAGCCCACCGACCGAGTTGGCGTGGTGGGCATTGGCGGCTTGGGTCACTTGGCCGTCAAGTTTGCCAAGGCGTGGGGGTGTGACGTGACCGCGTTCACCTCCAGTCCTTCCAAGCGCGAAGAGGCATTGGCACTCGGCGCGCACCGCACCGTGTCCAGCGTGGATGTGAAAGAGCTCAAAGCCCATGCCGGCAAGCTCGATTTCTTGTTGGTCACCGTGGGCGCAAGTCTGGAGTGGGACGCCTTGATCGGCACCCTGGCACCCAAAGGCCGGCTGCACCTGGTGGGCATGGTGACTGAGGCTATGAAGGTCCGCACCAGCAGCTTGTTGTCGTGGCAGCGCAGCATCTCGGCATCGCCCACGCCCTCGCCGGTGACCTTGATGAAAATGATGGAGTTTTGCGCGCGGCACGGCATTGCACCGCAGGTGGAGCACTTCCCCATGTCGCGGGTGAACGATGCCGTTGCCCACCTGCGCAGCGGCAACGCCAGGTACCGGGTGGTGCTGGACGCTGATTTTGTGTAACCCCCGCACAGGTATGCTCTGCCCCCATGCAACGCCCCCGCTTTCTCCCTGACAACTTCACCCTCATCCTGATCGCCGTGGTCACATTGGCCA
The DNA here is from genome assembly GCA_002390825.1 of Rhodoferax sp. UBA4409. Lineage (GTDB taxonomy): Bacteria > Pseudomonadota > Gammaproteobacteria > Burkholderiales > Burkholderiaceae_C > Allorhodoferax. The sequence goes on from DGQR01000022.1 coordinate 14,314, forward strand.
GCTTGCTGCCCGCTCGCGGCGCAGTGGCACAGGGTTTTGAGTGGCTCACCACCGCAGCCATTGCCTTGCTGTTTTTTATGCACGGCGCCAAGCTCTCGCGCGCCAACGTGGTGGCCGGCCTGAGCCATTGGCGGCTGCACTTGCTGGTGCTGGCGTTTACTTTTGCCCTGTTCCCTTTGCTGGGGGTGTTGCTCAAACCGGTGTTCGGCTGGTTTTTGAACCCTGAGCTGGCGCTGGGCATGCTGTTTTTGTGCGTTTTGCCGGCCACAGTGCAATCGGCTATCGCGTTTACCGGCATGGGGCGGGGCAATGTGGCGGCAGCTGTGTGCAGCGCGTCAGCCTCCAGCTTGATAGGGGTGTTTTTGACGCCCTTGCTGGTGAGCTGGTTGATAGTGCCCGGAGAAGTGGCGGGCACCAGCACCTGGGATGCGGTGTTGCACATCATGCAGCAGTTGATGTTGCCCTTCGCGCTTGGTCAACTCATGCAGCCTGTGATTGGCAACTTCGTCAAAAAACACGCCGCTACTTTGCGCATGGTGGACCAGAGCTCGATCTTGCTAGTGGTTTACACCGCCTTCAGTGCCGCAGTGATCGAAGGGCTGTGGACCCGGGTACCCCTGCCCATGTTGCTGGTGCTGACTGTGGCTTGCTGCGTGTTGCTGGCGTTGGTGCTGTGGATTACTACCTTGACCAGCCGCAAACTCGGCTTCTCCAAAGAGGACGAGGTCACCATTGTGTTTTGCGGCTCCAAGAAAAGCTTGGCCAGCGGTGTGCCTATGGCCAAAGTGCTGTTCGCCGCCCCGCAGGTGGGCATGATGCTGCTGCCGCTGATGATTTTTCACCAGATCCAGCTCATGGTCTGCGCAGTGCTGGCGCAGCGCTATGGGGAGCGGGAGGACTGAAGGTTTGCTATTTATTTGATAGCTGGGGGCGCAAATGATACGTGCGCTAGAGGCTTGTTTGGCTATTAATTGAGCGGAGCGCTAGCGCTAGCGCTGCGGAGTGCCCGCCAGGCAACGCCAAGCAGGATCGTCAATATGGATAAAGCCAAAGCAGGACATATCAACAAGCCACTTTGCTCTTGGTAAACGACCGAGTTCTGCACATCAAAATAGCGCCCCGTTTCGTCGAACAGCTCGCGGTACGGCCAATACACCGTGAAATAAACAAACCAGCAAGCCATCGAAACTGCCAAGCACAAGAGAGTAGCGGCGAGGATCAACGATTGCGCGAGACGCGGCTGGCGGGATGGGTGCAAGGACTGGCTCCTGTGGGGCTCCACGTTTGAAGCAGCCAATATGGTCAGGCTTGTTTCGAGGGAGCCTAGTTGATAGAAAAGTGACGCGTCAATGCGTAGATCACATCGCTGTGACAATTTGAGCAACGATTGCAGCAGCAGACAGAACCAGTGCCAGCATGGATAAGCCGATCGACCAGAGCTGGCGCCTGTGCTCAAGGTCGTGATTTGCCAAGATAGCAGACAGGTATGGAAAGTTCACGCCATGGCGCTTGCTACCGACCTTTAGCACGAAAAGATGAACTTGTGTTCCGTCGCGTTGCTGATATCTGTGCTTTGCATCAAGGTGGTAGTAAAGATACCCGAACAATAGTTCCGGCTTGCAAGTTAGTTTTTTCGCTACAGCCTCAACGTCGATTGATAGATATGGGTCATTCTCACCCCGGTTTCTTTCAGAAGGAACTCCGGGGTAAGACGACTCGTACATCTCGTAGATGCGCCTGAGGACCTCGCGCTCAGTAGGTGGTTTTTTCATGGTGAAAGCCCAAACAATCCTCGCGGCAGGCTATGCAGGGTAGTCGAGGCCCGGCCGAGGACGAGTTGCAGCGTTGCAATCTGTAGTTCGGTTTGACTTTTAGAACAGCCTAAAAAGGCGGCCATGAATCTCCCTCAATGAGGTGAATTTTCAGGCCGTTGCCTATCCCAGCAAGCCAAAAAAGCCAATCCCCTAAGCTTCCCCGCCAAAGTGCTGAGTCAGGTTGTCGATGTACTGCTCGACCATTTTTTCAAACTCAGCTTCGGCAATGGGGGCTGCCACCATTTTCATCAGGCCGGGCAGGGGCAGGGTGAGTTCGCCCTGGATTTCCAGCACGATATTGGTGGCTTTTTTGTTGTCGGTGATCTTCCAGCTGCCGGCCACCAGGGCGTTGCCTTCGCCTTTGATGGGCGTCCAGGTCACGGTGCCCTTGGTTTTGTTGCTGGTGTATTTGGAGGCGTACACCGTTTGCAGCGTGATCGAGGCGATGCCGATTTTTTCCATTTCCCAGCGGTAGGCGCCGCCGCCCAGATCGACCAGCTGGTCGACCTTGGGGAAGTGGCTCGCCGAGCTCGGCACATCTGACAGCACCGCAAACACTTCGCTGGCCTTGGCCTTTACGTCAAATTCATAACCCAGGTTGATTTCTACGGTCACGGCCATGGCTACTGTCTCCTTGTGGTGTGGGGGTGTACACATCATGTTACCGCCTAAGACGCCGGTTAACCCGCCCTGATGCGCTGCAGTGTGAGCTGGATCAGCCGCGCATCAGAGCTCGCCCGGTGGCGCTGAGTGCCACGTTCGCTGGCGATTTGGGCCTTGACGGTGTGCCATTGATCGGCCTCTTCGTCGCTCAGCAGGCTGCGCAGGTTTTCCAGCTTGAAGCGGGGGCTCATGCCAGCCGCCTCAAACAGAACATTGAGCCAAGTGAAGTCGTTGGCCCAGCCGTCGGTGTACACCGTGGTGCCGGCCAGCTGGGCATTGAGCAGTTTGGCCACATCGCGGGCACTCAGGCCGCGCTGTTGGAGCAGCTCGCGGGTGATGCGGTGCAGGCTGGCGGCACCGGCGTCCCAGTGGGTCCAGTCGGCCTCGGGCTGTACCAGGGTGCAATAGGCATGGCCGTCCGGGAGCACATAGCCAATCTCGATGGGGTAGCTATTGCGCCCCAGGCCAGACGCCTCGATATCCAAGACCGTGGGCGCTGTGAGGTGGGGTTGGCGGTCAACGGTCAAGGTGGGTGGCATAAGTGTCGGAGGCGTGGTCCGATTCTCCAGCAAGCTTTGCGCCAGCTCTGTAAGGGCTTGCCCTGAGCGGCATACGCCAAACGGGTGACAATTGCGGCCTTATCCACTCCATGTAACCACCCTATGGCCAGCAGCCTCCTTGCCCTTTTGGACGACATTGCCACCATCCTCGACGATGTGGCCGTACTCAGCAAAGTGGCGGCCAAGAAAACCGCCGGCGTTTTGGGAGACGACCTCGCCCTGAACGCGCAGCAGGTCACCGGTGTGTCTGCCGAGCGCGAGCTGCCGGTGGTGTGGGCCGTGTGCAAAGGCTCGCTGCTGAACAAGGTGATCCTGGTGCCCGCGGCCCTGGCAATTAGCATCGTGGCGCCGTGGCTGGTCACCCCGCTGCTGATGATTGGTGGGGCCTTTTTGTGTTTTGAAGGCTTCGAGAAGCTGGCCCACAAGTTTTTGCACCGCGCAGAGGACGACGCGGCCCATCAGGCCGAGCTGCTGCAGGCGCTGCAGAACCCGGCGGTAGACCTGGTGGCTCTGGAGAAAGACAAGATCAAGGGCGCGATTCGCACCGACTTTATTCTCTCGGCCGAAATCATCGCCATCACCCTGGGCACGGTGCAAGACAGAGTCTGGACGACCCAGTTCATGGTGCTGGCCGGCGTGGCCTTTGCCATGACCGTGGGGGTCTATGGCCTGGTGGCCGCCATCGTCAAAATTGACGATGCAGGCCTCTACCTAACCCGCCGCCCCTCCGCCACGCCCAGAGGTGGTTGGGTGCAGGCGCTAGGGCGTGGCTTGTTGTGGGCGGCGCCGGTGTTGATGAAAGTGCTGTCGGTGGCTGGTACCGCAGCCATGTTCCTGGTGGGCGGTGGCATTTTGGTGCACGGCCTGCCGTTTTTGCACCACCTGACCGAGGGCCTGCCCCTGGGCTTTGTGTGGGATGGGCTGATCGGGGTGGTGGCTGGCGCCTTGGTGTTGGCCGCGGTCACACTCGTGCAGCGGGTGCGCGGCGGTTTGAAGGCAAACTAAGCGGTGGCCGGCGTAGCGACTGCGCAAGCAGCTCCTCAATCGATAGCAACCGGCGTTGCGCTGGCGATCGCCGGTTCGATCGCTTTTAGCGGCAAAGCCATCATCGTCAAGCTGGCCTACCGCTACCCCGGGGTGGATGCGGTCAGCCTGATCATGCTGCGCATGCTGATGGCTTTGCCATTTTTTCTGGGGCTGGTGTGGTGGGCCGGCTACCGCGCCCGCAAGGCCGGTGCCGTGGTGGTGCCACTCACGGGCAAAGACAAGCTGGGCATTGTGGGGCTGGGCATTACCGGCTACTACTTGGCCAGCTACCTTGACTTTGCGGGCTTGGCCTATATCTCCGCGTCACTAGAGCGGCTGATTCTTTACCTCAACCCCACGCTGGTCGTGTTGCTGGGCGTAGCCCTTTACGGCAAAAAGGTGAGCTTGCCCCAAGCCGCCGGCATGGCGCTTAGCTATGGCGGCGTGTTGCTGGTGTTCGGGCACGAGGTCAGCTTTGCCGGGGGCAATGCGGCCCTGGGTGCCGCCCTGGTGCTGGGTAGCGCCATCAGCTACGCGTTGTACCTGTCTTACAGCGGGGAGCTGGTGCAGCGCCTGGGCTCGCTGCGCTTGGTGGGGCTGGCCACCAGTGTGGCGTGTGTGCTGTGTATCGCCCAGTTTGTGATTTTGCGGCCGCTGGACACTGCATTTGCGGTAGCGCCGGAGGTGCTGTGGTTGTCGCTGCTCAATGCCACCGCCTGCACCGTGGTGCCGGTGATGCTGGTCATGATGGCGATCGAGCGCATCGGTTCGGGGCTGGCAGCGCAGGTGGGGATGGTGGGGCCTATGTCTACCATCCTGATGGGCGTGCTGCTGCTCGACGAGCCGATGAACCTGTGGGTGATCGGTGGCACCATTCTGGTGCTGCTGGGTGTGTATGTGGTGAGTACCCGGCGCTAAAGCGCGGGGGCTTGGATAACTTCAATCGCAAAGGACGGGGTATGGACTTGGGAATCAAAGGCAAATGGGCGTTGGTCTGTGGTGCCAGCAAGGGGCTGGGCATGGGCTGCGCGCAAGCACTGGCCGCCGAGGGCGTGAACCTGCTGATCGTGGCGCGCGGTGCCGAGGCGCTGGAGGCTTCTGCTACCAATTTGAGAGCGGCTTACGCAGCCAATACGGGCGCTGAGGTGCTATTTTGTGCCCAAGACATCACCACCGTGGCTGGCCGCGAGGCGGTGTTTGCCATGCGCCGTGATTTCGATATCGTGGTCACCAACGCCGGCGGCCCGCCGCCCGGCGATTTTCGCGACTGGGATCGCGAGGCCTGGATCAAGGCGGTAGACGCCAACATGCTCACCCCGATCGAGCTCATCAAGGCCACGGTAGACGGCATGGCCGCGCGCGGCTTCGGGCGCATTGTGAACATCACTTCCAGCTCGGTGAAGTCGCCGATCGACATTCTGGGCTTGTCCAACGGTGCACGCAGTGGCCTGACCGGCTTTGTGGCCGGCGTGGCCCGTAGCAGCCTGGCCGCCAAGGGCGTGACCATCAACAACCTGTTGCCCGGCAAGTTTGATACCGACCGCATTGCCACCACCGTCAAAGCGGCGGCTGCCAAGTCCGGCAAGTCGGTGGAAGAGGTGCGCGCCACCCAGCAGGCGCAAATCCCCATGGGCCGCTATGGCACACCGGCTGAGTTTGGCCAGGTATGCGCCTTCTTGTGCAGCCAACAGGCAGCTTATATGACCGGCCAGAACGTGCTGCTCGATGGCGGCGCCTTCACCGGCACGTTCTAAGGCAAAACGGTGTGCCCTGCCGCCTGCTGGCGGTAGGCTTTGGGTGTGACCCCGAAGCGCTGCTTAAAGCAGCGGATGAAATAGCTGGCGCTGGCAAAGCCGCTGCACCAGGCCACTTCTTTGACGGCGGCATCGCCCTCGGTCAGCAGCCGTGCGGCGCGGGCCAAGCGCTGTTGCAAGATGACTTGCCACAGGTGCTCCCCGGTCAGGCTGCTGTACAGGTGCGACAAATAGTCTGCGGTGCAGCCCAGGTCGTGCGCCAATGCCGCCACCGTCAGGTCGGTTTCGCCCATGCGGTTTTGGATCAGCATGCGCAGCTTGCTGAGCACCGGCGGCTCGGCAGACACGGTTTTTTGCGGCGCATCGAGTAAGCGGGCTACGCCGGTGAGGGCGCTGAGCAGCAAGGCGCGTTGCTGCACCGGCCACAGGCCCGCAGTGTCGTCGGGCGGGGGCGTGGCGGCGTCGCGCAGCCAGCCCTCGATGCGCATCGCGTCGGGGTGTTGGCAAGTCTCCAGGTAAAGGCTGGCGGGCACACCGGGTCGCGCCTCATGGGCCAGGTGGCACGACATGCGCTGGCTGTCCGCCGAGATCACCAGGTTGCAAAAAGCGTGCGCGTCGTGCCCGCTGACCCATTCGTCGTGCAGCAATTTCGGGGGCACCACCAGCACCTGGCCCGGCGTGAGCGCAAGTTGCCCGTGCGGAAAGGTGAACCGCGTCTGCCCCGCCATCTGCAAAAACACCTCGGCATGTAAATGCATATGGCCTGCACCACGGGCTGTGCCGGCAGGTTGCGGCGGGGGGCTCTGCAGCGGCAAGGTGCCTTGGGCCGCTTCGCGGATAAAGCGTGCCACCGCGTCGCGCAGTTGGCGGGCGTAGGCCGGTGCCTCCGGGTGGTCGCAGGCGATGGCGGCTACACACGGTCCGACCCCGTGCACTGCATCTAAGATTTTTACTACTTTTGACATCGGATTGATATTGATCGCTCCCGGCACTACCGCAAAGGCTGGTTACGCTATAGCTATGAATCTGATTATTGTGAACGTAGGGCACCCGGGTGCCAAGCTCTTGCTATCCAAGAATATCGCTATTTTTAGCTCAGGGGTGTGCCGTGGATAAAGGCTTTGAGCACGGCACCCCCTCGCAAATCCGC
>DGQR01000033.1:0-11312 GCA_002390825.1 Rhodoferax sp. UBA4409
TAGCACTGGTATTTGCCGCGCAAGGCATCCGGGAAGGGCACGTATTCCACCAGCCCTTGCTGGGCGATGTCTTCCAAAGGCAATGCGGATTCGCCGCGCAGGCGTCGCATGGCATTGACCACCGAGCTGGCTACGTCGTTGAACGGTTGTGCGCGGCCGGAGCCGAGGTTGAAGATGCCGCTTTGGGTCGGATGGTCGAAGAACCAGAGGTTGACCGCCACCACATCGTCGATGAACACAAAGTCGCGCATCTGGCCCCCTTGCGGGTAGCCACCATATTCGCCGAAGAGCTTGACCTTGCCTTCTGCGTGGAACTGGTTGAACTGGTGGAAGGCCACGCTGGCCATGCGGCCCTTGTGCTGCTCGCGAGGGCCGTAGACGTTGAAATAACGGAAGCCCACGACTTGGTTGGTACGGCCGGCTTTGGTGCGCTCAAAATTCGCGCCACACTCGCGGCGCATGCGCTGATCGAACAGCAGCTTGGAGTAGCCATACACATTGAGCGGCGCTTCGAAGGCGGGGTCTTCGCGGAAAGTGTCGGAGCCGCCATAGGTGGCCGCGCTGGAGGCGTACAAGAGCCGGGCGCCGCGCTTCTGGCAGGCTTGGAACAGGTGCCAAGACAGCGTGTAATTGTTGGCCATCATGTACTTGCCGTCTTGTTCCATGGTGTCGCTGCAGGCGCCTTCATGGAACACCGCTTCGACCTGGCCGTAGTGACCGGCAGCGAACTCGTCGTAGAAGGTGTCCATATCGACATAGTCAGCAATCTTGAGGTCGACCAGATTGCGGAATTTGTCGCCTTGCTTGAGGTCGTCGACCGCAATGATGTCGGTCATCCCGCGGGCATTGAGCCCCGCAATGATGTTGCTGCCAATGAAACCGGCCGCGCCGGTGACCACGATGCGTGTCATACAAAAAGCTCCTCATAAGACACCGTTGCGGTGCCGAATTTACCCACCACAATGCCACCCGCCCGGTTGGCAAGGGGCACGGCGTCGCGCAAGCGCATGCCTGCGCCCACCAGGGTGGCCATGGTGGCGATCACGGTATCGCCTGCGCCGGTGACATCAAACACTTCCCGCGCTTGGGCGCTGACATGCAGATGGCCGTCGGCGTCGAACAGGGTCATGCCTTCCTCGCTGCGGGTGAGCAACACGGCATCGAGTTGCAGTTGCTGGCGCAAGGCGTGCACTTTGGTGTGCAGCTCGTCTTCGGTGGCCCACGCGCCGATCACTTGTTGCAACTCCGCGCGGTTGGGCGTGATCACCGTCGCCTGTTGGTAGCGCGAATAGTCGTTGCCCTTGGGGTCGATAAAAATCGGCTTGCCTGCCGCACGGGCACCGGCAATCATGTCGCTCACGTGGGCGAGACCGCCCTTGCCGTAGTCCGAGAACAAAATCGCATCGTGCTCCGCCAACAGCCGGGTGAAGGTGGCGGTCTGCGTCGCCAGGACTTCGTTTTTCGGGGTGTTTTCAAAATCGAGCCGAATCAGTTGTTGCTGGCGCCCGATGACCCGCAGCTTGACCGTGGTCTTGAGGTCGGAGTCCCGCCCGAAGTGGGTGCGGATACCGGTTTTCGCGACCAGGGCCTCCAATTTGTGGCTGGCTTCGTCGTTGCCCACAACGGTCAGCAGCGAGGCCTGTGCGCCTAGGGTGGCGGCATTGAAAGCCACGTTAGCGGCACCGCCACAGCGCTCTTCTTCATGGGTGATGCGTACGACGGGTACCGGAGCCTCAGGGGAAATGCGATCCACTGCGCCGTACCAGTAGCGGTCCAGCATTACATCGCCAACGACCAGCACGCGGGAGGCGGAGAGTTTGTTTTTTGTCATGCTCATAGGGTTAAAGCTCTTCGACCCGCCGTGCCGGGTAGCTGTCCCAAGCTTGGCAGCCCGGGCATTGCCAGAAGTGCACCTTGGCTTCGAAGCCGCAGGCGGCACAGCGGTAGCGGGTCAGGGGTTTGACGGCGTGGTCCAGCGCCCGTTGCACCTGGGGGTGAAAGGCTTCGCGCTCGAGTTTTTCACCGGCAATCCATTTGGTGGCTGCGACCAGTGAAGGCTCTTTTTCGAGGTGGCGGGCATACCAGTCGCGTGCGGTGGGGGTGAGTTCGCTGCTGCTCGCTTCCAGGGTCACGATGGCGTCCAGCACATCGAGCGATGGCACGTCGAGGTAGGTGTTTTTGAGCAGGGCCAGCGTGGCTTCGCCTTCGCCGGCTGCCAAAGCGCTTTGCGCCAGCAGTGGTGCAATCAACGGGATGGCCGAGGGGGCTGCGTACAAAGCTTCTGTGAGCGTTTTGCAAGCCTTGGCAGCCTGGCCTGAGCGTGTCCACAGCGCTGCCAAATCCATCCGCGGGCGGGGAACCTGCGGGGCACTCGCAATGGCTTGCTCGAGCAGTGCGCGGGCGGATGACTCGTCGCTTTGGGCGAGCAAGGTGGCCGCCTGTTCGCACAGGTAGTGCGCCAAGCGACCGGTGAAGCTGCCTTGGCCGGACGCTTCGAGCTTGCGTGCGATGCCGGCTGCGTGCTCCCAGTCACGCGAGCGTTCGTAATTGGCCAAGAGCGCCAAGCGGGCTTGCGCCTCAAAACGGGTGCCTTCGAGTTTGAGCAGGGCTTCTTCTGCGCGATCCAGCAATCCGGCTTTCAGGTAGTCCAGCGCCAGGGCGTGTTGGGCCCGGTGCTGGTCGTCTTGGCTGAGGTCGCCACGGGACAACAGGTGCTGATGCACACGCACGGCACGCTCATACTCGCCCCGGCGACGAAACAAGTTGCCCAGCGCGAAGTGCAGCTCCGAGGTGTCGGGGTCGCTTTGGACCGCCTCAATGAAGGCGTCAATCGCCTGGTCTTGCTGTTCGTTGAGCAGGAAGTTCAAGCCCTTGAAATAGGCTTTGGGGGCTTGCCGGTTTTCGATGCGCAATTGGCGCAAGTCCAAACGGGAAGCGAGCCAGCCCAGCACGAAGGCAATAAGCAGGCCGATCAGCAGTAGCGAAATATCAAAGTCCATGCGGGGGCACTAAAGGCAGTGCATTGGATTCGGCGGCAAGCGTGGCGCGTGCGGAGTCTGCATCAGAGCGGGCCCGGCGGGCCGCTTTGCGGTGCCGCCACCAGCGGGGCACCATGCCCAAGACGCCGATCAACAAACCGGCTGCAAAGGCACACAGCACGACTAACACCATGGGCGCTGTCCATCGCGTACCGAAGAAAAAATACACGGTCACATCGCCTTGGTTATTCAGGGCGAAAGCGAACAGGGTAAAAAAAATGGCCGCTTTAAGTAGCCACTTAAAGAGCCATGCGATCTGTTTCATTGATCTCCTCGTTGTCGAGGGATTCTACTCAGGGTTTTGCCTTGGATTCCAGCTCTGCAGTACGGGTATCCACCGCTTCGCGAAGCGCTTTGCCTGGCTTGAAGTGAGGGACTCGTTTCTCAGGAATGGCAACGCTCTCACCACTGCGCGGATTGCGGCCCATGCGGGGCGGGCGGCGATTGATGGAGAAGCTGCCAAATCCGCGGATTTCGATGCGGTGACCGCGAACCAATGCATCGTTCATCGCATCCAGAATAGCCTTGACGGCGAATTCGGCATCGCGGTGCGTCAATTGCCGGAAGCGGTCGGCCAGTTCTTCAACAAGGTCGGAGCGGGTCATAGCGGTTTACACAGAATATACGAAGAAAAAACGACCGGTGCAGTGAAGCAACCGGTCGTTCAATCAGGTCAGCAACAACAGATTAGTTGTTGTTGTCCAGCTTGGCGCGCAACAAAGCGCCCAGGCTGGTGGTACCAGCGGAGCCGGTGTTCTGGTTCAGGGACTGCATGGCTTCGTTCTGGTCTGCCATGTCCTTGGCCTTGATGGACAACTGGATGTTGCGGGTCTTGCGATCCACGTTCACCACCACAGCAGTCACTTCATCGCCTTCTTTCAGCACGTTGCGAGCGTCTTCAACGCGGTCGCGGCTGATTTCGGAAGCGCGCAGGTAGCCCAGGATGTCGTCGCCCAGATCGATTTCAGCGCCCTTGGCGTCCACGGTCTTGACCTTACCGGTGACGGTCTGGCCCTTGTCGTTCACGGACACGAAAGTGGTGAAAGGATCGGAATCCAACTGCTTGATACCCAAGGAGATGCGCTCGCGGTCCACGTCCACGGCCAACACGATGGCTTCAACTTCTTGGCCCTTCTTGAATTCGCGCACGGCGGTTTCGCCGGATTCGTTCCAAGACAGGTCAGACAGGTGCACCAAGCCGTCGATACCGGCAGCCAGACCGACGAACACGCCGAAGTCGGTGATCGACTTGATCGGGCCCTTCACGCGGTCGCCGCGCTTGGTGTTCTGAGCAAATTCTTGCCATGGGTTGGCCTTGCACTGCTTCATGCCCAAGGAGATGCGACGCTTGTCTTCGTCAATTTCCAGAACCATGACTTCGACTTCGTCACCCAGGGCAACGATCTTGGAAGGAGCAACGTTCTTGTTGGTCCAGTCCATTTCGGACACGTGCACCAAACCTTCGATTCCGGGTTCGAGTTCCACAAACGCGCCGTAGTCGGCGATGTTGGTGATCTTGCCGAACATGCGGGTACCTTGTGGGTAGCGGCGGTTCACGCCCATCCATGGGTCGTCGCCCATTTGCTTCAGACCCAAGGACACGCGGTTCTTTTCGGTGTCGAACTTCAGGATCTTGGCAGTGATTTCCTGACCAGCTGTCACCACTTCGGAGGGGTGACGGACGCGGCGCCATGCCATGTCAGTGATGTGCAACAGGCCGTCGATACCGCCCAGGTCCACGAACGCACCGTATTCGGTGATGTTCTTGACCACGCCTTGCACCACAGAACCTTCTTTGAGGGTGTGCATCAGCTTGGCGCGCTCTTCGCCCATGGAGGCTTCCACCACAGCGCGGCGGCTCAGCACCACGTTGTTGCGCTTGCGGTCGAGCTTGATAACCTTGAATTCCAAGGTCTTGTTTTCGTACGGAGACAGGTCCTTGGTAGGACGTGTGTCGACCAAGGAACCGGGCAAGAATGCGCGGATGCCGTTGACCAGAACCGTAAGACCACCCTTGACCTTGCCGGAAGTGGTACCGGTCACGAATTCGCCGGATTCCAGGGCCTTTTCCAGGCTCATCCAGGAAGCCAGACGCTTGGCCTTGTCACGGGACAGGATGGTGTCGCCGTAGCCGTTTTCGACGGAGTCGATAGCCACCGACACGAAGTCGCCCACTTGGACTTCGATTTCGCCCTTGTCGCTCTTGAATTCTTCGATTGGCACGTAGGCTTCAGACTTGAGGCCGGCGTTGACAACGACGAAGCTGTGCTCGATGCGGACGACTTCAGCGGTGATCACTTCACCGGTGCGCATTTCCGAGCGTTGTAGCGATTCTTCAAATAGGGCTGCGAAAGATTCAGACATGTGTTTTGCGGTTTGCACCGCGGGGTTAAGTTGTTGAACCCCGTCGCTCTTGGTATGAACCGGTGCGCTGGCGCGCGATGAAAGCGATGGGGGCCAGTTTGCTTTTCTGGCCGGGGCTAGAAAGGCTGTTTGCTCTGCCACCAGTCCAGCACGGTTTGAACAGACGTATCGACTGTCAATTCCGAGTTATCAAGCAACAAGGCATCTTGTGCCGGCTTCAAAGGGGCGACGGTGCGGGAGGAGTCCCGAGCGTCGCGAGCCTCTAGGTCAGCGCGAAGACTGTCGAGTGTAGCGGGAATCCCCTTTGAAATCAACTGTTTAAGCCTGCGCTCCGCACGGCATGCGGCGCTGGCGGTGAGGTAGACCTTCAAAGCGGCTTCTGGGAAAATTACGGTGCCCATGTCACGGCCATCTGCCACCAAGCCGGGTAGCTGCCGAAAATTACGCTGCAAGTCGATGAGTGCCGACCGTACCGCTGGGAACGCAGAGACCTTGGAGGCGTTCATGCCGGCTTCTTCGGTGCGGATCAGCTCGCTCACGTCCTCGTTACCGAGCCAGATATGGCTGCCTTCGAAATGAATCGGCAGTGTGTTGAGCAGGGTCGCAATCGCGGCTTCGTTGGCAATGTCCAAGGCGATACCCGCGCGGGTGGCGGCCAGCCCAGTGATTCGGTAGAGCGAGCCGGAGTCCAAAAAGTGGTAACCCAGCTTCTCAGCCAGCACCGCCGCCAAGGTGCCTTTGCCGGATGCGGTGGGGCCGTCCACACAAATCACCGGAATGGAGGATGTTGCGGACGATGCGACCGAGAACAGGGTTTCAAAATAATCAGGGAAGGTCTTGGCGACGCATTTCGGGTCTTCAATGCGCAGTTGCACGCCGGCTGGATTGAAAGCTGCCAGTGAAAAACACATGGCGACACGGTGGTCGTCATAGGTGTGGATGCTGGCGGGTTTCCAGTCTTGCAAGCTGGCAGGTGGGGTGACTTGAATAAAGTCAGGTCCCTCGACCACGCTGGCGCCCAGCTTGCGCAGCTCTGTGGCCATGGCGGCGATGCGGTCGGTCTCTTTGACTCGCCAGCTGGCAATGTTGCGCAGGGTGGTGGTGCCGTCGGCATAGAGTGCCATTACCGCGAGGGTCATGGCCGCATCGGGGATGTGGTTGCAGTCCAGGTCTATGGCTTTAAGGGGCCAAGCGCCGCGTTGGATATGCAGCCAATTCGGGCCGCTGTCGATTTTTGCGCCCATGGCTTGGGCGGCTTCCATGAAGCGGATATCGCCCTGGATGGAGTCGGCTCCGACGCCTTGTACCTTAATGCCATTTTGGCCTTCAGCCGCCGTAGATATTGCGCCTAGTGCTATGAAATAGCTAGCACTAGAGGCGTCTGCCTCGACATGGATGTCTCCGGGGGAGCGCAGCTTGGCGCCTGCAGGAATGGTGAAACGCTGCCACTCGTCACGTTGGACCTGCACGCCAAAGCGCACCAGCAGGTTCAAGGTGATTTCAATGTAGGGGCGGGAAATCAGCTCGCCCACCACTTCGATCACGATGTCTTTGGTGGCCACCAAGGGGAGGGCCATCAAGAGGGCGGTCAAAAACTGACTGGACACATCGCCGCGCACCTTGATGGGGGCATCCAGTTTCAATGTTGGCATGCCCAGCTTGAGCGGTGGATAACCGTCGTTGCCCAGATAGTCGATGGCGCAGCCCAGTTGGCGCAGTGCGTCCACCAAATCGCCGATGGGCCGCTCGTGCATGCGCGGCACGCCGCTGAGTTCAAAGTCGCCGCCGACCACCGCCAGAGCAGCGGTCAATGGCCGCATGGCGGTACCGGCATTGCCCAAGAAGAGATTGGCGCAGCCATTGGGCAGTTTGCCTGCCAGTCCGGTGATGCGCACGGTGGTGCCCGACTCTTCCACCAGGCACCCGAGGGTGCGCAGGGCGATCAGCATGACGCGGGTGTCGTCCGAGTCCAGCAGGTCGTGAATTGTGGTGGTGCCCTCGCTCATGGCGGCGAGCAGCAGCACGCGATTGGAGATACTTTTCGAGCCGGGGAGGGTGACCGCGCCGGCGGCATGGACCAAGGGGGGAAGGTCGAGGAAAACGGTAGAGAACATTATTTGTTGAGCTTGGTGGCCATGGTCCAGTTGGCGCGTGTGTGACTGGCTTGTTCAATCAGCCCCTCCAGTGCATCGGCATTGCCGCTGGAGATCATCAGCTCCATGGCCTGCAGTGTGCGTTGGAAGATTTTGCTTTGTTCGAGCAACTCTTCACGGTTGGAGATCATGATGTCACGCCAGATTTTGGGATCGCTGGCCGCAATGCGGGTGAAGTCGCGAAAACCGGGCCCAGCCAAGGATAAATAGTCTTTGCCCTGCGGCTGTCCTTGGATGCCGTTCATCAAGGCAAATGCAATCAGGTGGGGCAGGTGGCTCACGGCGGCAAAGGCAGCGTCGTGCTGTTCGGGGGACATTTTCAGAACCCTGCACCCCAGTGCAGACCAGACATCGACCGCCTTTTGCAGCTGGGTGGTCAGTGTGCGTTCGATGGGGGTCAGAATGATTTGCTTGCCGGCGTACAGGTCGGGGTCGGCATGCTCCACACCGGAGAGCTCTTTGCCGGCAATCGGGTGGGCCGGCACGAACGAGCCGATGTGCTCGCGCAAGCCACGGCGGCCGGCATCGATCACATCGCGCTTGGTGGAGCCCACATCCATGATCAGCATGTTGGGTGTGACCAGGTGCTTGATGGCCTTGAAGGTCGACTCGGTCGCCGACACGGGGACCGCAATCAGCACAATGTCGGCACCGGACACGGCCAGCAGTGCGGAAGGCGCTTCGATATCGATCACGCCCAACTGGCGCGCACGTTCGGTGGTGGAGGGGGATTTGCTGTAACCCACCACCCGTTTGACGAGTCCGGCCCGCTTCAACGCCAGGGCGAACGAGCCGCCCATCAAACCGCAACCAATCAGACCGAGTTGTTCAAACATAAATGGTGTCCTGCAGTCGGCTCAGTCTGCCAAGGGGTAGGTGCCCAGCACCTTGTAAAAAGCGCAAAGTCCTGCAAGGTCTTTCAGCGCAGCAGTCACATGCGGCTGCGATGGGTGACCCTGCAAATCGATGTAGAAGTAATACTCCCACTGGCCACTGCGGGCCGGGCGGGACTCGAACCGGGTCATGGAAACACCATGCTGCTTGAGCGGCACCAACATGTCGTGCACTGCGCCCGGCTTGTTAGGCACCGAAACTACCAAGCTGGTGCAGTCTTTGCCGGAGGCCTGCGGCGCGGGCAACACACTGGGCAGGCACACCACCACAAAGCGCGTACGGTTGAAAGCTTCGTCTTGAATGGCGTGTGCGGCAGTGTGCAGGCCGAATTCGGAGCCTGCACGCTCACTCGCGATGCCCGCCCAAGAGGGGTTGGTGGCAGCCAGGCGTGCGCCCTCGGCATTGCTCGACACCGCGCGGCGTTCCGCATGGGGTAAGTGGGTGCTCAGCCATTGCTGGCATTGCGCCAAGGCTTGCGGATGGGCAAGCACGACCTCAATGCCCTCGAGCGAGGCAGTGGTACGCAGCAGGTGGTGGCGCACTAGTAGGCTGATTTCACCCACGATGTGCAGCGGCGAATTCAGCAGCAGATCCAGCGAGCGGGTCACGACGCCCTCGGTGCTGTTTTCCACGGGCACCACGCCAAACTCGGCAGAACCTGCGGTGGCGGCGTGGAACACCTCGTCAAAGTTGGCGCAGGGTACGTGGGTGATGCTGGAGCCGAAAAAGCGCAGGGCGGCTTCTTCACTGAAGGTGCCTTTGGGGCCCAGGTAGGCCACGCGCTGCGGTGCTTCCAGCGCCCGGCAGGCCGACATGATTTCGCGCCAGATCACCGCGACGCTGCTGTTCTTGAGCGCGCCGTCGTTGGCGGATTGCAGGGTCTGAATGACCTGGGCTTCGCGCTCGGGGCGGAACACCGCAGAGCCTTCCACCTTTTTGACTTCGCCCACCTCGTTGGCCAAGGCCGCACGGCGGTTCAGCAGGGTGAGGAGCTCGATGTCCAAGGCGTCGATCAAGACGCGGAGTTCGGGGAGTGTTCGTGCCATGGTGCGCCTCAGCCGTGGGTGCGTTCAAACTCTTGCATGTACTGGACGAGTGCCTGCACGCCCGCAAGCGGAATCGCGTTGTAAATGCTGGCACGCATGCCACCGACCGACTTGTGCCCCTTGAGTTGCAAAAGGCCGGCCTCTTTGGCGCCCGCCAGGAAGGCTTCGTTGAGGCCTTCGTTGCGCAAAAAGAAGGGCACGTTCATGCGGGACCGCGCATTGCGCGCCACGCCGTTCATGTAAAAGCCGGTCGCGTCAATCGCGCCGTACAGCAACTCGGCTTTGGCGATGTTACGGGCTTCCATGGCGGCCATTCCCCCTTGGCGCTTGAGCCACTTAAACACCAACCCTGCGATGTAGATCGAATAGGTGGGCGGGGTGTTGTACATCGAGCCGTTGTCGGCCACGGTTTTGTAGTCAAACGCACTGGGGCAGATCGACAAGGCATGGCCCAGCAGATCTTCGCGCACTACTACGAGGGTGAGGCCGGCGGGGCCGAGGTTCTTTTGGGCACCCCCAAACGCCAGACCCACGCGGCTCCAGTCCACCGGACGCGATGCGACATGGGAAGAGAAGTCAATTACCAATTCGGCTTTGGAGCCCAGTGCCTTCAAATCAGGCAGGCTCTGGAATTCGATGCCGTGGATGGTTTCGTTGCTACAGATGTGCACGTAGCTGGCGTCATCATGCAACTCCCAGCTTGCGGCAGGAGGGATGGCGGTGAACCCATCTGCCTTGCTGCTGGCAGCGATGTGGTTGCTGCAGTACTTGCCGGCTTCCTTGAACGATTTTTCGCTCCAACTGCCTGTCAACACAAAGTCGGCAGCGCCGTGGCCATTGCCGGCGCGCAGTCCGCTCAAATTCAGCGGAACGATGGCGTTTTCGGCCAATCCACCGCCTTGCATAAACAGGATCTTGAAGTTGGCCGGCACCGCCAGCAACTCGCGCAGATCCGCTTCTGCAGCCTCGTAAATGCTCAGGAACTCTTTGCCGCGGTGGCTCATTTCCATGACGCCCATGCCGCTCAAACGACCTTGGGCATCGGGCCAATTCAGCATTTCCGCGGCGGCTTGTTCCAGCACTTCAGCCGGCATGGCGGCCGGTCCGGCCGAAAAGTTGTAAGGGCGTTGCATCAGTGGCTTATCAATCAAATCGGGCTCTAGCGCTTATAAAACGTGCGTGAGTAGCTATCAAAATGATAGCTACTCGGCGGCGGGTGCGTCTCCGTCTGTACCGTCTGCTGGATCTTCCGCGCCCTCTGCTACGTCAGGAGCATCCGATGGGTTGGCGTCGTTTTCCACGATGCGTTGCAGGCCGCTCAGCTTGGAGCCTTCGTCCAGTCCAATCAGGGTCACGCCCTGGGTCGCACGACCCATTTCGCGGATCTCGCTGACCCGGGTGCGCACCAACACACCCTTGTCAGTGATTAGCATGATTTCGTCGTCGGCGTGTACCAAGGTGGCTGCTACGACTTTGCCGTTACGCTCGGATTGCTGGATAGCAATCATGCCCTTGGTGCCGCGGCCGTGGCGGGTGTATTCAGTGATGTTGGTGCGCTTGCCGTAGCCGTTTTCGGTGGCGGTCAATACACTTTGCTGCTCGTCTTCAGCGACCAGCATGGCGATCACGCTTTGGCCGTCGTCGAGCATCATGCCGCGCACACCGCGGGCGTTACGACCCATGGGGCGCACATCGTTTTCGTCAAAGCGCACCGCCTTGCCGCCGTCGCTGAACAGCATCACATCGTGCTTGCCGTCGGTCAGTGCTGCGCCAATCAGGAAGTCGCCTTCGTCCAAGTCCACGGCGATGATGCCGGC
>DGQR01000033.1:11435-12594 GCA_002390825.1 Rhodoferax sp. UBA4409
GGTTGCTGAATTCGTCCAGCGCCGTCTTCTTGACCGTGCCCATGCGGGTGGACATGAACACATATTGATCGGCCGGGAAGGTGCGTTTCTCGCCGGTGAGTGCCAGCACAACTGTGATTTTTTCGCCTTCTTGCAAGGGGAACATGTTCACGATGGGGCGGCCGCGCGAGCCGCGCGAGCCCTGCGGCACTTCCCAAACCTTAAGCCAGTACAAGCGGCCGCGGTTGGAGAAGCACAGGATGTAGTCGTGCGTGTTAGCAACGAACAGCTGGTCCACCCAGTCGTCTTCTTTGGTGGCGGTGGCTTGCTTGCCGCGGCCGCCGCGCTTCTGGGCGCGGTATTCGTGCAGGGGCTGGCTCTTGATATAGCCGCTGTGGCTCATCGTGACCACCATGTCGGTTGGGGTGATCAGATCTTCGGTCGACAGGTCGAACGAAGAGTGTTCCACCAAGCTGCGGCGCGCACCGATTTTAGTCTGACCGAATTCCTGTTTCACATGGCCCAACTCTTCACCGATGATCACTGCCACGCGGGCTGACTTGGCCAGGATGTCCAGCAGGTCTTCGATCTCGGCCATCACGTCTTTGTATTCGGCGACGATCTTGTCCTGCTCCAGGCCGGTCAGGCGTTGAAGGCGCATTTGCAGGATTTCCTGCGCTTGCGTTTCAGACAGGCGGTACAGGCCGTCGTTGCCCATGCCGAATTCTTTTTCCAAGCCGTCGGGGCGGTAGTCATCGGCATTCACCACTCCGCCGTCGGCACGGGTGCGGGTGAGCATTTCGCGTACCAGCTTGCTGTCCCATGGGCGGTTCATCAGCTCCAGTTTTGCCACCGGTGGGGTGGGCGATTCACGGATGATGCGGATGAACTCGTCGATGTTGGCCAGCGCCACCGCCAAGCCTTCCAGCACGTGTCCACGCTCGCGGGCCTTGCGCAGGTTGAACACGGTGCGGCGGGTCACCACTTCACGGCGGTGGTCCAGAAAGACTTCGATCAGGTCCTTCAAGTTGCACAGCTTGGGCTGGCCATTCACCAAGGCCACCATGTTGATGCCGAAGGTGTCTTGCAGCTGGGTTTGCTTGTACAGGTTGTTGAGCACCACTTCAGGCACTTCGCCGCGCTTGAGCTCGATGACCAAGCGCATGCCGGACTTGTCGGA
>DGQR01000033.1:12764-25158 GCA_002390825.1 Rhodoferax sp. UBA4409
GATGTGGCTGATGCCTTCGATTTTCTTCTCGTGCACCAGTTCTGCCATGCGCTCTTGCAAGGTCTTCTTGTTGACCTGGTAGGGCAGCTCGTCCACGATGATCGCTTGACGCTGGCCTTTGTCGATGTCTTCGAAGTGGCAACGCGCGCGCATGACCACACGGCCGCGGCCGGTGCGGTAACCGTCCTTCACACCCTGAATGCCATAAATGATGCCGGCGGTCGGGAAGTCAGGTGCCGGAATGATGTCCATCAGCTCGTCGATGGAGGCTTCCGGGTTCTTCAGCAAGTGCAGGCACGCGTCCACCACCTCGTTCAGGTTGTGCGGAGGGATGTTGGTGGCCATACCCACCGCGATACCGCCCGAACCGTTGACCAACAGGTTAGGGATGCGGGTGGGCATCACCAAGGGCTCTGATTCGGAGCCGTCGTAGTTGGGGCCGAAGTCGACCGTTTCTTTATCCAGATCGGCCAGCAACTCGTGGGCGATTTTCGCCAAACGGATTTCGGTGTATCGCATGGCCGCCGCGCTGTCGCCGTCCACAGACCCGAAGTTGCCTTGACCATCCACCAGCATGTGCCGCATGGAGAAGTCCTGCGCCATACGGACGATGGTGTCGTACACCGACTGGTCGCCGTGCGGGTGGTACTTACCGATAACGTCTCCCACAATACGTGCCGACTTTTTGTAGGCACGGTTCCAGTCGTTGTTGAGCTCATGCATTGCATAGAGCACACGGCGGTGCACGGGCTTCAAGCCGTCCCGTGCATCGGGCAGCGCCCGACCCACGATCACGCTCATGGCGTAGTCGAGGTAGCTGCGGCGCATTTCCTCTTCAAGACTGATGGGCAGTGTTTCTTTGGCGAACTGGGTCATGGTTGGTATCTGTCTATCAATGTCGAGGACAACCCTGGATTCTACGGCCGCACGGGTGTAGCACGATTGCAACAGCTTCAGTCAACGTTTGTGAATACCGGAACTAGTTGGCAAGGGCATTTATCTGGTTCCCCACGGTATGGCACAATCAGATCAACGTCTTCGGCGCTAAAGGCCTTGGGGCGTCACCAATCAATCGCAGCTCGCTGCAGTTACTGCCTAAATAAGGAAGGTTCTATGAAACAATTGAATAAAGTTGCAGCCCTGATCGCTACCGCTGTGTTGGCTTCCGCCGCTGGCGCACAAGAAATTCACAACTGGCGTAGCGCCGCTGGCGACGTTTGGAAGAACGTTGACGGCCAGTGCTGGCGCGATGCCAGCTGGACTCCAGCAACCGCTGCAGCTGGTTGCGACGGCGCGATCGTTGCTCCAGCTCCTGTTGCCGCACCTGCACCCGCAGCAGCTCCCGCTCCTGTTGCCGCTCCTAAGCCCGCAGCAGCTCCTGCACCCGCAGCAGCTCCAGTCGCCGCTGCAAGCAAAGTGACTTACGCTGCAGACGCATTCTTTGACTTTGACAAATCCGTGTTGAAGGCTGAAGGCAAGGCTAAGCTGGACGACCTCGTGTCCAAGGTCAAGGCTATCAACTTGGAAGTCATCATTGCTGTGGGTCACACTGACGCTACCGGCGCTGACGGCTACAACCAGAAGTTGTCTGTTGCACGTTCTGAAGCTGTGAAGGCTTACTTGGTGTCCAAGGGCATCGAAAAGAACCGCGTTTACACAGAAGGCAAGGGCGAGAAACAACCTGTCGCTGACAACAAGACCAAAGAAGGCCGTTCCAAGAACCGCCGCGTGGAAATCGAAGTGGTTGGCACTCGCGCACAATAATCTGTTCTTCTGAACGATTGGAAAAAACCCGCTCCGGCGGGTTTTTTCTTGCCCCTACATAATCACGCCATGACATCCACTATCAACGCCGACCCCGCCGAACTGGCTAAATTCTCCGAGCTCGCCCACCGTTGGTGGGATTTGGAGAGCGAGTTCAAACCGCTCCACCAAATCAATCCCCTGCGTTTGGGCTGGATCCAGAGTTTTGTGCCCCTGGCGAACAAGCGCTTGGTAGACATCGGTTGTGGCGGTGGAATACTGGCTGATGCTGCTGCCCGTCAAGGTGCTGAAGTGTTGGGCATCGACCTGTCGACCAAAGCCCTGCGTGTCGCTCAGCTCCATGCGATGGAAGCCGAAACTACCGGGGTGACTTACCGCGAGGTCAGTGCTGAAACGCTTGCCATAGACGCTCCTGCGGCATTTGATGTTGTGACCTGTATGGAAATGTTGGAGCACGTGCCTGACCCGGCCTCGGTAGTGATGTCGTGCGCACAGATGGTCAAACCGGGTGGGTGGGTATTTTTCTCGACCCTGAACCGCAACCCCATGTCGTTCATTCAGGCGATTGTGGGGGCTGAGTATGTTCTCAAGCTTCTGCCAAAAGGAACCCACGAGTACGCCAAAATGATTCGCCCGAGCGAGCTGGCGCACTTTTGCCGAGCAGCCGGTTTGGACCTAAAAGCCACGAAGGGTCTTGGATATAACCCTATCACCGGTAAATATTCACTGAACAACAGTACGCAGGTCAACTATTTGTTCGCTACTCAGAGGCCTTTCGAATGACCTTGCGTACATCGCGCGGCAACATCAAGGCAGTTCTTTTTGACTTGGATGGGACGCTCATCGACAGCGCTCCGGATTTGGGTGCCGCAGCAGACAAGATGCGCACGGATCGTGGCCTTGCATCTCTGCCTGATGAGGCCTACCGCCCCATGGCCGGTGCCGGTGCTCGTGGCATGCTTCAAGTCGCCTTTGGCATGACGCCGGAAGCGCCTGATTTTGTGGAGATGCGAGAGGAGTTTTTCCAAAACTACGAGAAAAGCATGACCGCGCGCACCTATGTGTTCGCCGGGGTTCAGGCACTGCTTGAGCACATCAGTGCTGCCGGGTGCTTGTGGGGGGTGGTGACCAACAAGTCCAAGCGGTTTACCGAGCCACTGGTCGACCAGTTGCCTTTGTTCTCCGCCGCTTCAGTGGTGATCAGTGGGGACACTACACCGCATGCCAAACCGCACCCTGAGCCTTTGTTAGAAGCTGCCCGGCGCCTTGGGCTAACTCCTGCTGATTGCATTTATGTAGGCGATGATGAGCGCGACATCCAAGCCGCTCGCGCAGCTGGTATGTTCTCCGTTGCTGCATGCTATGGCTATTTGGGAGCTCAGGCCGTCACAGGGAAATGGGGCGCAGACATTGAAATTAAATCACCCCTAGAACTCTTGCAATCTCTCACAACCGCCTAAAATAGAAAGTGAGGGGCTGCACTGGTTTCGACACGGGTTCGGACGCGCAGCAGGGCATGTCGAGCTGAGTGCGCTCGTAAAACAGATTCAAACAAACTAACTGCAAACGACGAACGTTTCGCACTCGCCGCTTAATTGCGCGTGAGGCTCACAACAGCAAGCCGATAGGCTGGGCAAGGGTGGCGCAAGCTGTCCAGGCTGTGGGCTAATTTCATTCGGCTGGACTTGCCTTGGGTGACTTAGGGCAGGTCAAGACAATAGGTTACTGGCGTCTTGCATAGCGTGCCACTGCGCGATGTAAGGTGCGAGATTTAAATCAGATGGCTACACATGTAGAACTGTTCGAAGAAGGCTTGTGGACGGGGGTTCAAATCCCCCCAGCTCCACCATCACCTCTGACAAAGGCCGCTAGCTAGAGATAGTTAGTGGCCTTTTTCTTTGGGAAATCAAGGACTTACAGTGCAGCATAGTACAAAGCGCTCTATTGACTGCTACTCTAAAGCGGGGGTACAAACGGGGGGAGATTCTGGAAAAGCAGGGGGATTTTGACCCTGTACCCCCAAAAACCGTACCCCCACTAGGAGCCGTACCCCCATGCTGACTGATGTGCAGTGCAAAAACGCCGTCTGCCCGGCAGACAAAAAGCAAGCTAGGTTTGCCGATTCGGGCGGTATGTACCTACAGGTTAGCCCCATGGGGTCTAAGCGCTGGTTTTTGAAGTACCGGATTGACGGGAAAGAAAAGCAGCTCGCATTGGGCAGTTACCCGGCCGTAAGTCTCTCAGAGGCACGAAAGGCCCGAGACGCTGCAAAGCTTAAAAAGTCAGAGGGCGTCGATCCCGTGCAGGCGCGCAAGCTGGACAAGCTGAAAAACACCCGCTCCACTGGTGACACTTTTAAGGCTATTGCACTTGAGTGGTACGCAAAGCAGGCTCCGCAATGGAGCGCAAGCCATGCAGAGCGAACGCTGCGCCAATTGGAGCGCGATCTATTCCCTTGGATCGGTGAGCGGCCAATCGCGGAAATCCACTCTATGGAGCTTTTGAAGGCGCTGCACAAGGTGGAGGAGCGCGGAGCCGTGGAGACGGCAGACCGCGTGCGCTTGGTGGCTGGCATGGTTTGGGATTACTGGCTACCCACAGCAGACGTGCAGCAACGCAACATTACCGAGGGATTGAAAGCAAGGCTAACCCCATACCGTGGCAAGAGCTTTGCGGCCATCGTGGAGCCTTTGCGCATGGGTGAGCTATTGCGTGCAATCAAGAGTTACAAGGGTGGCCCTATCGTGCGGACAGCCCTGCAACTGGCTCCCATGCTGTACCAACGTCCCGGCAACCTGCGAGAAATGGAATGGGCAGAGCTAGACCTAGAGGCGGGGCTATGGACGATTCCCAGCATGAAGATGAAGCGCACCAAGCAAGAGAAGGAAAACGGAGAAGCACACGTTGTGCCGTTGCCCACGCAAGCCGTGGCGCTTCTACAGGCTATCCAGCCCCTGACAGGGCACGGGCGCTATGTGTTCCCCGGTGAGCGCAGCCATGATCGGCCTATCTCTGATAACTCTGTACGCAGTGGCCTGTACGCATTGGGCTTTGGGAAAGAACAGACTTGGCACGGCTTCCGAGCAAGCGCCCGCACGATGCTGGTGGACGAATTGAACCTAGACCCGTTGGCAATCGAGGCGAACCTAGCTCACGCAGTGAAAGACGCGAACGGGCGCAGCTACAACCGGACCCAGTACCTAAAGCAGCGCTTTGAGATGGTGCAGCAATTGGCTGATTACTTAGACAAGCTGGCTACTGGTGCTGACGTGATCAAACTAAAGAGAACCTAGTTTATGGAAAAGCAAAGTACGAAGCGGTGGCCCAATCTGCCGGAGGACTACGGCGACGGGCAGCGTCAGTTTGATATGGCCTTTGCAGCCCATAGCGCAGTTGAGCCTGTTGCTTGGTTCGCTGCAGGAGCGAGTTTCTATTTGGCTTTGACTTTGATTTCTTGGATTTTGGCAATTCCAGTTGGGGTTTCGGTTTACTTTGTAATTGTCGTTCCCCATAGAAAGCGGTTGAACTTAGCAAGAAAGGCATTGGCTGATGACATTGCAGCATTTCACGAATATTTGGATAAAGGAAAGTAGATTTCTTTTGTGGATACAAATAGGTTTCAGGTTGATGCAGATGTGATTGCGCTGGGGGCTTGAATATGAAATGGGACGAAATCAAGAAGTTAGACTTTGATTCGATTGATTTCATCTGGGAGGAGGTGCGGGCTGACTTGCTCTATGAGGCGTTCACAAACTCTCGCGATCTGGCCGAGTGGGCGCGGTACCTTAAAGAAAACCCACCAAGTCCCCAAACGCTGGCAATCGCTTTGATGTTGGGGCGTGAAAAGTACGAATCCACCAAGGGGCGGAAAGCGGGTCGCGCCTCGGGAAAGTTGCGGGCCGGGAACGTGAGGTGTACACCGGCTATGGTGGCAAAAGAGTATCAAGTCTTAATGGCCACCGGTACAGAGGAGCGTAACGTAGCAGCCAAGTTGGCAGCCCGGTTCAAAGTCACTTCGGATCACATTCGAAAGTTGCGAATGAAAGCGAAAAATCAAGCATGATTGAACGACGTTCAGGCCGGGATTGAACCGGGTTCAGATCGTAATCCTCTCTTCTACTCAAACTATCGCAACAACCGCTAAAGCGGGATAGGAAGAGCTAGAAATGTCGATCTTAAGAATGCCAGCCGTTAAAGCCGAAACAGGGCACCGCAGCCATGCCAGCATCTACAACGCAATCCACGCCGGGCTATTCACTAAGCCCGTGCCGATTGGACAGCGCTCTGTAGGTTGGCCTTCGGATGAAGTTAAAGCCATCAATGCCGCGCGCATTGCGGGTAAGACACAGGCCGAAATCAAAGAGCTGGTTCAGCGCCTGCACGTTAAGCGCACCGAACTGGCAACGATCTAAGGGAGCAAGCCATGCAAAAAGAAAAGGCCACTCCCCCGGAAAAGAGAGCAGCCCTCGAAGCGATCCGGGCGCAGTCTAAAGGCACCGCAAACGCAGCGCAAGCCAAGCGGCTATTGGAAGCATTGGGACGCTATGCCGTGACCACTTTTGAAGCCATGCGATACCTGGACGTGTACCACTGCCCGGCCCGTGTGTTGCAACTTCGCAAGCAGGGGCACCGGATCACCACGCACTGGCAAACCGTAGTCACCGAGGCAGGAGAAAAGCACCGTGTAGGGCTGTATGTGTTGGAAAGCGGGGCTAGCCGTGAAACTGCCTAACGACTGGCTGAAAGAGCTGGAGCTGTTGGTATGGCGCTATTCACATTTGGGCTTTGGCCCTGATCTGTGCGGCATGACCGTGATCGAATTGGCTGGGTTGTACAGCTACCTATCGCGGCTGGCAGACGCTGCGAGATGAGCAGAAAGCCACATAAGAGCACAAAGCACACAGAGCCTTTTGTGGCCTTTCCTAGGAGCGTTTTCGAGGCTCCCGGCTTTCTCACATTGAGCGGCCATGCCTACAAGTTGCTGATGGACATTGCCTCACAGTACAAGGGCGATAACAACGGCGATCTGACAGCGGCATGGTCGATTCTCAGTAAACGGGGCTGGAGGTCAAAGACAACGCTTTGGCGCTGCAAGGCAGAGCTGATAGACGCAGGCTTTCTATATGTGACCCGAGTAGGGCACTTGCCGAACACCTGTGAACTGTTAGCCCTGACTTGGTTCTCTCTGGACGTTTCGCCAAAGTTCGACGCTGATGCATTGCACGGGTTTCAACCGAAAGCCTACCGGCCAAAAGTTGCATTGCCCATGCCGAACACGAAACCAAAGACGGATTGGACGTTGCCAAATAGATCACAAAAAGATCACATGAAAACGCAACAACCTGTCCATATTTGAAATCAAAGGCAGGTCTATAAGTCCAGATATGAAACCATGCGACCCCGAAAGGCTGGGCTATGTTTTCAAAAGTGGACTTATAGGCCCGTTTTCCGCCAGTTTGATGTTTTCATATCTGGACATCTTTATAGAGAAGCCATTCTCTGTTCTTTCTTTTCATGTCCGCCAGCTCTGCAAAACAAGTGCAAAG
The DNA here is from genome assembly GCA_002390825.1 of Rhodoferax sp. UBA4409. GTDB lineage: Bacteria > Pseudomonadota > Gammaproteobacteria > Burkholderiales > Burkholderiaceae_C > Allorhodoferax. Next base: position 20,075 of record DGQR01000033.1, read on the forward strand.
ACCACGGCGGCCCCACTGAAAAGCAAAGTGACCCATTCCGAACAATACGCGCGCGCGAGTAATTAACGAGTTAGCCAAGAGGCTTCGTTTTCTGTGGAGAAAAACACATGGCAAAAGGTGGATCACGGCTAGGGGCTGGCAGACCGGCTTACAAGGTCAAAGGCGAGCAACTGCAACGTGTGGACGTGCGGGTATGGGCACGTAAAGGCCTGTTAACTGGAAACAGGTTCTTTAATTGGAGCTGGAACAGGGGAGGCGAGCCTACGGGCAGCATAGGGGTGAACGTGACCCCACAAAGCGCGGTAACGCTGGAGTACAGCCTGACTCAAAACGGGGAACGGCGCAGCATCAGTGAGCGGGTGGCGCTGATCTACAAGCCGTGCAACTTTGGCGGCGCGCGGCCATGGTTTCAGTGCCCCCGTTGTGCCCGACAAGTGGCAGTTCTCTACATGCGATCCGGGCGCTTTGCTTGTCGGCATTGCCAGCGCGTGTCGTACAGCTCTCAGTCTGAGGATGAGATGGCGCGGACGTGGCGCGAGCAGCGGCGCATTGAGGAGAGGATAGGGGAGGATTGGCAGCGGCCTAAAGGTATGAGGCTGCGCACCTATGAGCGGCTGAGGGATAGGCTAGCTGATTGCGAGCTGAGGAGAGATGAGGCGTTTTGTGTAGCGGCGGCGCGACTTCTACGCAGCCTGTCGTGAAGGTGTTTTTCCTGATCGACTTGCGCACCTAAAACAGGGGGTAGCAATCACAAAGTGGGGGTACAGAAGGGGGTACAAAGTCAAAGTGAAACCATAGAAAGCTAATATCCATGAGGGTTTCCAAGGCTCTTTCAATAGACCCCAGCCCACCATCACCTCTGACAAAGGCCGCTAGCTAGAGATAGTTAGCGGCCTTTTTCTTTGGAAAATCAAGCACTTACACTGCAGCGTAGTACAAAGCGCTCTATTGACTGTTGCCGCAAACTGAGGATGGCGTCGTACCGCGTATGCTGAGCTGGTCGAGCTCCTGTTGGCTGGAAAACCCTTTAAACCCTGCAGAAGCCCTGGTCGAAGCCGCACTACCAGAGAAGTGTGTCGCCCTTAAGCCCACCGTACGCAACAAAGTTTTCCCCGTCGAGCAGATCGCAATACTTGAAGCGGAGATGATCAGGGTGAAGATTCCGGGCCGCACGACGCGGAGTAGAATACCGCTTCAGATTGCCTCAATTAGGTTTTAGTTAAGGACACCAAAGCTAAACTGTTGCTTGTTGAGGGGGTGAATAGTTACACCTAAAACCTCGAGCAACCTAAGCTTGGTGTTCTGTCGATGCACGCGGTGAGCTTGGAAGGGGCGTGTCTATAGTATGCGGAAGCCGCCTTAAGATATCAACGAAACGTTAGGTCCCTAGTATCTTCGTTGAATATCTTGGGTCTAGTTTTTCAGTTCTTTGAGAATTTTTTGGAATTGACTTGTCCATAATAAATGTTTCGTTGTTTACTAGTCTCTTCAGCGTTTCGGTAGGCACTGCGTGCTGAGCGAAAGCTTTAGTTTTTGCTTTTTTTAAAACCGGCTTGAGTTAATGGCTTGCTTGAGTTTAAGATGTCTATTTTTAATTTTCTATTCATCACTAATAATCCGGAAATAGCCGTATTTACCTTGAAACAAGGCGCTGATCGAATTTTCGTCGATCTAGAGATCCTAGGTAAAGTTGAGCGGCAAGGACATTTGAATACTGTCATAAGTCGCCACTCACCAAGGGACATTAGTCTTCTCCGCCCGTTGCTGCCTTATGGTGCTTTATTGGTGCGGCTTAATCCTGTTAACCCCAATACACAGAACGAGGTGGATGACGCGATACAACGCGGGGCTGATGTGTTGATGCTGCCCATGTTTCGAGGTGTGGAAGAGGTCCGAACTTTCTGTAAGGCAGTCAATTCAAGGGCGAAGGTTTGCTTATTGGTTGAAACTGTGGGAGCTATGGAGAGTCTTTCTGAATGTGTCGGAGTCTCCGGCGTTGATGAAGTGCATATTGGTCTAAATGACTTGCATCTCGAGATGGGTTGTCGCTTTATGTTTGAACCTCTTGTGTCAGGTCATGTTGAGCGAATGACTGCAATACTAAGAGGAGCAGGCATTCCGTTTGGTATCGGCGGATTGGCGCGAGTCGGTGAGGGTATGCTTTCGGCTGAAATGCTTATGTCGGAACATGCTCGGCTTGGATCGACCTGCGCCATTCTTTCAAGAACATTCCATCGGCAGGCAGCTAGCGTGGAAGAAATTCAGGCTGAAATGAACTTTGCAGATGAAGTGCAAAGATTGCGTATGGCTTATGAAGCGAGTTGTAGAAGCACTACAGAAGAGCTCAAATTTCAGCACGAGTTGGTGAAAGCGGCTATCGCTGACATTGCAGCAAAACAGCCAAGTCGCCAACAAAAGGAGCCGCGTGTCCTCTGAAGGCGGGGTTCGCGTAGGCCGTTGGACTATCGGCGCCGCCACCATTGTGGGTGCAACTTTATTGGCTGGCAGAGTCAGCGGACTCCTCAGAGAAACTCAACTTGCTGCAGCTTTTGGTGTTTCGGGTGCAGCTGACGTGGCAGTTCTCCTACTAACGCTCCCGGACTTGTTGGTTAATTTGGTCTTGTCTGGTGGATTAAGTGCCGCCCTTATCCCGCGCTTACGGGCACTGCCTCCACAGGCTGCGCAGGCACTAAGTCGTCAGACGCTGCTCTGCGTCTTTATCTTGTTTGGCCTGATTGCTCTAATTCTTATGTTAGTGCCTGGGGTGTGGTTCTCGTTTTTAGCTCCAGGGCTTGCCGCGAGCGCCCTGCCATCGACCGCAGCCATTGTTGCAACCGCAATTGCAATTCCATTGGCCGCCGCCGCCGGTGTCACAAGCGCCAGTTTGAACTCTCAGCAAAAATTCATAGTTACAGGATGTGGAACCCTGATTTTTAATCTGACCGTTATCACGGCACTTGTGTTTGGTCAGCATTTAAGCCACGATCCGTTGCTTGTCTTGGGGGTTGGGGTCGCCGTCGGGGCAGCGTTGCGCTTTTTTAGTCAATGGATCATCCTCCCCCGTCCTTGGGTTTTGGGTCAAATCTCGCCGCCTGCAGTTGATTCAATTTTCATTCGTGGATTTTTGACTACAGCCGCAACGGCTTCATTGATGCTCTTGGTTCCAGTTTTGGTGCGGGCATTTGCATCAACCGTAAGTCCAGGCGCCATAGCAGCATTGAATTACGCTACAAAATTAGTTGAGCTTCCGGCGGGGGTCTTGGTCACTTCGCTAGCAACAGTTGCATTGGTTCGATTAAGTGCTAATTATGCAAATTCAGATAAGATGGCAGCTAAACACACATTGCACAGTGGTCTTAAGCGCGCATTAACCAATGCCGTTGGTGCGGGTGTCTTGATAGCTTACTTTGCCACTACGCTGGTCACTCTAGTCCTTGGCAGGGGCGCAATGGATTCAGCTGCTATTGTCAGGGTTGTCAACTTGACTCAATTGTTGATGCTCGGTTTGCCTTTTCTCGCATTGTCCAGTATGGCCATGGCAGATTTAAATGCTAAAGAGCAACCATGGGTTATCTTTAGGGTAACGCTAGCATGTTTGTTTTTGCTTCCCGCCTTGGCTCTGCCGGGTATTTTGAATCAGTCTGAGGGCTGGTTGATTGCTTCCATCGTCGGATTTCAGGTGATTCATGCCCTATGGTTGGCAGTGAAATGTGGACTATTTTCAGAAGATGTAATGAGTTGGCTCGATAGAAGACTGATACTTAGTATGTTGGTAATTGTATGTGTGGCTTTTTTCGTTATTTTGATGGACGTTCTATTGACTCCTGTTTTTGAAAGTCGAGTCCTTTTGCACGGCATATTCGCGAGCTTTTGCGTAGCCGCAATCATTATTTTTTCACAAATGTTTTTGAGCCTTGAAAGACCAAGCGAAAGTAAAATGTGACTAAAAGACTTGTAGATATCTTATTATCAATAATGGCACTTATTATGTTGCTGCCAATTTTTTTGATATTGGCAGCAATTATTCGCCTTCAAGATGGTGGGCCTAGTCTATTCGGCCAGCTACGCGTAGGCCAACACGGACGAATCTTTCGTATGTGGAAATTCAGGAGCATGGTCATCAACGCTGAAAATGTTGGTGGCTTCTCGACCGCTGATTGTGATCCACGGATCACTCCAATTGGTAGATTAATTCGCAGGAGTAGTTTAGATGAACTACCTCAGTTATTGAATGTACTTTTTGGCGATATGAGCATTGTTGGACCTCGCCCAGATGTGCCGGCTCAACGAGGCCTTTACAGGGAAAATGAGTGGGTGGTAAGGCACAGTGTCCGTCCAGGTATTACAGGCCTTGCGCAATCGACCAAGCGCTCTGAGGCTACATCAGAGGAAAGAAAAGCGATGGACTTGGAGTACGCGAAGAATGTTTCGCTTGCGCTTGATTTACGTATTATCTTGATGACGGTTAAGCAAGTCATCTTTAAAGGCGGCAACTGATATGTGTGGAATTTTTGGATATTATCACCGGGATGGTCGCTCGCTTGGTTCCGCTGTGTTGGCTGAGATGGGGGAAGCAATTCGTCATCGGGGTCCAGACGATCGAGGTATATATGCGACTCAGGGTATGGCAATTGGTAATCAACGCCTATCTATTATTGATTTGCAAGGTGGTCACCAACCATTCGTGTCTGACGATGATCAAATTATCGTAGTTCAAAACGGTGAAATCTTTAACCATATTGAACTTGCGCAGGACTTGGCTCGTTCAGGTTATCCCTGTCGCACGAACTCTGATACCGAAGTGCTTCTGCGCCTGTACGAATCTGAAGGAATTGGATTTCTTCATAAGCTCAATGGGATGTTCTCGTTTGCCATTATCGATAAACGAGAAAAAGCAATGTACATCGTGCGCGACCGCATTGGCGTCAAACCACTTTATGTGCATGACGACGGTCGGCAGCTGACATTTGCATCAGAGATTAAATCTATTCTTAAGGCGGGGATACAAAAACCTGTGATTGATAAAGAGGCTTTGCATCTTTATCTGAGCTTTAACTACGTGCCGGCCCCCCATACGATGTATG
>DGQR01000147.1 GCA_002390825.1 Rhodoferax sp. UBA4409
CAATGCGCCCGGGCCGGTCGCCATTGGCGGTGCGGAAAACGGTGGAAGTGCCGCCTGTCAGTTGGGCTTGGCGCGCAAAGGTCTCACTCACCGTCACCAGCGAGGCCCCGGTATCCACCAGAAACATCACCTCCTGGCCCTGGATGCGGCCCGGCGCATAAAAATGTCCGTCCAGCGCACGCTGGATGACCAGATCGCCGTTGGCCTGTATCCGCACCTGCTGGGGGCGCAGGTAGTAGGTCATGCCGGCATACAGCAAGCCCATGACCGCGCACCAGAACAGAATGAGCGGAATCAGGCCGGTCTGGCGCGGTGCGGAGGGTGGGGATGCGCTCAAATGGTCGCGACTGAAGGCAGAAAACCGGGCCCGGGTGGCCTCCAGCTGGCGCTCTTTGTCTGTCTCGCGCTGCTGGCTGGGGTCCCCGTCCCGGTCTTCGTGGGCCATAGTGGCTGGCTGCGGGCTTAGTTGTAGAAGGCCTCGACCTTGCCCTTGAGCTTGATCAGCAGGGGTTTGCCCTTGCGGTCTACGGTTTTGCCGGCGGGCACTTTGATCCAGCCTTCGCTGACACAGTATTCCTCGACGTCGTTGCGCTCTTTGTCATTGAAGCGGATGCCGATGTCGTGCTGAAACACGGCCGCCACATGGTGAGGGCTGCGCGGGTCGGCAGAGAGGTGGTCGGGCAGGGTGGGGCGTTCTGTGGTGTTTGTCATGGCCTGTATTTTCTCATTCCCGGGAGCTGGCGCATGCGCTAGGCCCGCACTCTGGCCACAAAAGCAGCAGCCGGCAGCGGTTTGGCAAACAGGTAGCCCTGGTATTGCTCGATGCCCTGGGCCTGCACCCATGCCAGCTGGGCCGGGGTTTCCACCCCTTCAGCCACGATGTGGAGCTGCATCAAGCGGCACATGGAGACGATGAGCTCGGCCACCGGGCGATTGGCCTCGATGTCTTGTACAAAGGTTTTGTCCACCTTCAGCACCTGGATCGGAAACCGGTTCAGATAGGCCAAGTTCGAGTAGCCGGTGCCGAAGTCGTCCACGCTGATCGAGAAGCCCATGCGTCGCAAATCGTCCAGTGTTTCGTGGGTGTGGGGCGCCACTCCGAGCAACATCGATTCGGTGAGCTCCAGTTCCAACCGCGCGGGTTGCGCCGCAGTGGCGGTGACGATGCGGGCCAAGCGGTTCAGCAATTCCGGGTCGCGGAACTGGCGGGGCGAGAGGTTGATTGAAATCTTCAAGTCCAGCCCTTCACGGGCCCACTGCACTTGCTGCCGCGCAGCTTGCTCAAACACCCAGTCGCCCAGGGCATTGATCATGCCGGTGCTCTCGCAGGTGGGAATGAATGCGTCCGGCCCCACGACGCCGCGCAGCGGGTGGTTCCAGCGGATCAGCGCTTCGGCGCCACGCACCAGGCCGGTCGCAGCGTCCACGCGGGGCTGGTAGTACAGCTCAAACTCTTCGCGGGCCAAGGCGTGGCGAAGCTCGGTTTCCAGCTCCAGCCGCTGCTGCACCCGCTGCGCCATGGGTAACTCGAAGATGTTGAGCGCGTTACGGCCGCTCTCTTTGGCGCTGTACAGGGCCAGGTCGGCATTGCGCAGCAGGGTGTCCAGCTCTTGGCCGTGTTCGGGGTAAAAGCTCACGCCCACACTGGGGGTGACGATGACTTCGGTGCCATGCAGTTGAATGGGCTGCGCCACGGTGCTGCTCAGGCGCTGGCGCACGCGCTCCACCTCGTCGCGGATGTTGTGCGCCACCATCAGGATGAGGAACTCATCCCCGCCCAGCCGGGCCACCATGTCGCTGCTTCGGGTAATCGTGCGCAGCCGTTCGGCCACTTGCACCAGCAGGGCGTCGCCCGCGGCATGGCCCAGGGTGTCGTTGATGTCTTTGAAGTGGTCCAGGTCGATGTAGATCAGCGCAGCCTCGGTCACGCCTTCTCCCATGTCGCGCAAGGTGTCGGCAAAGCGCTGCATCACATGGCTGCGGTTGGGCAGGCCGGTCAGGGAGTCGTGCCGCGCCAGGTACTGCGAGTGGTCTTGCGCGTGCTTGATGGCCGTCACATCCACTTCGCTCATCAGCACCGCATCGCGCCCGGTGACCGCATCGCGGCACAGGCGCACCGACACCTCGTGCCAGCGCAGGTTGCGGGTGGTGAGTGTGGGCAGGGTCAGCGTGGCCTCGCCGTTCAGCTCGAGCATGGCCAGCATGCGCTCCAAAGCTTCCATGTCCTGAAACCGCTCGGCCATGCGCATGTTGAGGTTGGGCACCGATTCGCGGGCGGCGGGATTGCGGTACAGCACCCCGCCTTCCCGGTCGTAGAGGGTGATCATCACATCGGTGTGCAGCAAGGCTTCCACCGAGCGCAGCGCCTCGGGGCGGTCGGGTTCAATGATGCGGCTTTCGCACAGCATGGCCATGCGCCCGTCCGTCATGTGGATGCCGCTGAGTTGCATGTTCATGGAGGTGGGCACGCCAGCGGGGTAAATGGTCCACTGCTCGCTGAAGCTGGCGCCGTGCTGCACAAAGTCGCTCTGGTATTGTTTGAGCCGCTTGGCCACCGAGGCCGACATGTCAGCCCCCATGTCGCGGCTGCACAGTTCAGACTGACTTTGCGCGCGCCAGAGGGTGAGCGCGGCATCGTTGGCCCAGTGCACCTGGCTTTGGTCGATATCGAACACCCAGATCGGCAGACTGATGCGCTCCAGCAGGCGAAAGTGCTGCCTGCGTGCTTCCAGCTCTTCGCTTGTCAGCATGGTGATTCCCTGTGGTTGAGGCGCATCTTAGAGGAGGTGCGCTAAGTCAACGGGCGGGTAAACACTTTGGAGCGCAGGGCTTGCAAATCCAGCACGCGCAAGCCACCGTATTCGACCCTGATGACGGCTTGTGCCTCCAGGGCGTTGAGGGCTTCATTGACCCGTTGGCGCGAGAGGCCGGCCAGGTACGCCAGCTCCTGCTGGGTGATGCGCAGCACCTCACCCACGCCGGGGTAGAGCACCGGGTTGAAGAGTGAGGCCAGACTGCGCGCAACCCGGATGTCGGGGTTGGTCATGCGGTCGATTTCTCGGGCGGCAATGAACTGGCCCAGCCGCTCGTTGAGCTGGTTCATCACAAAGCGGTTGAAGGCAATCGAGTGGTCGAGCAGCCAATGAAAAGTGTCTACATGCAGCCCCGCCACCAGACTCTTGCGCAATGCCTGGATGTTGTAGCGGTAAGTCTCGCGCTTGAGGGCGGTGCCCTCACCGAACCAGCCGCCAGGCGGCACGCCGGTGAAGGTCATGGTCTGGCCCTCGGCGTTGTCGCTGCTCATCTTCAGCAGGCCGTCGATTACGCCAAACCAGTAGGTCACCGGCCGCCCCATGCGGCACATGTATTCACCGGGCTCAGCCTCGGCAATGCGCAGGTCATCGACTGCGCGCTCCCGGTCGGCAGGGGCCAGCAAATTCAGCCAGGGAATTGCGTCCAGCTCTGCGGGTGTGAGAGGGCGCCGGCGCTGGTGCAGCGTGGCGTCAGTGGCGGATGCGGTGCGTGGGGTGGACATGGTGAAAGCTTCATGGTGCCGGCGTGTAAGTTGCCATTCAGCGAAGGGAAAACACCTACCGAGATTCGCTTGAATTGTCGTCCAAACGACAACTTGGCGTCAAATGCAGTCCTACTATTCGGGTCATATCAAAGTCCGCATCGAGCACACCGCGGGCCATAACGAGGTGACACGCAATGGGTACGCACACGACATTTCCGCAGCTGCTGCTGCAACACGCAAGTCAGCGTCCGCAGGCCGCTGCCATGCGCGAAAAGGAATACGGCATCTGGCAATCACTGAGCTGGGGTGACCTGGCCGTGATGGTGGAGCAGCTGGCGGCCGGACTGCACCAGGCAGGCTTGCAGCGCGGTGACCACATGGTGGTGGTGGGTGCCAACCGCCCCCGCTTGTACGCCACCATGCTGGCCGTGCAAAGCCTGGGCGCTGTGCCTATTCCGCTCTACCAAGACGCTGCCGCTCCTGAGTGCGTGTTCCCGATCAACAACGCCGAAGTGCGCTTTGCCTTTGCCGAAGACCAAGAGCAAGTGGACAAGTTGCTGGAGGTGCGCGAGCAGTGCCCACAGCTCCAGCACATTTACTTTGACGACCCACGCGGCCTACGCAACTACGACCAGCCCGGGCTGGCTGGTATGGACGAGTTGCAGGCGGCAGGCAAAGCCTTTGCGGCGATTCACCCCGCTTTCTTCCGCGATGAAGTGGCCAAGATCAGGCACACCGACGTGGCTGCCATGTTCTTCACCTCGGGCACTACCGGCAACCCCAAAGGGGTGGTACATACCCACGACTCTTTGCTCAACCGGGCGCGCGCCGGTGCTGATTTCGACAAGCTCACCAGTGCCGAAGAAGTGCTGGCCTATATGCCACCCGCGTGGATCGGCCAGAACATCTTCAGCTACGCGCAATGGTTGTCTTGTGGCTATGTGGTGAATTGCCCGGAAAGCAGCGCGACTGCCACCATCGACCTGAAGGAAATCGGGCCGACTTACTATTTCGCGCCACCCCGGGTGTTTGAGGGCATGCTCACCAGCGTGATGATCCGCATGGAAGACGCGGGCAGCATCAAGCGCAACATGTTCCATTACTTCATGGATGTGGCCAAACGCGTGGGCCCGGCCCTGATGGATGGGCTGGAGGTGTCGGGTGTTGACCGCGCTTTGTATGCCTTGGGCAATGTGTTTGTTTACGGCCCTTTGCGCAACACCTTGGGCCTCAGCCGTGTGCGGGTGGCCTACACCGCCGGCGAGGCGATCGGCCCGGACCTGTTTACCTTTTACCGCTCGATTGGCATCAACCTCAAGCAGCTCTACGGGTCTACCGAGACGGCGGTGTTTGTGTGCTTGCAGCCCGACAACCAGGCCCGTGCAGACACCGTGGGTGTGCCCTGCGCGGGGGTGGAGATCAAGGTGGCGGATAACGGAGAAATCCTGGTCAAGTCGCCCGGACTGCTCAAGGAATACTACAAAAATCCGACCGCCACGGCCGAGGTGTTGACGGCCGACGGCTGGTACCACACCAGCGATGCGGGCTTTATTGATGCGCAGGGGCACTTGAAGATCATCGACCGCGTGAAAGACGTAGGGCGCATCAAGGGCGGTGCATTTGACGGCGCCATGTTTGCGCCCAAATACGTGGAGAACAAACTCAAGTTTTTCCAGCACATCAAGGAGGTGGTGGCCTACGGCGATGGCCGCGACCGGGTGTGTGTGTTGATCAACATCGATTTTGACGCGGTGGGCAACTGGGCCGAG
>DGQR01000034.1:0-41147 GCA_002390825.1 Rhodoferax sp. UBA4409
TTGGCCGACATCGACAGCCTGATTGCCAAGGGCGCCAAGGCCCTGATCATTCTGGCGATGGACAAAGACGCCATCCTGCCCGCCATCAACAAAGCGGCCCAGCAAAAGATCCCCGTAGTGGCCTATGACCGCCTGATTGAAGCGCCCGGCGTGTTCTACATCACCTTTGACAACGTCGAAGTGGGCCGCATGCAAGCCCGCGCCATTCTGGAAGCCAAGCCCAAGGGCAACTACGTGATGATCAAGGGCTCGCCGACCGACCCCAACGCCAACTTCCTGCGCGGTGGCCAGCAAGAAATCATCGATGCTGCGGTGAAGAAAGGCGACATCAAGATCGTGGGCGAGGAGTACACCGACGGCTGGAAGCCCGAAGTCGCCCAGAAAAACATGGAGCAAATCATCACCAAAACCGGCGGCAAGATTGACGCCGTGGTGGCCTCCAACGACGGCACCGCCGGTGGTGTGGTGGCGGCCTTGACGGCCAAGGGCATCAAGGGCATTCCGGTGTCCGGCCAGGATGGTGACCACGCCGCGCTGAACCGCGTGGCTCTGGGCAGCCAGACCGTATCGGTCTGGAAAGACGCCCGCGACCTGGGCCGTGACGCGGCCGCTGCTGCGGTGGTGTTGGCCAAGGGCCAAAAAGTGGCAGCCGCCCAAACCTGGAGCGGTGGCGAGAAGAAAGTAGCCCTGCAAGCCCAGTTCTTGAAGCCTGTGCCAATTACTGCCAAGAACCTGGATGTGGTGGTGAAAGCCGGCTGGATCAAGAAGGATGACCTGTGCAAGGGCGTAGACGCCGCCAAGGGCCCTGCTGCTTGTAAATAGTAGGCACCCCCCTGAGCCGCTACGCGGCTCCCCCCTCAAGGGGGGCGCGCCCAGCGGCCTGGCTTAGCCAGTTCCGCGGACGCCCCGGTAGCGCTACCTTGACGCGCGGAGTTGACTTGCCCCCCAACCGCGGGTTGGTAGCAGCCTGCGGTTTTTTTATGTCTGGCGGAGAAGCGTTGTGAACCCCGTAATGAATTCCTTGAAACAGGCGTCCATCGATTGGCGTCTGGTGATGATGGGCACCGTGTTGGCAGCGATTGCCATCGTGTTCAACATCCTGTCCGGCGGACTGTTTATGTCCCCCGAGAACCTTTACAACATTGCCCAGCAAACCGCGGTGGTTGGCGTGGTCGCCACCGTGGTGGTGCTCGTCATCGTGGCGCGCCATATCGACCTGTCGGTGGGTTCGGTCATGGGTTTTGTGGGCGTGCTGATTGCCACCCTCATGTACACCGGCGGCTGGCACTGGGTGCCGGCTTCGCTGGCCGGGCTGGCGGTCGCCATTGCCGTGTCGCTGTACCAGGGCGCCCTGACTGCCAAGCTGGGGGTGCCCTCGTTTGTGGTCACGCTGGGCGGGCTGATGTCGTTTCGCGGCGCCGCCTTTCTGGTGGCCGATGGCAAAACCCAGCCGGTGAACGATTTGTTTTTCCAGCGCTTGGGCGGCGGCTTTGATGGCGCCATCGGTGTGAGCGCCAGCTGGGCGCTGGCTGTTGCGATTGTGTTGGCCCTGGTGCTGCAAATGTGGGCCAAGCGCCGCGCCAAAGCGTCTTACGAAGTACCCAACAACCCCCTGTGGCTGGACGCACTCATGGTGCTGGTGCCAGTTATCCTCGTGGTGGGCTTTGTGGCCGCCATGAACCGCTACCAGATCCCCAGCAAAGACGCGCCCCAGGGTGTGCCGATTCCGGTGTTGATCTGGGCCAGTGTGGCGCTAGTGCTGTCTTTCATCGTGCACCGCACCCGCTTCGGGCGCTACGTGTTCGCCATGGGCGGCAACCCGGAGGCTGCGGCGCTGGTGGGTATACCGGTGCGCAAGGTCACGCTGATGCTGTTTGCGCTGATGGGTGTGCTCATCACGATTGCGGCCATGGTCTCGATTGCACGGCTGAATGCCGGCACCAACTCGCTGGGCACCAGCATGGAGCTGTATGTGATTGCCGCTGCCGTGATCGGGGGCACTGCACTGGCCGGCGGCAGCGGGTCCATCGTGGGCTCGGTACTGGGGGCACTCATCATGCAAAGCATTGACAGCGGCATGCTGCTGCTGGACGTATCCATCGGGGTGCGCTACGTGATCATCGGGCAGGTGCTGATTGCAGCGGTGGTATTTGATGTGATTTATCGCCGCATGACAGGAGACACCGTATGAGCGAGCCACGCACTCCCTTGGTTGCCATGCGCAACATCCGTAAAGCCTTTGGTGGCGTGCATGCGGTCGAGGATGTGAGCATCAACCTCTACCCCGGGGAAGTGGTGGCCCTGCTGGGTCACAACGGCGCAGGCAAATCCACCCTCATGAAGATGCTGGCCGGTGCCTACCCGATTGACAGCGGCGAAGTGCTGATCAATGGCGACAAGGCCAACATCCGCACCCCGGTGGACGCCCAGCATTGCGGCATCGAGTCGATCTACCAGACGCTGGCCCTCGCCGACAACCTGGACGCCGTTGCCAACCTGTTTTTAGGCCGTGAGCTGCTGACCCGCTGGAACACACTGGACGACCACCGCATGGACGCGGACGCCCGCAAGGTGTTTCACCGGCTCAACAAAAACTTCAAAAATGTGCGCACACCAGTGCGCCGCCTCTCGGGCGGGCAACGGCAGGTGGTGGCGATTTCACGGGCGATTTACTTCAATGCCAAGATTTTGATCATGGACGAGCCCACCGCCGCCCTGGGCCCCGAAGAAACCGCGATGGTGGGCAACCTGGTGCGCCAGCTCAAGGCCGAGGGTGTGGGTATTTTTTTGATCACCCACGACATGCCCGACGTATTCGGGCTCAGCGACCGCCTCTCGGTCATGAAAAACGGCAAATTAGTAGGTACATATCGCACGACAGACGTGGCGGAGGACGAAGTTCTTGGCATGATCATCGCTGGCAAACAACCTGAAGGAAAAGCACAGACCAACACCCTGTAGGCCTGTGCCACTTACCCGCGACATCATGAAAACCACCGGCGATCAACAGCTAGTCAAACGTATCAACCGCAGCGTGCTGCTGCGGCTGTTGCGCGCACAGCCGGGTTACTCCAGAGCCCAATTGGCCACCGGCAGCGGGCTCACCAAATCCACCGTAAGCCTGCTGGTGCGCGAGCTCATTGACGAAGGCTGGGTCACAGAAACCGACATCACTGCCGCCCAAGGCCTGGGCCGCCCCTCCACGCCCCTGCACATTGACGGCCGCTCGCGCGGACTGATCGGAGTGGAAGTCGCGGTCGAGGCCTTGCGGGTAGTGGGTGTCTCGCTCACCGGGCAGGTGCTGTGCGCCGCCGAAGAAGCGCTCATTGGCACCAAACCCGAAGACGTGTGCCGCCAAACAGCCCGGCTGGTGGCCCGCACCTATGCCCAACTCCAGCAGCGCAGCATTGCCCTGACCGGCGTGGGCGTGGGATTGCCCGGCGCGTTTGACGAGGCCACCGGCATGCTGCGCTTTGCCCCCAATCTCGGGTGGCGCAATGTGGACTTTTTGCCCATGATCACCCAGGCACTCGCCCAGGCCAAAGTGCCCGAAGTGCCGGTGCATGTGCAAAACGAGGCCGACACGGCCGCGCTCAGCGAATACGAGTTTGCCGATGGCGACGCCCACGACTCCCTGATTTTTGTGACCTGCGGCGCCGGTGTGGGCGCGGGCATTGTGATCAATGACCGCTTGTTCACCGGCAAACAGGGCATGGCCGGCGAAATCGGCCACAGCACTTTGCAGATCGATGGGCCGCTATGCTCGTGTGGCCGCAAGGGCTGCGCAGAAACCTTTTTTGGCGCCCGCACTTTGGCCAAGTTGCCTGACCCGGCCCAGGGCGGCCGCTATTTAGGCGTGGTGTTGCAAAACCTGTGGACCACCTTTAACCCCAGCACCCTGGTGGTGGGCGGCCCCTCGTGCGACACCTACCCCAGCATCGTCAAGGTCGCGCAAACCACCTTGCAAGCCTATGCAGACGCCGCCGGCATGTCGCCCCCGCAAGTCCGCGCAGCACGCTATGGCCTGCTGGCCTCTGCCGTGGGCGCAGCGGCCTTGGTACTGCACCACGAATTGCGCCCGATGCACACCCGCTTGCAGGCGCCGCTTGTCCAGACGCTGGAAGCCCCGGATGAATCTCTTTCCATGACAGCGAGCACTACGGTTTAACTATGTTTTTAGGTATTGATATCGGCACTTCGGAAGTCAAAGCACTTCTGCTCTCGGACGACCACCGCATCATCGGCTCGGCCGGCACCGCACTCACGGTGCAGCGCCCCCACCCCGGCCACAGCGAGCAGGCCCCCGCCGACTGGTGGGCCGCTACCCAAAGCGCCTTGGGCAAGCTGCGTGCCGCGCACCCCACCGAATACGCAGCAGCCCGGGCCATTGGCCTCTCCGGCCAGATGCACGGCGCGGTTCTGCTGGACGCGCAAGACCGCGTGCTGCGCCCCGCCATTTTGTGGAACGACACCCGCTGCGCCCTCGAGTGCACCGAGATGATGGCTGAGTTGCCCGGCCTGACCGACCTGGCCGGCAGCCTGGCTATGCCCGGCTTTACCGCGCCCAAGCTACGCTGGGTGGCCAAGCACGAGCCCGCCGTTTTTGAGCAAGTGGCCAAGGCTCTGCTGCCCAAAGACTATGTGCGCCTCATGCTCACCGGCGAATACGCCAGCGACATGTCGGACGCCAGCGGCACGCTATGGCTGGACGTGCAGCAGCGCGACTGGTCGGACGCGTTGTTGGCCCTGACCGGCCTGAACCGCAACCGCATGCCCCGCTTGGTAGAGGGCAGTGCCCCGAGCGGCGCACTCAAGGCCGATGTGGCCAGTGCGCTCGGCCTTACAGCCGGCATCGTGGTGGCTGGTGGCGCGGGTGACAATGCCGCCAGTGCCGTGGGCATGGGCGCGGTGGACAGCGGCCAAGGCTTTTTGTCGCTGGGCACCAGCGGCGTGTTGTTTGTGGTGACCCCGAGCTACCAGCCCAACGCGGCCAGCGCCACCCACGCGTTTTGCCACGCGGTGCCCGGCCGCTGGCACCAAATGAGTGTGATGCTGTCTGCCGCCAGCAGCCTGCAGTGGGTGACCGACCTGCTAGGCGCACCCAACGCTGGTGTAGTGGCCGAAAAAGCGGGTGCCCTGAGCGCGGCACAGCGTGCCGCATCGCCCCTGTTTTTGCCCTACTTGGGCGGCGAACGTACCCCGCATAACGACGCCAATGTGCGCGGCAGCTTTCATGGCCTGAGCTTTGACACCGACGCCGCCCGCCTAGGCTACTCCGTGATTGAAGGCGTAACCTTCGGCCTGAAGGACGGCCTGGCCGCCCTCAACGCCGCAGGCAGCAGCGTGCAACGCTTGTCGCTAGTAGGCGGCGGTGCGCGCAGCACCTTCTGGGCACAGCAACTGGCCACCGCGCTGGATGTGGAAATCGTCACCCACGGCAGCTCGGCAGTGGGCGGCGCCCTGGGCGCAGCGCGCCTGGGCTGGCTGGCCACCGGTGCCGACATGGCTGCCGTGTGCCTGACCCCTGAGGTAGACGCCACCTACCACCCCGACCCCGCCGATCAACCCCTGCTGCTGGAGCGATACGCGACCTTCCGCAGCCTGTACCGCACCACCTAAAAACCAGTGCCTAACTACGTGTTGGGCCGCCTATTTAATTCGACCACACAACTAAACCACCCAGGAGACCACCATGAGTAACTACTTCTCTACCGTTGCGGCGCCCATTGCCTATGAAGGCCCGCAATCCAACAACCCGCTGGCCTTCAAGTGGTACGACAAAGACCGCATGGTCTTGGGCAAGCGCATGGAAGAGCACCTGCGCTTTGCCAGCTGCTACTGGCACACCTTCTGCTGGAACGGGCTGGACCCGTTTGGTGGCGACACCTTCCAGCGCCCCTGGCACGCCATGCCCGACCCCATGGCCGCCGCCAAGGCCAAGGCCGACGTGGCGTTTGAGTTTTTTGCCAAGCTGGGCGCGCCCTACTACTGCTTCCACGACCGCGACGTGGCCCCCGAAGGCGCCACCCCGCGTGAGAGCGTGAACCACCTGCGCGAGATGGTGGACATCCTGGGTGCCAAGCAGCAAGCCACCGGCATGAAGCTGCTGTGGGGCACGGCTAACCTGTTCAGCCACCGCCGTTTCATGTCGGGTGCGGCCACCAACCCCAACCCCGAAATCTTTGCCATGGGCGCCCTGCAGGTGAAGGAAGCCATGGACGCCACCCTGAAACTGGGCGGCGAAAACTACGTGCTGTGGGGCGGCCGCGAAGGCTACGAGACCCTGCTCAACACCCGCATGGGCCACGAGCTGGACCAGATGGGCCGCTTTCTGAACATGGTGGTGGAGTACAAGCACAAGATCGGCTTCAAGGGCACCATCCTGCTCGAACCCAAGCCCCGCGAACCCTCCAAGCACCAGTACGACTTTGACACCGCCACCGTCTACGGCTTCCTGTGCCGCTACGGCCTGGAGAAAGAAATCAAGGTCAACATCGAAGCCAACCACGCTACCCTGTCGGGCCACAGCTTTGAGCACGAAATTGCCACGGCCATTGACTTGGGCATCTTCGGCTCGATCGACATGAACCGCGGCGACATGCAGTGCGGCTGGGACACCGACCAGTTCCCTAACAACATCCCCGAGACTGCGCTGGCGATGTACCTGATCTTGAAGGGCGGCGGCTTCACCACCGGCGGCCTGAACTTTGACGCCAAAGTGCGCCGCCAAAGCATTGACCCCGAAGACATCTTCCACGGCCACATAGGCGGCATGGACGTATCCGCCCGCGCCCTGCTGATCGCCGAAAAGATGATCAACGACGGCCAATTCGCCCAAGTGACCGAAGACCGCTACGCCGGCTGGAAGGGCAGCTTCGGCCAGGACGTGCTGACCGGCAAACTCGGCTTGGATGCCGTAGCCCAACGCGTGCTGGACCAGAACGCGGACGTGCAACCCGTCTCCGGCCGCCAGGAACGGATTGAGAACTTGCTGAACAGCTATATCTGAGTTGATCCGCTAGACAGCGGAAAGACGAAGGCCCCGCAGGTGAATGCCTGCGGGGCCTTTTGTTTGTCAACTTAGCGCTGGACTGTGGAAAGTATGGGGCCAATAACGGCTGTTAACGAGTGTCCGTTCTGAGGCAGCTCAAACTCCATCCTGAGAGATCAAGTCATCTGGCGACCATCGCCCCTGCTTACAGGTGACTCATATCCCTGATGTCGTGACGCAGCTCCGAATGGCTCCTGACCCGCTCGCGCAGGCTCACCAGTAATTCGATTCGCCTGCGCAGAGAGTGCAGTGTGTGAATCACCCTGATGTCCCGATCACTGTCGGTCTCATTCTTTTTTTTGTCCAGTGACGGGTAATGCCAAAGCGCCGTCTCCGGCTGACCTGGCCAACTGGGGTGCTGGTCTTTGGAGTCACCGTCCAGTGCGATAACGATGTCAAAGGGCTTTGAGCTCCGACGACTGAAGTCCGTCCAGTCTTTGGTGTGCAGTCCATCGACTTTGAAACCCGTGGTCGTCAAAACTAACAGGGCGGTTGTGTCGGGGCGAGCTGCAATCACTCCCGGCATTCCACAGGAGGAAACTTCAAACAGATTCCCACCAAGCTGCCGTAAACATGCTTCAGCCATCAGGCTACGCGCGGCGTTTTTCTTGGAAACAAAAAGAACTCTTGTCGGTTTGACCAGCATCAGATTATTTTAGTTGGGGAGGCCTATCAGCTGATCGGTGGTCATAGCACTGTCGATAGACAGTGTTACGCTAGATTTGAACTCAGCGCGAATAGAACGGCATGTATTGCTTTAACGCAATGTCACGATTTGAACTGGGATCATGCTACGAAATCTCCTAGCCTTTTTTCCCAAGGGATCACAATGTCAAAGAAGCTGGAAAATTTAAGCCATGTGTATCGTGAGCTGTTTGATCGTTACGGAGCTGAGGACATCCATGTCCAAAGCTTGCGCACCGACCTAGACGTGTTGGAGTCTGTGGAGTTCCGGCGACCCAGTCGACCTGTTGTGAGGTCGTTTCAATCCAGAACGACGGGAAACCACCGGAGGCAGGCAAGCAATTTGAATGTCGGGGTTCAGACGAGCATGCTGCACTAGCTGCCCTAAACTAAATTTCGCAGCGGAGTTGAACAAACGCTGCAGATTTAGGCCTGTGGGGCAGGCTTTACGGCAACCGGGCTATCCGAGCCTTAGGGAAATTGGGAAAGACCAGTCTCGCGTCACGCGCAGAACTATCGGACGCCAGCATGAAGGGCTCGGTGCATAGGGACCATAAGCACCTACTTGAATCATGTGCGCTGTCGAACTGAACTTGGGGGCGAAGGCCATTAGTCTGGGTCGGGACCCTCACAGGAGTTTCGACTTGCCCTCCCTATCTCGACGACAGTTTGCACTGTCTGCCCCCACCATTCTGGGCGCCACATCGCTTGCTTCAGGATGTAGTCCTATGAGCATGTCAGATGGCTACGAAGCCATCGCAAGCGAGGTTCGGCACACCGACGCCGCACCGAAGAGCGTGGGCACTGAACGAATGAGAGAGATCATTCGATATGCCACGTTGGCTCCCTCTAGCCACAATACCCAATGCTGGAGGTTCGGGGTCAACGAAACGTCGATCACCCTCTTTCCAGACTTGTCTCGGCGATGTCCGGCAGTGGATCCGGATGACCACCACATGTTCGTATCACTGGGGTGTGCCGCAGAAAACCTTGTGCATGCTGCTATGGCCCATGGATTGCACGCTGAGGTCTACTTTGACGAAGTCCAAGACAGTATTCACGTCCAGCTCTCACCAACCACCGCCCAAGCATCCGCCTTGTTTCTGGCAATCCCTTTGCGGCAAGTCACGCGATGCGACTATGACGGCCATGCATTGACTTTGTCTGAGCTTGATTTGCTGCAGCGTGCAGGTAGCGGGCCCAAGGTCCAATTGGTGCTGCTGACCGAACACTCCGTGATGGAGAAAGTGCTCGAACAGGTCGTTCAGGCCAACACCAGTCAGATCGCAGATCCACAATTTGTCCATGAACTGAAGAGTTGGATCCGCTTCAATTCATCTGAAGCCGTGCTCACCAGAGACGGACTATTCAGCCTCACCAGCGGCAACCCCGCTATTCCCAATTGGTTAGGGCGATTGGCTTTCAGCAAATTCTTTACCCCTGAGGTTGAGAACGACAAGATTGCAAGCCAAATTCGGAGCTCTTCAGGCATTGCGGTGTTCATAGGGCTAGCTTCGAACAAGGCGCATTGGGTGAATGTTGGGCGCTGCTACGAGCGGTTCGCACTACAGGCAACGGCGCTCGGCATCCGCAACGCATTTCTCAATCAACCGGTGGAGGTTCAATCTCAGCGGACTTCATTTACAACCGCACTCCGTCTCGGCGACCACCGTCCTGACTTGGTGGTTCGATTCGGTCGAGGGCCAAAAATGCCCCCCTCGCTAAGACGACCAGTGGCAGAAGTGCTGGTTTGATCGCCATGACACATGGCGCCGCCTGCGACGCTCCCTCGGGTAGGCAAACAAATACTCGGAGTAAAGAAATGTCAAAACGCATTCTTCTCATTCAAGGCAATCCAGACCCTGCCACTTTGCACCTGTGCCACGGGCTGGAAGCTAGTTATAGCGAAGGCGCTCAATCCCTTGGCAATAGCGTGCGCTTCTGCCATGTTGCGGGCCTTGATTTTCCATTGCTGCGCAGTCAGGATGACTTTAAAGCAGGCTCCATACCCATGGGTCTGCAAGCAGCACAAGACGACATCTTGTGGTGCGAACACATGGTGTTTTTCTTTCCCCTTTGGGCAGGTGAAATGCCGGCACTACTCAAAGGCTTTTTGGAGCAGGTTTTACGGCCAAGCTTTACGGGATCTAGTCGAAATCCATGGGCTAAAAAACCGCTTTCAGGTCGGTCCGCTCACCTTGTGGTCACCATGGCCATGCCGGCACTTGTGTACCGGTGGTTTTACTGTGCGCATAGCCTGAAATCCATGAGACGCAACATACTTGGCATGGTGGGTATTGGGCCTGTGCGTGAAACACTCATCGGATCCGCAGAAGGTATGCAAGCTCAAAAGGCTGCCAACTGGCTTCGCAAGCTCAGGCGCTTGGGCGAAAAGTGCGGTTGATGCAACGTCCACCCAGTTTCAATAGCACTGGGCATTGGAATGTTGTCTCAGCGAAAGTGTTTAAGTGCCCGAAAATTGAGCACCGTCTGGGATGCTAGGCTGGGCGTGGTTTTTAGTACTTGTTAGGTGACTTATCAACAGCCTTGACCACGGATCCTATGGGTAACTCAACGTGTCCAGGTTGGACGATGGTGGACACCGCGTAAAAATTGGACCGAATTCAATCTTGGCTCTCAGTATTCACCTTACTCCAAGGTACAAACGGAGTGCGGATGCCGCTTTGGGCCACGTGCCGCCGTTGACAAGTGACCGGTATCCGCCGACCGCATGGGCATCGATTTAAACCGAGTTCACGGGCTCGTTTAGGCTGGGTGAAGTCGTCCGATACAGGGCCCCCGAGCATCAGTTACTACCAGCAACAGAGCTTTGTTACTTTGAGCATCGCATCGGTGCGTCGACTGGGCTGATGGAGACGATTGATACACTTTCGACAACAAGGGAGTGATGAATGCTGACCGACGTCTTTTTCCGCCGGTACTAGAAGCGACCGATGTTCAACGCAGCCGGTCAGAAAGAGTCCGCTCTGTTCGTTCAGGCGTACCGCATCGTCAATGAGGACATCTGGAAGTACTACAGCTGGGAAAAAAAGGTTGACGAGCGCGTCAAGGCGATCTGGACTAGCCTTCATGATCGCTTGGCTCGTGAGATTGGCATCACTGAGCTGTCTGCGCGCTACTACTCCTACCAGACTGAGTGGATGGGCAAGCCCTTCACGAACTCGGGTTCGTACGACATCAATTTGGTCGTACAGGCATGGATGAATGCCAAGTGCACGGACACCATGGACCCTGATGCATTCGTAAAGCGTCGCTTGAGCTTCATCGAGCTGGCATTCCGCGAGCGTGAGAGCCAGATTGATGAGCTGAACGAGAAGCTGCCAACGGAGCTCAAGCAAGCCGCCCTGCAGGACGCGATTTCGAGAGCTAAGCACACTGGCATGCGTGTTCCTGGTTCCCGTTCTGATGGTGTGAAGGCGCAGAACGAGTTAACGAACAGTATGTTCAATTCGCAGGTGCACGAGTTGAACGAGCGCTTCAAGCAAGCCGGCATGCCGCTGAACTACCACAACGGTTTCATCCAGATAACGCAGGACGCGCTGGTACAGGCGCAGATTGAGCAGCCGTTCTGGGACCTTGTGAAGGAACCTAAATGGAAGAACGTCAGCACCGATATGGCAACGGCCATTGACCTTCGCGACACCGCTGGCCCTGACCCATCGTTCTACGCAGGCCGAGCTCTCGAAAGCACGATCAAGATCATCAGCGAGAAGAAGAACTGGAGCACCGGCACTGAGAAAGGTGTCGGTGGGTACCTGAACAACCTGACGAGCAAGACCAATGGCTCGTTCATCGCTCCATGGGAGCACGAGTTGATGCAGCGCTTCTTTTCGGATGTGCGGAACGACTTGGCACACGGTCCGGGCTCGAAGGAGATGCCCAAGCTAACGGCGCAGCAAACCGATCACACGATCGAGTTCTGCATGTCCTGGGTCAAGAGTCTGATCGCTCGGCTTTAGCCGCTTTCAGCGCAAAGAAAGGATTGCAATCGCTGCAATCCGGCTGCCCATCGTATCTGCCCCTTGAGCCTTTGTTGAATGTCCGCTTGCAGGCCATGAATCTTAGTTGCCGGAAGCCCGCTTCGGGTCGGAAGCAAGCATCAAATCCGACTCTAGCGCCCATAAATACTGCGCAAGCAGCTACAAAAAGAGTAGCACCACAGATATCAAGACAAACGTCGCTGGGTTGCAAGCCATCGCCATCGCGTTTCAGCTGCACAGGCTTTTAGCGCTTGGCGGCAAGCCGAAGCTTTTCATTTTCTTGCCGCATGTTTTCGATGACCTGGTCATACATTTGCAGCTGCTCGCTCAGCGAGCGCAGCCGCTCGGCAGCGCTCTGGGCAATGTAGATCACCAACTTATTTGCGACTTGGGGAAACTGTTCAATCAAACGATTCAACCCGCCCGACGAGAGCCCGGCGGCAATGACTGGGGAAATGGCCGTGCAGGTCGCAGAGCGTGGCGCGCCATCGATCAGGGCGAGCTCACCGATCAGTTCACCTGGGCCGATGGCCGCAATGTCCACTTTGGCAGTACCGCCAACACCGCCGGTATCCACAGTGACATCTCCCTCGAGCAACAGCAACATGTAGCCAGAGTTGCTGACATCTCCCGCGGTGAACAGGGTTGTGCCTGCAGGGAACTTCACCAAACGCATGAGCGAGACGATGCAAGTGGCATCCTGCATCGTGAGTGGAAAGTTCGGACGCGTTTTGCGCAACAACTCCGCCGCTTTGGCGGCGAACTCAGGGACTTCAGTGATCGACCGGGTCGATGGGGTGGTAGAGGGCGCAGCGGTGGGGTTCATGGGTGAACGTCGAGTTAGGGTGAAAGAGGGCTCAGTTTGCTATCAACGGCTGGACAGTTGAATCCACACACCGACGCCAGGGAACTGGAATGACTGGGCCTCAAACGGCAGTGTCTTCAGGGCTCGCAAGCCCTCCCAGTCACATTGCACGACGGTATCTACCCCCAGTTCGCGTTGCAGCAAGCTCTGGGAAAATTGACCCGGGCTCCAGACAATATCAAGCGTCTTCATCGCCAAATTCATCACATGGACGTTGCCTTGCCAATCCAGCAAAGCGGAGGGCTGGCTGGCAGATCGGCAAATTTGGGACAGGGTTTCCAGAGAGGCCTCTGCCGTGAGCGCAACGTCAAACATCGGCGCGATCAGCTGCGCAAGTTCGGCAGCACGTGCAAGGTGCCGCTCGCGCAAAAAACCCGGCTTTGCATGGTGGAAGGAGAGCAAACCGATCACCGCATTGCGGCTCAACAAAGGCACCACCAGCGCGGAACCGATGGAGGCATCGCCCATAGAGGTCCAGCGAGCGTCGAGGCTGGTGTTGGATGCAAGCCCGCCCTGGCGGTGCTGCAAAGCCCAGCCGGCAAGCCCTTCGGAGATGACGGTGCGGACCTTGTGGTCGGAGACCTGCGTAAAGGTTTCTTTGGTCGCGAGCACTTTGTGCACCACGCGATCTTGGGACAGGAGCAAGAGTGAGCCGTTGTCTGCGCCAAGGTACTCGACCATGAGGGGCATGGCATTGGTCGCCATGGTGGCGGTGTCGTGGTGCTTGGCCACCAGCTCCAACAAATCGATGAGTGCGGCATTCATGATCGTACTTTTTCCACAAAAAATTTCGCTACTTGCGTTCCATCACTATCAGGCTACCGTTTTCACCCGCCTGCAATCGTTGCAGATGGTAGCCCACCAGGGCATCGTCCGGATAGCGCTCATACAGCGCCTGAAAGGCTGCCAAAGCGCCCTGCGCGGAGGCGTCCATCAGCTTGTAGGCAGCAAGATACGCTGTGATCCGATCGCTACCGATCTCTTCAGGGGTCAATGGTTCAAACACGGGTGTCGCAATGTGTTTGCCTTTGAGCACCCAGCTACCAGCGGGACGCCCCAGAAAATGGGGGCACTGCTCAGCGGTCGATGCGCTCACCGCGATCCGTGTGCCCAGGTGGTTGTTCAGTGTTTCGAGCCGCGCAGCGGTGTTGATGGCATCGCCCAGCGCCCGATAGTCCAGCATGACTTGCCCGCCAAAGTTACCGACCAGCACATCACCGGTGTTCACCCCGATGCGGGTTTTTCCAAAAGGAATACCGCAGGCCTGTTGCTGAGTGCTGAAATGGTGAGCGAATTGGTCCATTGCCAATGCGCATGCCACGGCTCTTGCGGCATGGTCGGGCTGGGCGACCGGCGCCGAAAACATGACCGCTACAGCGTCACCCACGATGCGGTCCAAGGTGCCTTCATGGGCGAAGGCAATGGCGATCATGCCGTCCAGGTATTCATTGAGCAGTGCCGACAACAGAGACGGCTCGTACTTCTCCATCATCGCAGTGAAGCCGGCGAGATCGGTCATCACAAAAGAGCATTCGCGGTACTCGCCCCCCAGGGCCAAGGTCTCAGGGTGCTCCTGCAGGTATTTGACCCGGTTGGGCGACACATAGCGGGAGAACGCGTTTTTGATCCAACGCTGCTCGTGCTCGGTGCGCAGATAGCGCGGCACTGCCAGCGACAAAAAGATGGCCAGCAAGCCCACGCAGGGGAACAGAGGGTCAAACAGCAATTGCTGCGACCGGAAAAGATAGCCCGACAGCAACAGCAGCCCCGCAGTTCCCGCGCCCAAGAAAGCCACTGCCCACACCGGACGAAACCGGCCGAGCATCACGGACAACAGCAAACCCGACAAGCCCCACACGGTGGTGACCAATGCGTTCTCCCAGGAGGGGCGTAGCAGGTATTCGCCGGTCAGCAGCTGCTCCATCAGCTGCAAATGCCCCTCCAGCCCCGGCACCGCTTCGCCCAAAGGCGTGCGCACCACGTCACCCAGCCCCGCCGACGTGGCGCCGATGAGGACGATATGCCCCTTGATGCGACGGGGATCGACCTGCCCCGTCAGCACGTCGATGGCGGATAGGTAGCGCTCGGTGTTTTGCGGGCGCGCATGGAGCCAAACCCGGCTATCAGGTGCGGTAGGCAGAAACGCCGTACTGCCCAAACCCACGCCGGAAATGCCCGCGTCGCGCGACCAGCCTGCCTCGGTTGCGGGCTTGACCTGCACAGACAGCGCTTCTTCGCCCATGTAAACCCGCAAGGCATCCAGTGCAAGGCTGGGGTACACGCGTCCGCCCAAAAGGTGAACCAGGGGTACCGAGCGCAATATCCCGTCGTAATCCGGAACGACCGTCACCACACCTGCGCCGGCCGCATTGGCTGACAGCGGAGGCAAAAAACCTGTGCCACCCACCCAGTCCTTGAGCCAATCGCGGGCATCTCCACCTTGGCTGACAAACCGGGTTGGGCGCTCCGGCAGTGGCCCTAGCGCGCTTTGATTGTGCGCAAGCACACCAGTGACCACACGGCTGCGAGCCATGCTGTCTGCCAGGATCTGGTCGTGGGATGGGAACTTGGCCAACATCGCATCCAGCGCAGCGTTGTCAGGCCAGAACTGTTTGACTTGCTCTGGGGAGGTACGGTCCGGTTCGGCCAGGATGAGGTCCATCACCACCACCCGGGCGCCCCATGCGGTCAATTGATCCACGACTTGTGCCATGACGGTGCGCGGCCAGGGCCACTGGCCCACCGCCGCCAGGCTGGGGTCGTCAATGGCGACGACACGCACCGGAATGTCATCCACATACGGGGCCGGATGCAGCTTTTGCAGCTGATCAAACGCCAGGTCGCGAATGCGCATGCGAAACAGCGGATCCTCAAACTGCACGATCAGCAAGGCGCAGAGCACCCCCAACGGGAGCAACAAACGCAGCAGGGGGGTCAGCAGCTTGCGCATGGCCTCAATCTTTCGGACCTCCGCCTTGCAGCTCCAGGCGGAACGCATCGCTATAGGGCCCGATGACGCCCGCTCGGGTCACACTAGCAACGCGCCAAAAATAGGGCCCTGGTGGCAGTGCAAGCAGCACGGCGCCCACATCACCCGCTATGTTCGGGACCAGGGCTACCACCTGCGCAAAACGTTCGTCTTCGGCGACCTGGAACCGGTAGCTGTGGGCCTCAGTAGCCGCTTCCCAACGGAAAGAAATTTTGGAACCAGTGCTGCGCTGACCGTCGCCCGGGAAGGTGAGCTTGGGAGGCTCTGGCTTGGTGCGAAGTGCGAAGGCCTTGACTGCATTCAAGCCCTCCAGCCCGGAGGCATGCACCCCCCGGATGCGGAGTACATAGTCACCATCGGGCAAGTCATCCCATTGCACACGGGTGGTTTGCAACAGCGTATCTTCAATGATGGCCTCTGCGCCCTGCACCTGCGCGAGCAACTGCAGGCGGTATTGCTGCGCGCCCGCTATCGACTGCCACGCAAACTGGACTGGCAGTTTGCCGATGACGTCGTCCCGCGCCTCCAGCTGTGGCGCAGGCAACAGAGCCTGGGGTGTGCCTAGCGGCTTACCGGGTTCGGCAATCAGCCCGAACCCCCGGCCGATCAAGGCCTGCTGCCCGTTCGCAGTACCGGCAATCAAGCCTTCGTCCACCTCCGTGCGTGTCTCGCCGCTGCTGCCATCCACCTGGATGCGGAAGCCGGTCCCGCGCACCGCGAGGTTGATGGCAGGCGTGCCAATTTCATAGCGCGCGGCCGGCCCCCTTTGCGGAGTCACCTGGGAGTCCGTGCCGCCCTCCAGCACTTGCACCTTGGTATCGGCCATGCCGGTCTTGCCGTAATTGACGAGGCTTGTCAGGTCGATGGTGCTTTTTTCTGTCACCAGCATGCGGGAGTCGTCGGCAAAGCGAATCGTCAGGGTGCTGCGGGAGCTTGTTTGCAGACGGTCCCCCATTTTGAGAATGTCGCCAGACGAGAGCTTACCCACGGGCTGCCCGGACTTGTCCAGGCGCTGAACATCCCCATGCACCAACACCGCCTCTGCCACCGGGTTGCCTTGTTTCAGCTCGCCGACGGGAATGTTGAGTTGCTTGCCCGGCGTCAGCAGCTTCGGCTCGGTAACGCCGTTGCGCTGCTGCAATTGCTTCCATTCATCCGGTTTCTTTTGATAGGTCTTGGCAATATCCACCAGCCGGTCACCCGACTTGACCTTGTAGCCCCAGACTGCACCGGAGGTCTGCGCTTGGGCAAACGCAATTCCTGCAAAGCACAGGCCAATCACCAGCGCAAGTGAACGTTTCATAGACATCGGGGCGCTCATTGGAAGACCACGTCCGCGAATTTGCCATTCGGGCTCACCAAGCGCACCGTCAGCGGCAAGCCATTGGCTGGAACAGCACCGGCACTCAAACCAGGGGCGGCGCGGTCAAAGCGCAGCCATGCGGGGAGCGGGCCACCACCCACTCGGGCCTGAAGGGTGGTGGCGCCTCCGTTTGACTGCAATGCTTGCAGAAGCTGGCGTGGCAGGTTGACCCGAAAGCCTTCACCGGGCGCTACCGTCACCGTCATGACCACAGGCTTTCCGGGGCCGCTGAGTGTGGCCAACAAGACCGCACCACTGCTGCTAGCACCCACTTGGAGTGACTGTGCTGCGCCCTTCAAAAACGCCTCCATTGAAGGGCGGAGAGCGACGGTCGGCGGCAATGAAGTGACAGGCTTTGCGCCACCCGAAAAGCCGCTGCTGCGCAGACGGCTGGTGGGTGCTGTCGCGCCATTGCTGGCAAGCGCTGTTGCGCCGCTTGCCACAGGCCCGGGCGCCACATTACCACCCGTAGCACCGGCTGCAGCCACGGTAGCGGGGGCAACCCCCATCGTGAGTACAGGCACGCCGGTACTGCCGGCCTGCAGTATCGCCAAGCCCCCTTCTTCGACAGGTCTGAAAAGCCAGTCCGGTGGATCGAAGGCCAACAGCAGTGGCGGCGCAGCTGGAATGTCGGGCGTAGGGGGCGGAGCCGCAAGACCTGATTGCAGGGCAGCCAGTGTTTGGTTCACGGCAGTTGTGGGGTTCGCAGAGGCATAGATGAACCAATTGCCCGGCGCAACCGATGGCGGCGGCAGGCTGCCGGGGTCTTGCCCGTAGATCGCAACATTGCCACTATTGAGGCCGCCCACGGAGTCGTTCAATGGGCTATTGGTGTAGACCAGCCACCGTCCACCGGCAGTGTTAAAAACTCCTGCGCCTGCGTTGTTGGAAAGGCTGGCCCCGGCCAAAACGATAGTGCCACCGTTGCTGGAAATGCTGCTACCTGTGCCCAGGCTGATGCTCCCGCCAGCCAAGAAATTGACATCCAATGCGCCAGCGCTGGAACTGATGCTCACGCCGTTTGCCAACGCAATACCGCCAATGGCCTGGAGCGTGAGCGCAGCATTGCCACCACCCGTCTTGGAGACATTGGCATTGACCGTGATGTTGCCGGCACCGGTCCCGGTGGGCGCGGTTTGCAGCACCACGCTGACGCCCAGATTCAGTTGGGTTTCGATGTCGGTGTTGAGTACGTTAGGAGTCCCTGGACCGGAGGCAAAAATCGCGAAGGGACCAGGCGGGATGAACATGGCATCGGTAGGGAGGGCACCAATGGTCAGGTCTTCCGGGTCGAGCAACCAGGTTCCCCCGTTTCCATTCTGTGCGGCCGCGTCCAGGCGCATGCCTTGCACGTCAAGCCAATGCCCAGACGTCTCAATGCGCCCCCCGTTGCCTGACAAGGCGCCACCACGGGCGCGCAGTGTTCCGTACACACGGGTACTGCCCCCTGGCTTGGAAACATCCGACCAGGCCACAATCGTCCCGCCATCGCCCGTGCTCGTGGCGGACGCGTCCAGTGTGGCACCCCGCGCAATGTACACAGCGTTGGCTTGGCGGATATGGGGGTCCTTGCCTTGCCAACCGCCACCCACGGCAATGGTCCCACCGCCTGCATGGCCCGTGGCATCCAGCAGTGCCCCGTCATTGACGGCTACCTTGTCGCCAGTCACCGTGATGCTGCCGCCCGTGGTGCCCGCTGCCGTTCCAGCGGCCTGCAAGGTGCCGCCCACGCTGACCACACCAGACTCCCCGCCGTCCAGGTAGATACGCCCATTGCGGTAGCCCACCGTATGGGCCTGCACGACGCCGGTGTTGTCGATGACCGTGGACAGCAATGCATCCCTGGCAGAGGCGGACATCCAGACAGCGCCACCATCAGCCTGCACGACGCCACCATTGCGCACAAGCGCGTTCAGCGCAGACTCGCTCACCGCCACCTTCAGCAGGCCGTCGCCGGCAAAGTCCAGGGTGACAGCACTGCCAGCAGCCAGCGCAACGCTGCCCTTGGGGGCAGAGATGTTGCCGTCGTTTTCTACCGTCTGGCCCACCAGGGCTACGTAGCCGCCCTCTCGGGCGTGGATGGCACCCAAGTTACGAATACTGGCGGATGCGTTGCCCCGCAAGCTGTAGCGGCCCGCGAGGAAATCTGAATCGGCCATGTCCAGCGTCGAAGCAACCAAGCCGCCCACGTTGACCGAAGCCCCCTTCCCGAACAGGATGCCGTTGGGGTTGACCAGAAAGACCTGTCCGTTGGCAGACAGGTTGCCCAAGATGTGCGAAGGGTCTGAACCCAGCACGCGATTCAGGGCGACCGAGCTGCTGCTGGGCTGCACAAACCGCACTGACTCGCTGGCCCCGATGCTGAAGCTTTGCCAATTGATGGTGGCAGCATTGCTGATTTGGTTGACAACCAACACGCCAGTGCCACCGCTGGTGATGGCGGCAGCTCCATTGGTGACGACCCCATCCACCGGCAAAGCGAAGGCTGCAGAAACTAGGCTTGCGAGCACAGCCATGGCAATGACGCGGCGTTTGAATATCGAAGTGATTAAACGAGACATGATGCGGCGCGACGATCAGAAAAACTTGGCCGCCTGGAGCCAAACTCTCCAAGTGGCATCGGGTGCAGAGGTAGCTACTTCGTCCCCCACTTTCACGGCGCAGTAAGCGGTGGCCGTCCATTTGTTGGGGCTTGTAAAGTTCAGGCCAAAGCCTGCGCCACTTAGGGTTCTGCGTTTGGTGCTGGCGCCAGAGTCCCAGGGGGACTTGTTGGCGGTCGATGTACCCGTGTCGATAAAAGCGACGGCCTGGGCCGATCCGGCGAGGTACTGCGACAAGGCCGGCCAAGGGACTCGTCCCTCCATGTTCAAGACAAAGCCTTCATCTCCACTCGCCTCACCCGCCGGATACGCGCGAACGCCGCCCGTGCCACCCAAGCTGAATTTCTCGGAGGCGTCTAGATTCTTGGAGGCCCATTGCCCATTAAGGCTCAGGTACAGGCTGCGCTTTTGAGCAAGTTCTTGTTGCCAGCTCACTCCGTACACCAGCTTGTCAAAGGCGCCATTGCTTTGCGCGGTGATGGCGTCGTTGTTGCGGGTGGTGGCGTCTTGCAGAGATAAGGTCCCCATGGCCCATGCCGCGTTGTACTGCAAGGCCCGCTGGCCCATCGCATCCAGGTGGTTGCCTTTCAATCCCAAGGTGTGAATCTGGGTCGTCTTTGTCGCCTGGCTGGGCGAACCCGCACCGGTGCGGTCGTTGAAGTCTTTGTGGTCCAGTGACCATTGGACGCTCAGGTTTTGCTGGCGTGAGCGCAGCAAGGGGTAGCTTGCAAATGCTGAACCCGTGTGCGCCGTCCCGCTGGACTCCAAACGGGCAAACGCACCGCCCAGCTGGTA
The DNA here is from genome assembly GCA_002390825.1 of Rhodoferax sp. UBA4409. Classification (GTDB taxonomy): domain Bacteria; phylum Pseudomonadota; class Gammaproteobacteria; order Burkholderiales; family Burkholderiaceae_C; genus Allorhodoferax. The sequence continues at coordinate 20,349 of DGQR01000034.1, forward strand.
GTAAAGGCTGCTGGTAGCCACACCCACGGTGAGGGGCCCCACCAGTGATTGGTAGGCCACACGGCCATAAGACAGCCCCTCACCCGAGGTCAGCAGCCGGGCCGACGCCATATCGCCCCACCCCATGGGTTCGTTGACATACAGGCTGGCCCCAAGCCTGTTGGCGCCCGTGTAATGGTTGCCTTGGTTGTCTAGCTCCAGGCTACCGCCCACCTTGGGACCCGCCGCAAGTTGGACCATCACATCGGCCGTACCGGGCGTTGTCCCGGGACGCAGGGTGGAGCGCGCAAGCACACCCGGCAAATCACTAAGCAGCAAAATCCGCCGCTCCAGTTCTACCTGCGTTACCGGGCTTGCATCCTGCAACCCGGCCAGCAGGCTGGACGCGGTACGATCCGACACCTCGGAGGCATTGCTTAACTCGACCTGCCCCAGGCGCCCCTCCAGCACCTTTAGCTGCACCACACCATTGGCAATTTCCTGGGCGGGCACCAAAGCCTGCGCAAGAAAATAGCCTCGTTCGCGGTAGTAGCTGCTGACCTTGGCCGCCATCTGACGCAATTCGCCGATCGTGTAGTCGCGACCGGCAATGAATCCACTGGCCTGGACCAGCTCTGGCGTGGTGAACGTCTGATTGCCGGCCAATGTGAGCGCTTCGACGAGTACCTTGGGCCCGTTGGACTCTACCGGGGGCTGCACCTGTTTCGCATCAGGGCCAAAATCCGGCTGCTTGGTAGACAAACTGGGCGATGCAGGAATTTGCTGCAGCTGCGTACCCGCATTGGGGGTTTGTTGAGCCTGTGGCGCCGTTGTGGCGACAAGCATGAAAGAGCCCAACAACAGAGACGGAAAAATGGTGATGTGTGGCACGGCTGAAGCAGGATTCGGTCGTATTCCTGGCGGACGCCGGCCTCAGCAGAAGCGCTCGCAGGGGTGATGGAGGGGTAGTGTACGAGAGCAAACCCCATAAATTGGACGGGGAAAACGAGCGTGCGAGAGGCCCTGCAGGTGAATCCCAACGGGGCCTTCTTTTTTATCGACTCGGCGATGGATTGAAAACTCCTTGGGACCGGCTGTAGAAATCGGCCAGTGACTGCTTTCTGGAAGACAATTCCACCCACTTGTTGCACCGGGGGAAACACAGCCGACAGGCTGAAATCAGCGTGAGGCCAACACATTGCCCCCGCTTCTCGATTTGCCTACCTTTCATCATGGATAGATTCTTGCTGCAGCAGCAGGTACTGGAGCGGCTTGCCGAAGACCTGCGGCAAGCCGAACAAGCAGTGCGTGTGGCCCATGAAACGGCGACTCACGAAGAAAACATTGCCGAAAACAAATACGACACATTGGGTCTCGAAGCCGCTTACCTGGCCACAGGCCAGGCCCGGCGCGCCGAAGGCATCCGCCAGGCGATGGCCCATTGGCGCCAATTCCGCCCGCGCCCCTACGACGCCAGCAAAGGTATACAGCTCGGCGCGCTGGTCTGCCTGGTCGATGCCGACGACAAGCAGCAACAGCTTTTTCTCGGTCCGGATGGAGGCAGTATGAAATTGGACAGCGGCATTCAAGTCATCAGCAGCGAAGGCCCTTTGGGCCGGGCGATGCTGGGTAAATGTGAGGGTGATGAGGTGTGGATACAGGTCGCTTCAATCCGACAGCAGTTTGATGTGCTGCGGGTCTATTAACCCGCATGCAAGCCCACGCCAAATTGGCTGAGGGTGGTTAGTCTCGTCGAGACTTCTGAGCTGCTTTTTCAGCGAGTTTCTTGGCCCCTGCAGGTTTAACGGTTGCTTTGGCCGCATTCGCGCGGATCGCGCATTCCAGCGACAGGCGCGCCCACGGGAGCATGGCGTCGTGTGAGTCCATCGCCTCCTCGGGCGCGGTGTAGTAGCCCATCGAAGCCGTCTTGGACTTTCCCACATACACAAACCGCTCACACCCAGCCGCTTCAAAGCGACTACGACAGACTTCATCTGCTTTGAGCCAAAGTTTGTCGCCGCCGCCAAGGTCAGCAATGATGGCGAAAGTAAGCCCCTCAACCGATATGCCCCAGCCGCCAAACATCCGCTTGGCTACGCAACGCCCTTGAGTGGAGAGCAGATCGCAGCAATAGTCTGCAAACTGGCGATTTTTTGCGGGGTTCACGATAGCGGGCATTGGCACATCTTAATGAGGCAGTCGCGCCAGGCCAAAACTCGAACGACGCTCATCGCGGCATAGGTGACCTCGGCAAGCCCGCCTCATTGGCAACCGATCGGAGGACTAATTGGGGTCTAAAAAATCATCAAATCCTGCTCTAGCGCCCATAGCACCTGCGCAACCAGCTATCTTTTCAATAGCAACCCCACCATCGCCACACCGACTACCGCCACAAACCACATCAGCGCAACGCTGCTGGTGGCGGTCATGGCGCCACCGGCTACCACCGGGCCGACGACGGCGCTGAGGGAATAGGCCATGGAGAGGCTGCTGACGTTCCAGGCCATGTCGGGCGTGGGGGTCTTGGTGGCGGCAATGAGTGACAGGGTGAGGAAGGCGGTGATCAGCCCGCCGAGCACGAACATGGTGGCAAACGCCACAGTCACACCGGGCAAGCAAGTGAGCAGCGCAGCGGCAAGGGCGGTGCCCAGCGCGGCCAGAGCGCCGGCGGCGCGCAGGCCCCAGTGGTCGGCCATCCAGCCCACGGGGTATTGCAGCAGCAAGCCACCCAAACCGAAGGCGGTAAGCAAATGCGCAATGCCTTCGGCCTCGAACCCGCGGTCGCCCGCGAACACGGCAAACAAACCGGCCAGCGCCGACTCCAGCATGCCGCCGCACAGCGCGATCAGCAGCCCCTGCCGGAAGATGCGGTGCGGCCACGCCGCGTGGGCGGACTGGCGCCAACTGTTGATGTGGTGTGCCTCTTCCACCGGCGGTGTGCGGGCGAATGCCAAGGGCACCAGCGCCGAGACGGTAAAGCCCACGCCCACCCACAAAATGGTGTGGCCCTGCACGCCCACCCAAGCGGCAATGGCCGGGGCCACTACGGGGGCTGCGGCAATCAGCGTTTCATGAAAACCCACCAGGCGCCCGCGTGCGTGGGCGGGGGCAATGTTGTATAGCCAGGGCTCCAGCCCCACCCAGCGCAGGCCCATGCCCAAGCCGGCCAGCAGGCCGCAAGCCAAATACGCAGGCCACGGCAAAGACGCCATAGGCACCCATGCAATGCCCAGCAGCGCCACCACCGAGCAGGCCAGCCCCGCCACCACCACGGTGCGCGCACCCCAGTGGCGGCACAGCCAAGGCGCCAGCCCGAGGCCGGGCATTTGCCCCATCCACAAAGAGGCCGCAAAAAAGCCCAGCTGCGCCGCACTCAGCCCCTGCAGCGCCAGCCACACTGGCACGATGACAAAGATGATGCCGAACTGCCCTATCTGGGCCAGGGTGGACACCGCGTTCAGCGCGGTGATGGTGCGCCAGTCGTAGGCGCTGTGGGTTGGAGTGGTGCGGGACATGGAGCGAAACAGGAGGCGGAGGCGGGAGTCTAGCCGGTTCAGAAAACCGATCTAACTCTTGAATTTTTCGATCACAAAAGGCCAATTTAAATAATATTGCTAGACAAATTTGATATTTGTGATCACAAATTAAGTGACCGCACTAGAATTTGGCCATCTCCACTCCCGGCTATTCGCATGTCCACCCCCAGCGCCATTGAAGCTTTTTTGACCCAGCACCGCATCCACGAGGTGGAGTGCGTCATCCCCGACATGACGGGCATTGCGCGCGGCAAGATCTTGCCGCGCGACCTGTTTTTGGCGGCGGGGGAAATGCGCATTCCCAAGAGCGTGCTGCTCAACACAGTGAATGGCCAGCAGCCGGACAACGGCCCCTATGTGGGCGACACCGACCCCGACATGGTGTGCCTGCCCGATGTGAGCACCGCCCGCGTAGTGCCCTGGGCTGCCGAGCCGGTGGCAGTAGTGATCCACGACTGCCAGGAGTGGGACGGCAGCCCGGTGCAAATCTCGCCACGCGGCGTGCTGCGCCGGGTGCTCAAACTGTTTGACGAGCGTGGCTGGACGCCGGTGGTGGCGCCCGAGATGGAGTTTTATCTGGTGGCCCGCCAGCAAAACCCGCACGAGCCGCTGCAGCCGCCTTTGGGACGCACCGGCAAGCCCGAGGCGGGGCGGCAGAGCTACTCGATTGACGCGGTCAACGACTTCGACCCCTTCTTTATGGAGCTCTCCAGCTTTTGCCAGCAGCACAACCTGGGCGTGGAGACGCTGATCCACGAGGCCGGCCCCGGCCAGATGGAAATCAACTTCAGCCATGGCAATGCGCTGGAGCTGGCGGACCGGGTGTTTTTGTTTAAGCGCACCGTGCGCGAGACGGCGCTGCGCCACGGCATTTTTGCCACCTTCATGGCCAAGCCCATGGAGCAGGAGCCGGGCAGTGCCATGCACATCCACCAGAGCATTCTGGATGCCGACGGCAACAACATCTTCAGCCTGCCCGATGGCTCGGCCAGCCCGCTGTTCGGGCAGTGCATTGCGGGGCTGCAGGCCTACATTCCGCAGCTCATGCCCATGTTTGCGCCGTATGTGAATTCGTACCGGCGGCTGTCGCCCTTTATGTCGGCGCCCATCAATGTGCGCTGGGGGCATGACAACCGCACCTGCGGCATCCGCATCCCCAAGTCCAGCCCCGCCAACCGCCGGGTAGAAAACCGGGTGCCCGGTGTGGACGTGAACCCCTACCTCGCCATGGCCGCCACGCTGGCTTGCTGCTATCTGGGCATGACCGAGGGCCTGACGCCCAGCGCCCCCACCACCGACAGCGCCTGGAACGTGAGCCACGAACTGCCCCGCCACCTGGAAGACGCCATTGCCTCCATGCGCAGCTGCGAGCCCATGCGCGAGGTGCTGGGCGGTGGTTTTGTGGACGCCTTTTGCGCCGTGAAAGAGCTGGAGTACGCCACCTACAACCGCGTGATCAGCTCATGGGAGCGCGAGCATTTGTTGCTGTTGGTCTAGACCCCGCACGCGCCGGAGAACCGCCATGACACAGACCCACATACCCGCCTTGCGCCACCTAGACCCGCAACGCCTTGCCGCCGTGCGCGAGCGCGAGCGCGCCACCTACACAGCTGCCAACCCCACGTCGCACGCCCTATCGCAACGGGCTGCCAAGCACCTGATGTTTGGCGTGCCGCTGCACTGGATGAGCGACTGGTCCACCCCCTTCCCGCTGCACTTGGCCCACGCGCAAGGCGCGCGGCTGACCGACGCCGATGGCCACCGCTATGTGGACTTTTGCCTGGGCGACACGGGCGCCATGTTTGGCCACAGCCCGCCAGCGGTGGCCCGTGCCATTGCGGCGCAAGGGGCACAAGGCATCACCACCATGCTGCCCGGTGAAGACGGCGTGTGGGTGGCCGAGGAGCTGGCCCGCCGCTTCGGGCTGCCGGTGTGGCAGTTTGCTTTATCGGCGTCTGATGCCAACCGCTTTGCGATCCGCTGGGCGCGCGCACTCACGGGGCGCACGCAGGTGATGATCTTCAATGGCTGCTACCACGGCACGGTGGACGATGTGTTTGTAGACCTGGTGGACGGCCAACCCCGCACGCGTGACAGCCTGCTGGGCCAAGTGGTGGACATCACCCGCACTACCCGAAGCGTGGAATTCAACGATCTTGCCGCACTGGAGGCGGCACTCGCCGACGGCCAGGTGGCTTGCCTGCTGGCCGAGCCGGCCATGACCAACATTGGCATGGTGCTGCCCGAGCCCGGCTTCTGGGAAGCGGCACAGGCCCTGTGTCGCCGCTACGGCACCCTGCTGCTGATTGATGAAACCCACACCATCAGCACCGGGCCCGGCGGCTACACCCGCGCCCACGGCCTGCAACCCGATTTGCTGGTGCTGGGCAAGCCCGTGGCCGGTGGCGTGCCCTGCGCGGTGTATGGCTTTAGCGCCGAAGCGGCAGTGCGCGCCGAGGCCGCCAAGCGCAACGCACCGCCCGGCCACAGCGGCATAGGCACCACGCTCACCGCAAATTTGCTAACCATGGCCGCCATGCGCGCCAACCTGGCCGAGGTAATGACCGACGCGGCCTATGCCCAAATGTTCACCCTGGCTAGCCGCTTGGCCGAAGGCCTGCGCGCCATGATTGCGCGGCACAGCTTGGGCTGGTGCGTGACGCAAGTGGGTGCGCGCACCGAGTTCCAGTTCACCCCCACACCGCCGCGCAATGGCAGCGAGGCCGACCGCATCTTGAACCCGGCGCTGGAACAGAACATTCACCTCTACCTGCTGAACCGGGGCCTGGTGATCACGCCCTTCCACAACATGATGCTGGTGTGCCCCGACACCACCGCAGACGATGTGGACCGCTTGGTGGCAGCTATGGAAGCGTTTGTGGTGGACACTATCGCCCCATGAGCGAAGCCCCCACAACAGAAGCCACCAGCAGCACCGACCAGGACCGCGTGTACACCACGCTGCGGCAGTGGATCACGGTGGGGCGCTTTCTGCCCGGCGAGCGACTCAAGATCCGCAACGTGGCCGCCGACATGGGCGTGGGCCAGATGCCGGTGCGCGCTGCCTTGCAGCGGCTGGCCGCCGAGGGGGCACTTATTAACGTGCCCAACGCCGGGGTGACCGTGCCCCGCCTCTCGCTGCCCGAGTTTGACGACCTGATGCAGATGCGCCTGCTGCTGGAAGGCGAAGCCGCCGAGCGGGGCTGCCTGAGGCTGGATTCGGCACAGATTGCCACCCTGCAAGGCTGGAGCGCAGACATGGCCGCCGCCTTGCAAGCGGGTGAAGCCAAGCGCTACCTGGACATCAACGATGACTTCCATGTGATGCTCTACAAGGCAGCCGGCTCACCCCTGCTGTTTCAGCTGATAGACACCCTGTGGCTGCGGGCCGGCCCCATCTCCAACCGCCTGTTTGACACCCCGGATGCCAGCGCCGTGCTCAACGACGCCCACGACGACCTGGTGCGAGCCCTCGCGCAGCGCGACAGCGCCGCTGTGCGCCGCGCGGTAGAGCGCGACATCTTTGTGGCCGGCCAGTTTTTGCGTGCGGCTTGCGTGGACAAGAAGCGCAAGTGAGGCACTACCGCCTCAAAAAGCGGCCCACTCCAACTCCTCTTCTTTGGCGGGAGCCACCGCCCGTGGGCGGAATGGCTTGTCGATGGATAGCTGGAGCGGTGCCTGCCTGACAGGCAAAGACGATGTCTGCAGGGTTAAGCCGTTGTCCTGTGGCAGCTTGAACGCGGAGACGACCTTCACCAATTGCAGTGCTTGCTCTTTCAAACTTTCAGCGGCAGCTGCGCTTTCTTCGACCAAAGCGGCGTTCTGCTGGGTAGCCTGATCCATCTGGCTGACGGCTTCACTTACCTGCTGTACCCCAAGGCTTTGCTCGGCACAGGCCGTTGCAATCTCTCCAACAATGGCGCTGACTCGCTGCACCGAACCAACGATGTTGCCCATGGTCTTGCCCGCCTGATCGACCAACACCGTACCTTGTTCGACCTGCTCCACGCTTCGTCCGATGAGTGTTGAGATCTCTTTGGCAGCCTCTGCACTGCGCTGGGCCAAGCTGCGAACTTCAGAGGCAACCACCGCAAAACCACGGCCCTGCTCACCCGCCCGCGCGGCCTCCACTGCGGCGTTCAAGGCCAAAATATTGGTCTGAAATGCGATGCTATCAATCACGCCGATGATCTCGCCAATCTTGCGGCTGCTGTTGCTGATGCCCTGCATCGTGGCGACCACTTTGCCCACTACCTCCCCGCCTTGCGAAGCCACCGCGGAAGCGCCTTGCGCGAGCTGATCGGCACGCTTGGCACTCTCTGCGTTGTTGCGCACCGCAGTGCCCAACTGTTCCATGGTGGCGGCCGTCTCTTGCAGGGCGCTGGCTTGTTGTTCGGTGCGGCTGGAAAGCTCTTGCCCGCCTTGGGCAATTTCAATACTCGCGGTCGATACCGCGGCTGAACTCTGGCGTACGTTGGACACCAGTCGCTCCAGACTTTGTTGCATCGCAGACAGCCGGTACATCAGGCTACCGTTGTCGCCTGCTGCAACCGCAATGCGCTGGGTCAGATCGCCCTGCGTGATGGCAGATGCCAGCTCCTGGGCCTGTGTGGGCTCGCCGCCCAACTGCCGGCTCAAGGAGCGGGCAAGAAGGTAGCCCACCACGAGGGCGAGGGCCACTGCGGCGGCGGTCACCGCCAGGCTCAGCTGTATCGCGTCAGCACCTTCTTGTTCGGCGCTTTGACCCGCCTTTTGGAGCAAATCCGATTGGGCTTGTGAAAAAGCAGCAATCGATGCAAGGAACTCTTCTTGTGCAGGACGCAGAACATACAGAAGGCGGTTTGAGGCCTCCTCTGTTTTTCCCTCTTTGATCAATGCAATGACCTCGTTCCTAGCCTGGCTATAAGGAACACGTGCGGCCAGCATGGCATAAAACATTTTTTTGCCGATCGGCGTATTGATCATGGGCTCCAGCTTGGCCAGCGTGGCCGTGTTCTCGGCGACGGTCTGCTCTACCAGCGCCAATGACTTTCGCACCTCTTCTGGCTCTTGGATGTTGATGAGAGCATCGCGGACAAATCGGGCATTGCGATTGACCGCTCTGTCCACGTCGGCGACCAACGCCACCTTGACCGAGCGATCGTCCACGATGTTTGCGATGTCGTCGTTGATAGCCCGGATACGGAAAACAGTAGAGACCGTGACGACGATGAGCAACAACACCACTACACCGAAGCCGAGAGCCAACTTGGTGCTTACCTTCATACCCTTGAACATCTGAGTTTTCCCCTTTGAAGTTGCGCGGATTATGGAGAGCGGGTCTAGCAAAACTGGCTCTTTGGTCAGCATTCGGCACGACTCTTGATCCATGTCAAATAGACAGATACCCGTATACCAATACAGTCCAAGCTCAGACTCTCTGCATCCAAAAAAAGCGGAGATTCCTGTCTGCGCGCAACCCAGTGAACAGCTGTGAGCGCTCCATTTCTGCTGTGCGGTATCAAACGTGCTGCGGCGGGATTTACCAACACCACCCTTGCGTCTTACACCCTGGACATTGAAGTGAAAAAAGTAAGTAACCCCGCCACCGGCCAAGCCATCGCCCCACTCGCAGGGCCTTTTGCCCCTGGCAAAACTCATTGGATGGCAGCTAGCGGTGGCTACTAAGTCTGCGGCGCTCCGATCACGCTATCTGCACACCCATGATCTTGTAGCCCTGGAATGGACGGATACACCCATGTGGGTGTTCGACCTGAGCAAGAAGTGCATGCGCTGGGCGAATGCAGCAGGTCTGCGCTATTGGGGTGCTGACTCCCTGGATGAGTTTTTAGCGCGTGATTTTTCGGATCTTTCGGACAGCGCAATCGCGCGAAATCAGGTGCACATGACCATGCACGCCTGCGGCCACACCGGCCGGGATCAATGGACGGTGTACCCCAAAGGCAAGCCCACCACGCTGAACGCCCACAGCATCGGCATGATGTTGGACGATGGCACCGCGGCCATTTTGTACGAGGCGACACAGGTCGCCACGCCGCTTTCACCCTCCGTGCTCCGGGGTGCCGAGGCCATGCAGCAAACGCCGGTCATCATCGCGATGCACAGGCTCTGCGACGGAAGCGCTGTCATGCGCAATCCTGCGGCGGTGCGGCACCTCGGAGTTGCCAAAAAATGTGAGCGACACAACGATTTTTTCATGATGTTTGCCGCGCCGGAGAAGGCGTGGGCGGCACTCACCGATGTGCGCACCGGTCACATCCACGCCACCGAAGCGGAGCTGCTGACCTTGGAAGGCCCCCGCTGGTACCGGATTGAAGCGCGCCCGGTGCTGGACCCGGTGACCGGCGAGCAGATGTTGCAATTCAACGGGCAGGACATCACGGAGCGCAAAAAGATCGAGGCGTCCTTGCAAGCCAGCGAGCAGCGCTGGAAGTTTGCGATCGAGGATGCCGGCGACGGCCTATGGGACTGGAATATCCAGACCGGGGACACCTACTACTCACCCCGCTTGAAACAGATGCTGCAGCTTGCCGACTTGGAACTGGGCAACAGCGCTGCAGAGTGGAAAAGCCGCGTCCACCCGGATGACCTGGCAAGCGTGATGCGCGCGATGCCGTCCTTTATCCAGGGTGGTACAGGCACCGTGGAGATCGAGTTCCGGATGCTGCGCAATGACGGCAGCATCATTTGGGTCAGGGCCCGTTGCCGCGTGGTCGAGCGAGACACCCACGGCAAACCGTTACGGGTCATCGGCACCACCTCAGACATCAGTGCGCGCAAGGCCGCCAAGGTGGCGTTGCAAGAAAGTGAGCGCCGGTATCGCACGGTGGTGGAGTACACCCGCGAAGCGATTGCGGTGCACCAAAACGGCACCATCGTGTTTGTGAATCCGGCGGCAGTTCAGATGATGGGGGCGGTTTCGTCTGAAGAGCTGGTTGGCAGGCCTGCGCTGGACTTCTTGCATCCAGACTACCGCCCCATCGTTGAGGAGCGCTGGGCTACCCGGGCTGCGCAAGGCCAGGCCATGCCGCTGATCGAGGAAAGATTCGTCCGCAAGGACGGCGTTGTGATTGATGTGGAGGTGCAAGGCGCGCCCATTCAATTCATGGGTGCACCGGCCGTGCAGGTGGCGATGCGCGACATCACGGAGCGCAAGGCGGCAGAGTCCAAATTGCAATTGGCTGCCAGCGTGTTCAACAACGCCCGCGAGTCCTTGATGATTACCGATGCACTGGGAACCATCATTGACGTGAATGATGCCTTTTGCGCCATCACCGGCTACTCTAGAGACGAGGCGATTGGACAAAACCCGCGTTTTCTGAGTTCGGGGCGTCAAGGCCCGGACTTCTATGCCGGCATGTGGAATTCACTCGAGGCCCAAGGCTACTGGAGCGGAGAGGTTTGGAACCGCCGCAAATCAGGCGAGTTTTATGCAGAGATGCTCACCATCAGTGCGGTCAGGGATCCATCAGGAAAAACCAAACAATACGTGGGGCTAGCCTCAGACATTACCTCTTTGAAGGCTCACCAGAGTCAACTGGAGCATATCGCCCACTTTGATGCCCTGACAGGCCTCCCGAACCGGGTGCTGTTTGCGATCCGACTCGACCAAGAGATGGCCCACGCCAAACGCCAGGGCAAACACTTGGCCATTGCGTTTCTGGACCTCGATGGATTCAAGGGAATCAATGATCAATACGGACACAGCACGGGGGACCAAATGCTGGTCACCCTCTCGCTGCGGATGAAGTCGGCGCTGAAAGAGCGGGATACCCTGGCAAGGTTGGGTGGAGATGAGTTTGTGGTCGTGCTGACAGACCTTGATGACCCCGCTACCGGCACCCCGCTTTTGGCCCCCTTGCTGGCCGCTGCCGCACAGCCGATTCATGTGGGCGAATCGGTGTTGCAGTTATCGGCAAGCGCCGGGATGACATTCTTTCCCCAACGCGATGAGGTCAACGCCGATCAGCTGCTTCGTCAGGCCGACCAGGCGATGTACCAAGCCAAGCTTGCCGGGAAGAACCGTTTCCACTTATTCGACGCGGAACACTACAGCACCCTGCGTGGACACCACGCCAGTCTGGACAGGATCCGGAAAGCCCTTTCACGCCAGGAACTGGTGCTCCACTACCAGCCGAAGGTGAATATGCGAACCGGCGAGGTGGTGGGCGCCGAAGCCCTGGTCCGTTGGCAAGACCCCGATCGAGGCTTGATCCCGCCCGCGGAGTTTCTGCCGGTGATCGAGAACGACACGCTTTCCATTCAGGTTGGGGAATGGGTGATTGCAGAGGCATTGCAACAAATTGATGCGTGGAAGAAGGCGGGCCTCCAGATGGCCGTCAGCGTCAATGTAGGCGCACACCATTTGCAGCAGGATGATTTCGTGGAAAGACTCGAGACTTTGTTCGCGCAGTTTCCGAACGTTGCACCGGGCTGCCTTAATTTGGAAGTCCTGGAAACCAGCGCGCTGGAGGATATCGACAAGGCCTCAAAGGTGATAGAGGCTTGCGCAGCCATGGGGGTGACCTTTGCGCTGGACGATTTCGGCACTGGGTACTCCTCACTCACTTATCTGAAGCGCTTGCACGTCAAGCAGCTCAAAATTGACCAGAGTTTTGTGAGAGACATGCTGGTCGACCCCGATGATCTGGCCATTTTGAAAGGTGTTATCGGTCTGGCCGCAGCATTCAAGCGCGAGGTCATCGCGGAAGGCGTCGAATCAGAAGCGCATGGCCGACTCCTCATGGACTTGGGTTGTGACTTGGCCCAAGGCTACGCCATCTCAAGACCGCTACCCGCCGAACAGTTCATTCGATGGATGGCGACATGGCATGAGAAGCCAGCATGGAGGTGATGCACATCCCGGGTGGCCACAGCCAGATGGGCGGAAGCCCCGCGCATTTACGCTTTTTTTACACCCGCCCGGCGAATCTCATCCCCGTTTTTACGCGCGTCTGAACACACTTCTCCCATCGATTTGATGCAGGAGAAAACGATGGAAACGGTCAACACCCTTCACGTGGTGTACAGCTTGGGCGGCACCTGTGCGGCCTTGCTGTTGGTGTATTTGGTCTATGCGCTGGTGCGCGCGGAGAGTTTTTAATGACGAACTCCGCATGGGGGCTGCTGGCCCTTTTTCTCACCACGCTATTGATGGCCTCGTGGCCGCTGGGTATCTGGCTGGCGCGCTTGGCTTCCGGTCAGTTGCCCGCATGGATGCTGCGGCTGGAAGCGCCCTTGTTCCGGCTGGCAGGCACTGCGCCCGACCAGTCCATGCCCTGGAAACAATACACATGGGCGGTGCTGGCCTTCAATGCCCTGGGGGTGCTGGTGGTGTTTTTGCTGCAGCGCTCGCAAGCGGTGTTGCCGCTCAACCCGGAGGGACTGGGCACGGTGTCGGTGGACTCGGCATTCAACACCGCGGTGAGCTTTGTTACCAACACCAACTGGCAGGGCTACGCCGGCGAGTCCACCATGGGCTACCTCACCCAGATGCTGGGCTTGGCGGTGCAAAACTTTTTGTCCGCGGCCACCGGCATTGCGGTGGTGTTTGCACTGTTCCGCGGCTTTGCGGCCAAGTCGACCGCAGTGATTGGCAACTTTTGGGTGGATATCACCCGCATCACCGTATGGCTGCTGGTGCCGCTGTCTTTGGTGTTCGCCATCGTTCTGGTGGGCCAGGGCGTGATTCAAAACTTTGACGCCTACCAACAGGTCACCACGCTGGAATCCACCAGCGCCAGCGTTCAGATACAAACCCTACCCATGGGCCCGGTGGCATCGCAAGAGGCGATCAAGATGCTGGGCACCAACGGGGGCGGATTTTTCAATGCCAACTCGGCACACCCCTATGAGAACCCCACTGCCTTGAGCAACTTGCTGCAGATGCTGGCGATTTTCTTGATACCGGCCGGCCTGTGCTTTGCCTTTGGCCGTGTGGTGGGCGACCAGCGCCAAGGCTGGGCGGTCTTGGCCGCCATGACGGTGATGTTTGTGTTGGCGGTGGCGGCCATCATTCCAGCCGAGCAGGCAGGCAACCCGCAAATTACAGCACTGGGCGTGGACCAGGCAGCCAGCAGTCTGCAGAGCGGCGGCAATATGGAAGGCAAAGAAACCCGCTTTGGCATCACGGCCAGCAGCTTGTTTGCGGTGATTACCACAGCGGCCTCATGCGGCGCGGTCAACGCGATGCACGACTCCTTCACCCCGCTGGGTGGCATGGTGCCGATGGTGATGATGCAGCTGGGCGAGGTGGTGTTTGGTGGCGTGGGTACCGGCCTATACGGCATGTTGATCTTCGCGATCCTGGCGGTTTTTATCGCCGGCCTGATGATTGGCCGCACCCCCGAGTACCTAGGCAAAAAGATCGAGGCCCACGAGATGAAGCTCACCTCGATGGCGATTCTGGTCACGCCCATCCTAGTGTTGGCAGGCACCGCGATTGCGGTGATGGCGGGTGCAGGCAAAGCCGGTATTGCCAACCCGGGCGCCCATGGCTTCTCAGAAATCCTGTACGCCCTGACCTCGGCTGCCAACAACAACGGCAGTGCCTTTGCGGGCTTGTCGGCCAACACCCCGTTTTACAACTACCTGCTGGCCATTGCCATGTGGTTTGGCCGCTTCGGCGTAATCGTGCCGGTGCTGGCGATTGCCGGCGCGCTGGCCGCCAAGAAGCGCTTGCCCGCTACCGCCGGCACCTTCCCCACCCACGGGCCGCTGTTTGTGGTGCTCTTGATCGGCACGGTGCTGCTGGTGGGCTTGCTGAACTACGTGCCCTCGCTGGCGCTGGGCCCGGTGGTCGAGCACCTGATGCTTTGGACAAAACCGTGATATGCCCTATTTGCAAGAGAAATTTATGACTAGCAAAACCTCTTTAACCCTGATGGACCCCGCACTGGTCAAGCCCGCTGTGTGGGCCGCATTCCTCAAGCTGGCCCCCCGGGTGCAGTGGCGCAACCCGGTGATGTTTGTGGTGTACGTGGGTAGCATCGTCACCACGCTGCTGGGCTTGCAGGCACTGCAAGGCAACGTGAGCGACTCGCCGGCCTTCATCCTCACTGTAGCGGTGTGGCTGTGGTTTACCGTGTTGTTTGCCAACTTTGCCGAAGCACTGGCCGAAGGCCGCAGCAAGGCCCAGGCCGACTCGCTCAAAGGCCTCAAGAAAAGCACCTGGGCCAAGAAACTCAAGGAGCCCGTGCATGGCTCCAGCTGGTTGCCAGAGCAAGCGGAGAACCTCCGCAAGGGCGATGTGGTACTGGTAGAAGCCGGCGACATGATTCCGGTAGATGGGGAAGTCATTCAAGGTGTAGCCACCGTGGACGAAAGCGCCATTACGGGCGAATCTGCCCCGGTGGTGCGCGAGTCCGGTGGCGACTTTGCATCGGTCACCGGCGGCACACGGGTGCTCTCAGACTGGCTGGTGGTGCGCATTGGCGTGAACCCCGGCGAGTCGTTTCTGGACCGCATGATCGGCATGGTCGAAGGCGCCAAACGCCAGAAGACGCCCAACGAAGTGGCACTGACCATTTTGCTGGTGGCGCTGACCATCGTCTTTCTGGTGGTGACGGTGACCTTGCTGCCCTTCTCCATCTTCAGCGTGGAGGCTGCAGCGTCATTGGGTAACAAGGGCACGGTAGTCAGCATCACCGCGCTGATTGCCCTTCTGGTGTGCCTGATCCCGACCACCATTGGCGGACTTTTGTCGGCCGTGGGCGTGGCAGGCATGAGCCGGATGATGCAGGCCAATGTGATCGCCACCTCGGGCCGCGCGGTAGAAGCCGCTGGCGATGTGGATGTGCTGCTGCTCGACAAGACCGGCACCATCACCCACGGCAACCGCCAGGCGGCCTTGTTCATTCCCGCTCCCGGCATAAGCTTGGAGCAGCTCGCGCTGTGCGCCGCACAAGCCTCTGCCGCCGACGAAACGCCTGAGGGACGCAGCATCGTGGTGCTGGCGCAGAGCAAAGTGCAGGTCGAACCATTGACCGGCACCACCACCGAGGTGCCCTTCACGGCCCAAACCCGCATGAGCGGCATGGATGTGACCGGCGCCGATGGCAAGCAACGCCAGCTGCGCAAGGGCGCGGTGGACGCGGTGCGCAAGTACCTCGAAGCGCAAGGCCACACCATGCCCCCCGAGGTGCTGCGCGCAGCCGACGAGGTGTCACGCCGTGGCAGCACGCCGCTGGCCGTGGTGGATGGCCGACGGGTGCTGGGTGTGGTAGAGCTCAAAGACATCGTCAAAACCGGTATCAAGGAGCGCTTTGGCGAGCTGCGCCGCATGGGCATCAAGACGGTGATGATCACCGGCGACAACCGGCTCACAGCAGCCGCCATTGCCGCCGAAGCCGGGGTTGACGACTTCTTGGCCGAGGCCACCCCCGAAGACAAGCTCACCCTGATTCGCAGCTACCAGGCCGAAGGCCGCTTGGTCGCCATGACCGGCGACGGCACCAACGATGCCCCCGCCCTGGCCCAAGCCGATGTGGCGGTGGCCATGAACAGCGGCACCCAAGCCGCTAAAGAGGCCGGCAACATGGTGGACCTGGACTCCAACCCCACCAAGCTGCTGGAAATTGTGGAGACTGGCAAGGCGCTCTTGATGACGCGCGGCTCGCTCACCACATTCTCGATTGCCAATGACGTGGCCAAGTACTTCGCGATCATTCCGGCGATTTATGTGAGCACCTACCCGCAACTGGGCGCACTCAATGTGATGCACCTGGGCAGCCCCAACTCGGCGATTTTGTCGGCGGTGATTTTTAACGCACTGATCATCGTGGCGCTGATTCCGCTGGCGCTCAAGGGCGTGAAATACCGGCCTGTGGGTGCGGCTGCGCTCTTGCGCCGCAACCTGGCCATTTACGGGCTGGGCGGGCTGATCGTGCCCTTTGTCGGCATCAAGGCGATTGACCTGTTGCTCGTTGCATTGAATCTGGTTTAAGGAGCCATCTCATGAATAAAACAATACGTCCCCTGCTGGTTGTATTTGCAGCACTCACCCTGGTTACCGGTGTGGCCTACCCGCTGGTCGTCACGGCGGTTGGGCAGGCCGCCTTCCCGCACCAGGCCCATGGCAGCTTGATCGTGCGCGATGGCAAGCCAGTGGGCTCTGCACTGATCGGCCAGAACTTCAGCGACCCCGGCCATTTTTGGGGCCGCCCCTCGGCCACTGCGGACTTCCCCAACAATGCAGCAGCCTCAGGCGGCTCCAACCAAGGCCCGCTGAACCCGGCACTCATAGACGCTGCCAAGGGCCGCCTGGAAGCCCTGCGCGCGGCCGATCCCACCAACACCGCCCAAGTGCCGGTGGAGTTGGTCACCGCCTCTGCCAGCGGGCTGGACCCGCACATCAGCCTTGCCGCGGCGCAGTACCAGCTGGCTCGCGTGGCTGCTGCCCGCAAGCTCACCCCGGAAACCGTGCAGGCACTGGTGGCCCAGCACACCGAGCGCCCGCTGCTGGGTGTGTTGGGCGAGCCGGTGGTGAATGTGCTGCAACTGAACCTGGCGCTTGATGCACACTCGGCGAATGGCAAGCCTTACTGATTCCCGGCCGGACCCGGACGCCCTGCTCGCCCAGCTGCAAGAGGCACGGGCCACACAGCAGCGCGGCAAACTGCGCATTTACTTTGGTGCCAACGCAGGCGTGGGCAAGACCTACGCCATGCTCAGCGCCGCCCAACGGGCGCAACGGGCCGGGCAGCGGGTGTTGGTGGGCGTGGTGGAGACCCATGGCCGCAAAGACACCATGGAGCTGCAGGCCGGACTGCAGGTACTCCCCCTGCAACAAATGCCCTACCGCGGCCAAGTGCTGCTGGAGTTGGCCCTGGATGCCGCCCTGTTGGCCCAGCCGGAGGTGCTGCTGGTGGACGAGCTGGCGCACAGCAATGCGCCGGGCTCGCGCCACCCCAAGCGCTGGCAGGATGTGCAGGAGCTGCTGAATGCGGGCATTGACGTTTGGACGGCGCTGAACGTGCAGCACCTGGAGAGCCTGAACGGCACGGTGGGCGCGATTACCGGGGTGCGCGTGAACGAGACGGTGCCGGACACGGTACTGGACGCTGCCGACGAAATCATTCTGGTGGATGTAACGGCTGACGAGTTGCTGGAGCGCCTGAAGGCCGGCAAGGTCTATATCCCGCAGCAGGCCGAGCGCGCCAGCCAACACTTTTTCCGCAAGGGCAACTTGATTGCGTTGCGCGAAATCGCCCTGCGACGCACCGCCGAGCATGTCGGCGACGATGTACGCAGCTACCGGCAGCACTTGGTGCAGACCTCGCGTCAGAGCAGCGCCACAGACCAGCCGGCATGGAACACGTCGGGTGCGCTGCTGGTGTGTGTGGGCCCCCACGCGGGAGCCGAACATGCGGTGCGCACTGCAGCCCGCTTAGCCGGCCAACTCAATGTGCGCTGGCACGCCGCCTATGTGGAAACTCCTGCCCTGCAGCGCCAAGCCGCGCCGGACCGTGACCGGACCCTGGCAGTCCTCAAGCTGGCCGAGGAGTTGGGCGGCAGCACCGCAGTGCTCACCGGCAATGACATCGCCGCCGCCTTGCTGCAACACGCCAAAACACTGAACTGCGCCACGCTGGTGCTGGGCCGCCCTGCCCCACGAGGCTGGCAAAGTGCTTGGCGCTGGCTGCAACCGACGCTGACGCGCCGGCTCGCATCTTTGGCGCCCACGTTGGATATCGTCGAAGTGGGCTTCACCGATAGCGTGCGCAAACTGGGGCAACCCCTCAACCGCAATACCCCCACCGACTCCGACGCGGAGCCCATCGCCGTGCTGTGGCGTGCGCAATGGGCGCGTTACTTGGGCGCAACAGCGGCTTGCATTTTGGCCACCCTGGTGACCCTGCCGCTGCTGCCTTGGTTTGACCTAGCGAACATCGTCATGCTGTTTTTGCTGTGTGTGGTGTTGGTGGCAGTCAAGCTCGGGCGCGGCCCGGCCAGCTTGGCTGCGGTGTTGTCGGTCGCGTCTTTTGATTTCTTTTATGTGGCGCCGCGTCTGTCGTTTGCGGTGAGCGATGTGCAGTACCTGGTCACGTTTGCGGTGATGCTGGTGGTGGGCATTTTGATCGGGCAGCTCACCGCCAACCTGCGCTTCTCAGCGCATGTGTCATCCAGCCGGGAGCGCAGGGCACAGGCCTTGTTTGAACTGACGCGCGAGCTGTCGGGCGCGCTCTTGACCGAGCAAGTGGTGGCCCTTGGCGAGGCGGCGGTAGAGCGCACCTTTGGCGGCTCCGCCAGAATTTTGCTGCCCGATACCTCGGATCAATTGACCATTCCGACCGTGCTGCCCCCCGGCATGGACGGGAGCGTTGCCGACTGGGCCTTCCACCATGACGAGCGGACTGGCGTGGCCACCTCGACCCTGCCGTCGAACCCCTGGCATTACGTCCCGCTCAAAGCGCCGATGCGCACCCGCGGTGTGCTGGTACTGCAACCGGCAGAGGCGCGCTGGCTGCTGATTCCCGAGCAGGTGCAACAACTCGAAACCCTGGCCCGCCAGATCGCCATTGCGCTGGAGCGGGTGCATTACGTCGAGGTGGCACAAGCTGCGGTGGTGCAGATGGAGTCTGAGCGCCTGCGCAACACTCTGTTGGCCGCCATGTCGCACGATGTGCGCACGCCGCTGACCGCACTCATGGGGCAAGCCGAGTCGCTGGCAATATCGGCCCACCTGAACCCCGAGCAAAGGGTGCTGGCAGAGTCCATCCGCCAGGAAGCCCGCGAACTCAGCACCCTGGTGGGCAACCTGCTCGAAATGGCACGCCTGGAGAGCGGGCAGGTGGAGCTGCGCTCGGAGTGGCAGTCTGTGGAGGAGTTGATCGGCAGCGCTATCCGGGCTGCGCGGCACGCCTTGGGCACAGTGAAGGTCGGCACCCGCGTGCCGGATGAACTGCCTCTGGTGGAGTTTGACGCGGGGCTGATGGAGCGGGTGCTGGTCAATCTGCTGGAAAACGCGGTCAAATATGGGGGCAGCACTCCGCCCCACAGCCCGGTGGTGGAAATCTCGGTCATGGCAACCGCAAACAGCTTGGAGCTGCGAGTACGCGACTTTGGGGCCGGGCTGCCCGCATCGAGCCGCGGCCGGGAAGACACGCTATTTGAAAAATTCACCCGCGGCAGCAGCGAATCGTCCACGCGCGGTGTGGGCCTCGGCTTGGCGATTTGCAAGGCCATTGTCGATGCGCACAAAGGCCGCATCAGCGCGCGCAATGCGGAAGGCGGTGGTGCAGAATTCGTGATCACCCTGCCGCGCCGGCAGCCGCCCTCCATCGAAACCGACTGAGCCTTTGCCCCATGTCTACCCCCTCCCCCGTCGCTGTGCTGATTGAAGACGAGCCACAGATCCGGCGTTTTGTGCGCGCCGCCCTGGAGGCGGAAGGCTGGCAGGTGTTTGAAGCGGCCACCGCCCAACACGGCTTACGGGATGCTGCCACCCGCAAGCCGGACCTCTTGGTGCTGGACCTGGGCCTGCCGGATGGCGACGGGCTGGACGTGATTCGCGATGTGCGCAGCTGGTCTGCCGTGCCCATCGTGGTGCTGTCGGCCCGCGTGGAGGAAGACGACAAAATTGCCGCACTGGACGCCGGGGCCGACGACTACCTGACCAAGCCCTTCGGGGTCGGCGAGTTGTTAGCGCGGGTGCGCGCCAACTTGCGACGGCCGCGCAGCGCGGGGAGCGACGGCCAGGCCGACGAGTCGCTCTTTCTCTTTGGCGAGGTCGAAGTGGACCGCCAAGCCCGACTGGTGCGCCGTGCGGGCGCTGAGGTGCACCTCACCCCGATTGAATACCGCCTGCTGCTCGTGTTGGTGACGAATGCCGGCCGGGTGCTGACGCACCGGCAACTGCTGCGCGAAGTGTGGGGCCCGTCCCATGCGGAGCAGGGGCACTACTTGCGCGTTTACATGGGGCACTTGCGGCAAAAGCTGGAGGCCGATCCGAGCCAGCCCCAGCATCTGCTTACCGAGACTGCCGTCGGCTATCGCTTGATGAAATAAAAAAGGCGACCCCGCAGAGTCGCCTTTTCAATTGCTATCAAAAGAGTAGCTACTCGCGCATATTCCATATGCGCTAGAGCATGATTTGACTTGCAATTACTGGGCTTGTAATCACTTCGCAGTAGGCATCACAAACTCTGCGCCCTTGCCAATGCTCTCGGGCCAGCGCTGCATGATGGACTTTTGCTTGGTGTAGAAGCGCACGCCCTCTTCGCCGTAGGCGTGCATGTCGCCAAACAGGCTCTTCTTCCAGCCTCCAAAGCCGTGCCAGGCCATG
>DGQR01000034.1:41215-41816 GCA_002390825.1 Rhodoferax sp. UBA4409
GCCGTGCCAGGCCATGGGCACCGGAATCGGCACGTTGATGCCCACCATGCCCACTTGCACGCGGCGGCTGAACTCGCGCGCCACGTTGCCGTCTCGGGTGAAGCAGGCCACGCCGTTGCCGAACTCGTGGTCGTTGATGAGCTGCAGCGCCTTGGCAAAGTCCGGCACGCGCACGCAAGCGAGCACGGGGCCGAAGATTTCTTCTTTGTAGATGCGCATCTCGGGGGTCACATGGTCAAACAGCGTGCCGCCCAGCCAGAAGCCATCACCACAACCCTCACCGGCTTGTGTGCCATCAAAGCCACGGCCATCGGCCAGCAGCGTGGCGCCTTCTTGCACACCGAGGTCGATGTAGCCGCTGATGCGCTTGTGCGCGGCCTGGGTGACGATGGGGCCCATTTCGGCGGCGAGGTTGGTGCCGTTGAGCACCTTGAGCGTCTTAGTGCGCGCAAGCAACTTGGGGATGACCTTGTCGGCCACATCACCCACCAGCACCGCCACGCTGATGGCCATGCAACGCTCGCCAGCGGAGCCGTAGCCTGCGCCTATGAGTGCATCTACCACCTGGTCGACATCCGCATCGGGCATGACCACCATGTGG
>DGQR01000067.1 GCA_002390825.1 Rhodoferax sp. UBA4409
CCAACAGCTTGCAGGCGATGCGGTCGGCCTCGTACTCGTCTTGCCGGGCCAGCGCAAAGGTTTTGGCCATGAACCGCGGAAAGTACCAGCGCAGAAAGGTCTGGGTAGCGTAGGCCATGAGGCTCGCGTCTTCTTCCATGCTCTCGTAAAGCTTGGTCCAGCTCATGCGGGTGCGGTAGATCCAGGCGGCAAACTGGCCATGGCCGCCGCGCAGGTGGCCGTATTCGTGCGCCATGACCGCCAGAAACCGCGGCCGGTCCAGCGCGAGCAGCAGGGGCAGGCCGATGGTCAGGTAGTTAGTGGCGCCGCCCAGCAAACCGAAGCGGGGCAGCTGACTGATGCTGGCGTTGAAGCTGGAATCGAGCAGCACATGGTGGATGGGCGGGCCCTGGGTTTTTTTGCGGATGCGCTCTAGCGCCTCAAACAGCAAAGGGGCATCGGCCGGGGTGAGCGGGCTGCCTTCGGGCGCCTCCAGGCGCAGCCACAGTGCGCGCACGCTGCTCCAGAGCAAGCCCACCCCGGAGAGCAGCAGCATGACCCAATATCCTTTGACCGGCCCCTGCAACAGCGCCTTGCCCGACAGGACCAGCAGCACAATGGCCAAGACAAAGCACACCACCACCCACAAGTAGCCCAGCGCCGCAAACCGGGCCAGGCTGCGGCGGTAGGCGCCACTGTTTTCTGCGCTGGCGTGTTCGCTCAGGCGCACCAGATGTATGAAGTCGGCTTTGTCCATCGCGCTCCCTTTTTTGGTAGATGCTAGCGCGGCGGCGAGCCCCTCTAGCGGCTGATGTGCTCCAAATTGCCAGCGCAAATGGCCCTGAAGCCGCCCGAGATGCGGGTGTCTTGCGCGGCAACACTCCAAAAACTGCGGGCCAGCGCCAGGGCTTGCGGCCATTCGGCCAGGATGGCGGCGGTGGGCTGCAAGGGGCGGTCGGCCAGATTGCGGGGCACCAGCTCGCCGCCTACCGGCGCGTAGAGCATGGGGAGCATGTCGTAGGCGGGGGCCAAGACCCAGTCGTCGTCTTCGAGCAGCAAAGAGATGTTGCCGTAGTGCCGGTCGGTGTTGGCAATCAAGACGCCAAAGGCCTCGAGCAGGCGGAGGGTGCGCGCGTCGGCTGGGCGCAGCAGCTGGCGCTCTTGCATGCGGTTGGCCGTGGCGCCCCAGTTGTCCATGGCGCCGACGTATTCGGCGTCATACACCATCAGCGACACCATGCCGATACGGCCCAGCCCCAGCGGGTTGGCGGGGCCGAGGGGTGTGCGGTCAAAGCGCTCGACCTCGAGAAACACCCGGCCCGCCGCAGTGCTGATGCGGCTGGCCGCAGCGGCAATGCCTGCGCTGGCCAGCGTTTGCAAAGCCAGGTGCTCGCACACCAACAGGTCGCGGGTGCGCTGGTCGGTGGGGGCATCGCCTGCGGGTGAAAACTTGACCAGCACATGGCGGGCGCCATCGCCCGGTGCAGTGCCGGGCGCGGCTGCATCGCCCTGCACGATCGTGCAGAACTTGGGCTGCTCACCGCCGGCGGATGAGCCGCCGATGCTGCCTTGCATGGCGGCCTCGGCCAAGGCCGGGTAGTCCGCAGGCGATGCCACACGGCTGGCGCGTTGCGGCAGTGTGTGGAAGCGGGCAAACGCCGCTTCACCCACCACGAGGTTGCCGGGCAGGTCGTCGCCACACAGGGCGAGGGCGCGCAAGACGTCGTCATCGCTCCAGAAGCGGGGGTCGTTGCCGAGTTGCAGCTCGGGGTGGGTGGTCGCAAAAGTGCGGCCCATGAAGCCTTGGGGCCGCATGTCGTCCAAAAACCAGGGCAGGCCGTCAAAGCGGGCGCTGAGGCCGTCTTCTTCATCCACCCACACGGCGCCACTGGCGAGCGGCACCATGCGGCCAAAGGGGCTGGGCTGGCCGTGGGCGTTGATGCGCATGACCGGCACAGTGCGGCCGACATCGCGCACGGTGCGGGGCAGCACGTAGCGTTGCTTGCGGGCGGCACCCACTTTTTGCACCTCGCCCGACTGGATCAGCGGCGCGAGTGCGCGCGACACCGTGGGCTGGCTCACCCGCAACACCGCTTGCAGCTCGGCGCTGCTGAGCGCCCCGCCTTGGCGGCGCAAGGCTTGCACGATGGTGTGGGAAAGGTCGCTAGCGGCAGGCATGAATGATTATATGAATAGATTTATTTACCGAAAAACTTATTTAAATCATGTGCTTAGGCGTTTATCTGCATAGATTTATCCTGCAGTGCAGTCCGCTGTCATTGGCACCCGGCGCAAGGCCAGCGACAATCGGGCGCATGACTGACAAATACAAAGCCGCGGCCGAAGCCCGCGAAGCCGCACTCTGCGAACCCTGCCGCGGCATCCAACGCAACTGGCGCCGTGCCCCCGGCCACGCCGAACTGGTGCAAACCCAAAACTGGAAAGAAGAGCGCGGCGGCAAGCCGGTGACCATCACTCGCTGGCGCTGCGACCGCTGCGCCAGCACCTGGGATTACGAAAACGACAAGAACAACCAGCAAGCCGGCTGGTCGCTGCCTTCGCGCTAAAGCGCCTTTCAGCCCGCACGGTTCAGGCGGGCTTAGCGGGGGCGGTCACAATCGGTAGATGAAAGCTCCCCCCCGCCTACAGTCCCTCATGGAAGAAGGCCTCATCGACACTGTGGTGCGCCAGCTCATGAGCGGCAAAGAGGCCATGGTGTTTGTGGTGCGCAATGGTGAGCACACCTTGTGCGCCAAGATTTACAAAGAGGCCACCCACCGCAGCTTTCGCCAAGCGGTGGACTACACCGAGAACCGCAGGGTCAAAAACTCACGCTCCGCCCGGGCCATGGCCAAGGGCAGCAAGTTTGGCCGGCAGGAGCAAGAAGCCGCTTGGCAAAGCGCCGAGGTAGACGCGCTCTACCGCCTGGCTGCAGCGGGTGTGCGGGTGCCGCAGCCATATAACTTTCACGATGGTGTGCTCCTCATGGAGCTGGTCACCGACGCCCATGGCGACGCCGCGCCACGCCTGAACGATGTGGCCTTTACGCCCGAACAAGCCCTCACCCACCACACCACGCTGATCGGCGAGGTGGTGCGCATGTTGTGCGCGGGGGTGGTGCACGGGGATTTGTCGGAGTTCAATATCTTGCTGGCGAACACCGGGGTGGAAGCGGGCGGGGTGGATGTGCCGGTCATCATTGACCTGCCACAGGCGGTGGATGCGGCGGGCAACAACCACGCCCAGCGCATGCTGATGCGCGATGTGGGCAACCTGCGGGATTTTTTCGGGCAGTTTGCGCCCGAGCTGCTAACCACCGAATACGGCCCCGAGATCTGGAACCTGTACCAGGCCGGCATGTTGACCAACGACACCCCGCTCACCGGACGCTACGAGCGCCAATATGCCGATGTGGACATGCTGGCGGTGCTGCGCGAGATTGACGACGCCCGCGCCGAAGACGCCGCACGCCGGCTGCGCATTGCCAGCGGCTAGTAGCAGCGTAACGGTCTCCCCGCGTGGGGGCCGCGATAGCCGACACCAAGCAGTCCGAAAGCCCCTAGAGACTGCAGCCCGCATGATGTCAATACGCGATGCGGTTTAATCGCGGGTTTCCATTTCCGAAGAATGCCCCGATGAAATACAAAATGGCTCCCAACTCACTGTTTGCGATCTTGCTGCGCAACCCGTGGTGGTACAGCGTTTTGATTGCAGGCGTCATCAGTGCCATGTGCGCCGCTCTGATGCCCAAGGACTTGGTCGTGTTTGGCATCATCGGCACGTTCCCGTTTCTGGTGATCGCGGCAATGGCACTCAAGCGGCAATGGAACACCCCGTCTGCGGCGGCCGTAGAGGCCGAGACAGCGCGCTTGGCAGGCTTGTCGTGGCGAGAGTTTTCCGCAGAGTTAAACGCCAAATTCGTTCAGCAGGGATATAGCGTGACGCGCTTGGGGGCCAACGCCTCGGGAAGTGGAGCCGACTTCCGTTTGGAAAAGGCAGGACAGGTCACCCTGGTCGCTGCCAAACGCTACAAAGCGGCCACCCACGGGGTGGAGCCGCTCGAAGCCTTGGTGGCCCAGAAAGAAGCGCTCGGTGCGGACTTTGCAGTCTATGTGTGCCTGAGCTCTTTGAGCCCGCAAGCGGCCAAGTTCGCCAAGGACAAGGCCATCCAACTGGGGCTCTGAAGCACACAGCGCTTCGGCTGCGGACTTAGCCCAAGTGTTTGCCGAAGAAGTGCAATGTGCGGTCCCACGCCTGCTGGGCCCAGACCGGGTCGAACTGGGTGGCGGGTGTGCGGCTGGGGCCCACGGCAGTTTCGTTGGCAAAAGCGTGGTGGGCCAGATAGCGGTGGAACTCAAAGCCCACACCGGCAGCGGTGAGCTTGGCCTCCAGCCCATCTACCGTGTCAATAGCAAAGAACTGGTCTTGGGTGGCCCAGTGGCCTTGCAACGGCGCTTTGATTTTGCTGGCGTCGATGTAGTCGAGCGGCGGGCAGCCGTACCAGACCACAGCCGCATCAATAGCCGGTGACTGGGTCACGCCCAGGAGCGTGAGCGCACCGCCCATGCAGAAGCCGGTGAGGCCGACTTTGGGGGCGCGGGTTTTCATGAACTGCACCGCACCGGTGATGTCTTGGCTGGCGGCGTCGCCGAAATCCAGCGCGGTCATGAGGTGGTGGGCTTCTTCGGCCTCGACGGTGGATTTGCCGCGGTACAGGTCCGGCACCAGCGCCTGAAAACCCGCCAGGGCCAGCCGTTCGGCGACGCCACGGATCTGATCGTTCAGGCCCCACCACTCCTGGATGACCACGATGGCCGGGGCGTTGGGTGCGTGGGCCGGGACGGCCAGGTAGCCCTGCACGGCTTTGCCGTCGGGCCGGTGAAATTCAACCATGGTTCCCATTGCTGCTCCTGCTGTGTAAAAAACGATGCCGCATTTTTACCGCGGCACCGTGACCGAGCGCGGGTGCCGGTTATTCGGAGCGGAGCAAGAATCGCGCAAGCAGGATGCGCAGCATTTCGACCTTGTAGGGCTTGGCGAGGTGCTCGTCCATGCCGGCTTCGAGGCAGTCGGCGCGGTCGCGGTCCATTGCGTTGGCGGTCATGGCGATGATGGGGGTGCGGGGCCGCTGCTCCTGGCGCTCCCACGCGCGCATGGCGCGGGTCGCCTCGAGGCCGCCCATGACGGGCATTTGAACGTCCATCAAGATCAGGTCCCAGTGGCCCCCCTTGAACAGGTCCAGCCCCTCTTGTCCGTTCTCGGCGAGTACCACCTCGTAGCCCCATTTGCTCAAGAGGGTGATGGCCAGTTTTTGGTTGATCGGGTGGTCTTCTACCAGCAGGATGCGGCAGGGTGCGCCCGGAAGTGCAGGCTCTGTGTTTGCGGGGGTGCTAGGTAGGGGTGGCGCAGATACCTCTGGGGTGTAGACCACCGCCGGGCCCTGCTGGGCGGGCTGCAGCGGCACCGTGAAATAGAAGGTGCTGCCCATAGAGGGCGCGCTCTCGACCCAGATGCCGCCGCCCATGAGCTCGACCAGGTTTTTGCAGATGCTCAAGCCCAGCCCGGTGCCGCCAAAGCCCCGGGTGGTAGACGCATCGGCCTGGCTAAAGGATTCAAAAATGTGTTTCTGGGTGGCTGCCGACATGCCGATGCCGGTGTCGCTCACCGCAAACTGCAGCTCTACCGTGCCATTAGGCAAACGGGTAGAGCGGAGCGTGACACGAACCTGCCCCTCCGAGGTGAACTTGATGGCGTTGTCCACCAGGTTGCTCAACACTTGGCGGATGCGGCCGGGGTCGCCACGCAGAACGGTGGGCAAGTTGGTGGGCCAGAGGTATTCGAGCGCGATGTTCTTGGCCTCAGCCCGCGCGATGAGGGGGCGCAAGATGTCGTTGAGGGTTTCTAGCACCGAGAAATCGATGTGCTCGATGTGCAGTTTGCCGGCTTCGATCTTGGAGAAATCAAGCAGGTCGTTCAGGATGACCATCAGCGTCTGCGCCGAGCCTTTGACAGTGGTCAGGTAGTCGCGCTGCTGGGGGGAGAGGTCGGTGTCGAGCGCGAGCTCGGTCATGCCGATGACCCCGATCATTGGGGTGCGGATCTCGTGGCTCATGTTGGCCAGGAACTCGCTTTTGGCATTGTTGGCCTGCTCGGCGGCGCGCTTGGCGTGGCGCAGCTCCCGCTCGGTGCGGGTTTTGTAGGCCATCATGGCGATCACCGAAGCGACCAGAATCAGGCCGAAGAAAAAGGTGGCGTCGGTGACGTAGCTTTTGGCGACCAGCTCGGCCTTGTCCAGCGGCACCGTGACGTAGAGGGCGCCCAAGAGCTCGTTTTGCTTCCATTGCTTGCCGGGGGTGATGCCTTCTGCGGTGCGGCGGGCCAGGATGTCGGGGCGCTTTTCGTAAGCGTTGTGGCATGCCACGCACGACATGTCGGAGGCGGGGTCGGCCTTGAGGTAGCGCAGCACCCGGACACCGTCTTGCTCATCGATACGGCTGATGACCCGCCATTGCACCAAATCAGGCGGGGCAGATTTTTCTTGGGTTTCGAGCTGTGGCCAGGCCCAGCGCAGAAAGTCGTCGTTCAGGCCTTGGCCGGGGTCCAGGTTCCATTTGCTGACTGGGCGGTAGGCAAACAGGTTGTCGGTATTCTGGCTGGCGGCTTGCGCCATTTGTTTCAAGAACTGCGCCGGAATGGGCACATGGCCGGGCATGGTGAGGAAGTTTTCACTGGGGCCCGAGCCATCACGGCGCAGCTTTTCGGCAATCTCGCGGGAATACACCGTGCGGGCGGTAGCGGCCTGGCTGGCAACCACTTGCGCTATCGACAGCGCCTGGTGGTCTACGGTTTTTTGCACGGTGTTGCGTACCACCAGATAGCCCAGCGCAAAGGCCAATAAAAGTAGCGCTACCAGAAACAAGTAGCCACTCGAGATACGCCAAGGTCGCGAATTTGACATCGGTCACATTATGTCGGAGAGGCATGCAACACATGGCGAGCTCTTGGGGAGCTATCGCTTCTGGTGATGTTGCGCGGGCGCTTGCGTTAGGTCTGGCGTGCGCGGCGCATGGCGTCGAGCTTGGGTTTCATATAGAAGCCCATGAAAAACCCGATCAGCAGCCCGATAGGCAGCGAGCGGCTGAAGGCCTTCCACCAGTAGAGCGGCAAGGTGGCGTCCCACGGGCTGTTGATCAGCGAGATGACGAGCGCCAACAGGCTTTCGATGGCCAATGAGCTCAGCAGCGACACCACCACCTTGCCCCAGAACGGGCGCAGCGTGGGCGCCACCACGGCGACCAGTTTTTCGAGTTGGGCAATGCCCAGCAAAATCAGCGGAAGCATCACCAGGCAGGTCGCAAAGTTGCGCGCCCACAGTGCTGCAAACGGGGCACCGGCTGCGGCATTGGCCCAGGTCATAAAGGCGCTGAGCAACAAAGCGATCGTAGGCAAGATAAGAACGGGCGGCGGGATTTTGCGGAAGGCAGAAGTAGGCATGGAAGCATTAATAGTTGACAATATCAACATTGTAGAAATATTGGTTGATAAAGTCAACCATATAGCACCATGCCGACCATACCGACTTCCCCACCGCCCACGTCTACCCCCGCCAAGACCTCGTTAACAGTCGCCACGTTTGTGGCCTTCATGACGGCCTCGGGCCATGCCCAGCAAATCCTCAAGGCCCGCATGCTGGCTGCCGACCTTGAGCAGGGCCTGGGCCCGCTGCATTTGCACGCGCTGTGCCTGTGCCAGCGCAGCCCCGGGGCGACCCAGCAACAGTTGGTGCAGTCCATGGGGCGGGACAAGGGCCAGATGGCCCGTCTGATCCGCGAGCTGGAAGACCGGCAACTGCTGGTGCGCACCCCCGATGAGCGTGACCGCCGGGTGTGGCGCCTGAGCCTGACGCCGGAAGGCGAACAGAAAAGCGCCTGGTTTCTGGCCCTGGAGGCCACACTGGCACAAGACCTGTTTGGGGCGCTGGGCGAGGCGGAGGCCGCGTCTTTGTATGCGGTCTTGCAGACGGTGCAGACTCGCATGAACGGATGGGAACCCCATGCATAAGCCGGTTCCCGCAGAACCCCACGCGGTATCGCGCCTGCGCGCTGCACGCCTGGCCCGCAGCAGAAAGCCGTTTCTGGCGCGCGGCGGCATGAAGGGGGAGCGGTGCCCGGGCTGCCGCATCAACCCGGCGCACTGCATTTGCGCACTACAGCCCCAAGTGCAGGCACGCGCCGGGGTGTGCCTGATCATGGCGGATATTGAGCCCCTCAAACCCAGCAACACGGGTTGGCTGATTGCCGATGTGGTGACCGACACCTATGCCTTCGGCTGGGCGCGCACCGAGGTCGACCCCGCCTTGCTAGCCCTGCTGGCCGACCCGCAGTGGCTGCCGGTGGTGGTGTTCCCCGGCGAGTTTGTGACGCCGGGGCGGGTGATGAACACCTTGCCACCGCCGGCCTTGGCGCCGGAGGTGGCAGCCGCCGAGTCTGCCAAGCGGCCCCTGTTTATCTTGCTCGATGCCACCTGGCCGGAAGCGCGCAAGATGTTCCGCAAGAGCCCCTACCTCGACCGCTTCCCGGTGCTCAGCTTGCAGCCCGAGCAGATCTCACGCTACAAGTTGCGCCGCAGCCGCAGAGAAGACCACTTTTGCACCAGCGAAGTGGGGGCCCTGTGCCTCGAGCTGGCCGGCGAGACCCGTGCCGCCCAAGCGCTAGAGGCCTGGCTGGAGGTCTACACCCACCACTACCTGCAGGCCAAGCACCAGCTCCCCCCGCACCTCGACACCCCGGCGCACCTCGCGTTACAACACTTGGCGCAAGAGGCTGCGCCGGCCGGTGGATAATCCGCTCCTGTTTTGATAGCTACTCGCGCACTTGAAACCTGCGCCAGAGGCCGATTTGACTCTAAAACCTGGAGAACCCTGCCATGCCGCACTTGGTTGTTTTGTACACCGCGAATCTCGACCGTGAGGCCGATATGTCCGGCCTGTGCCGCAGTTTGTGCGACACCATGCTCGCCCAGCGCGACGAGAGCGGCAAACAAGTCTTCCCCACCGGAGGCACCCGCGTGCTGGCCTACCCGGCTGAGCACAGCGCTGTGGCAGACGGCAAGGGCGACTACGGTTTTGTGTACATGAACCTGCGTATGGCCAAGGGCCGCAGCCCGGTGGTGCACCAACAAATGGGCGAGGCACTCAAGGCTACCGCCGGCACTTATCTGGCGGCGGTGTTGGCCAGTAAACCCTTGGGCATTACGGTGCAAATCGATGAAGGCCACGAGGTGTTCGACGGCAAGCACAGCACCCTGCACCCCTTGTTTAACAAGGCCTGAGGCATGGCGCTGCCACAACAACCCGCACTGTCACCCGCTGCCTCCGACCTCACACACATCGTGAAGGTGCAACTCACCACCGGCTTGCTGCTGGCGGCGATTGCCTTCCCCTGGGTCAGCCCGCTGTCCTGGGGGCCCAACCCTGACATGCTGCAGCGCTTGGGCACAGCGGGCAGCTGCGCGTTGTTTTTGCTGGTGTGGGCCGTGGGCGGACACCGCATGCCCCGCGCCAGCCTGGTGGCGACGGTGGCCTGGGGCTGGTTACTCGCGGCACTGCTCAGCGCCGGCATGGCCTGGGTGCAGTATTTCGGGGCGGTGGATCCAGGCTGGTCGGATTGGATCATGCAGACAACCCAAGGCACGGCATTCGCCAACCTGCGCCAGCGCAACCAGTTTGCGACACTCACCTCCATCGGCTTGCTCAGCCTGCTGTGGTTGGCACATAGACCGGCGGATGCGGCCCCACTGGCCATGCCGGCCTTGCGCACGGCAGCGCTAGGGGCTGCGGTGTTGCTGCTGGCCGGAGGCAACGCAGCCAGCAGCTCCCGCACGGGAGCTTTGCAGTGGATATTGATTGCTGGGGTGGCGTG
The DNA here is from genome assembly GCA_002390825.1 of Rhodoferax sp. UBA4409. Taxonomy (GTDB): domain Bacteria; phylum Pseudomonadota; class Gammaproteobacteria; order Burkholderiales; family Burkholderiaceae_C; genus Allorhodoferax. The sequence continues at coordinate 9,900 of DGQR01000067.1, forward strand.
GTTCTGGAGCCGGCGCAGCACAGACGCAGGCAAGGGCAGCGCTTGGCGCTGGAGCCTGTGGGCGCTGGCGGCCTACCTTGCTGCCAACCTGGCGCTGCCCTACGCCTTGCAGTCACTCACAGGGCAAGTCCCCGCCAATGCATTCGCACGTTTTTCAGAGGACGCAGGCTCCCAAAGCCGCATGATTCTGTGGGCCAACGTGATGGAGTTGATCATGGTGCACCCGTGGACCGGCTGGGGCTGGGGGGAGCTGAAGTTTGCCCACTTCATGCACCCGTATGCCGGTGCGCGGTTCAGTGAAATTCTGGACAACGCACACAACCTGCCTTTGCAATTGGCGGTGGAGCTGGGGCTGCCGGCTGCGACCCTGCTGTGTGGTGGCGCGCTGGTGTTGGCGGCCCGCGCCAAGCCGTGGCGCGCACAGCACCCTACCGCCCAGTTGGCCTGGGGTGTGCTGCTGGTCATCGGGCTGCACAGCCTGCTGGAGTACCCCTTGTGGTACGGGCCGTTCCAGGTTGCGGCCCTGTTGGCGGTGGGCATGTTGTGCACTACGCAGCGACCGCAAGAGGCCGGCCTTCCAAGTACCGGCCTTCGATTACTGGCCAGTGGTCTGGCGGGTGCATTGATTGCCATCACCGCCTTCACCGGTTGGGAGTATTCGCGGGTGAGTCAGCTCTACATCCATCCCCAGGCGCGCAGCCCTGAGCTGAAAGAGAACACCTATGAAAAAGTCAAAGACGCGGTGCTGTTTCGCAGCGCCGTGCAGTTTGCGTATGTGACCACCACACCGGTAACGCCTGAGACGGCTCGCGCGCTGTACACCGCTGCGCTGCAAACCATGCACTACTCACCCGAACCGAGGGTGATTGAGGTGCTGCTGGAAAGTGCGGCCCTGCTGGGCTTGGAAAGCCCGCTGACCGCCCACATCCGCGAGCGGGGCAAAGTGGTCTACCCGCCGCGCTAACTGCCCTTTGTGTCTGCCGCTGCGCGGCGGCTGAACCACCAGCCCTCGAGGCTGTACACCCCCAAGGCGGCCCAGATCAGGCAAAAACCAATGGCCCGGGCCGCCTCGAAGGGTTCGCCATAAAGCCAGACGCCAATCAGCAGTTGCAGGCTGGGGGAGATGTATTGCAGGATGCCCATGGTGGCCATGGACACGCGGCGCGCACCGGCGGCAAACAAGAGCAAGGGCACTGCGGTAAACGGGCCGGCCAGCAGCAGCCACCCGATATCCGACGCACTGCCCTCGACCAAAGCGCCCTGCCCCTGCAGGCCCCACCACAGCAGGAGGCCGCCCGCTACCGGTGCGAGCACCAGCGTCTCCAACGTGAGGCCCTCTAATGCGCCCAGAGCGCCCACTTTGCGCAGCAAACCGTAGAACCCAAAAGTGACCGCCAACACCAGCGCCACCCACGGCACATGGCCCGAGAGCAGGGCCAGCCAGAGCACGCCGGCGGCCGCCACAGCCACCGCGATCCATTGACCAGGCCGCGGGCGTTCATGCAAAAACACAAAGCCCAGCCCCACGTTGACCAGCGGCAGGATGAAATAGCCCAGGCTGGCGTCGAGCACATGGCCGTTTTGCACCGCCCACACGTATACCAGCCAGTTCACCCCCAGCAACACGGCCGAGAGGGCAAACGCGCCCATCACTTTAGGGGTGCGCCACACCGCGCCTAACCAGGCCCACTGGCGGCGCATGGCCAACACCGCAAGCAACAGCACCATGCACCAGACGGTGCGGTGCATCACCACCTCCAGGGCGGGGATAGCAGAGAGTTGCTTGAAATAAAGCGGGAAGAGCCCCCAGGCCAAATAGGCTAGGGCTGCATAAAGAACACCAGGTTGCATGCGGCGAGCTTACCCGCCCCCGGACTCAGGGCCCGCCGAGCAAGGCTAGCTTGAGCTTGGCATCGGCCGGGCGTTCGCCGAAATAGTTGTACATCAGGCAGGCAAAGAACTCCGGCTCGGAAATCTCAGCGGCCACCTTGTTGTTGATGCTGATGACGGTCGCTTTGGCGGGAATTTCGTCCACGGTGAACATTTCTCCGACACCCATCTTTTTCTTGTCAGCAAAGAGCTCGCCCAGCTTGATAAGGCCGGGTATGCATTTGCCGAACTGTTCGCGCGGGAGGTTGTCACTCATCACCTGGGACATGGTTTTGCCCAAGGTCGTGGCATCGGTTTCGCGCACAAAGCTCACCTTAAGGCGCTTGGGGCCCTTGGCGGCATAGACCTCTGCAGGCGTTCTGGCTGGGGCCGCCAAATACAAGCCCGCCGCATAGACCTTGAAGACAAACTTGGTCCGCACACCCGCCCCGTTGAGCTTGAGTGCGGTGCCGGCCACCTGGGCCTCTTTCTCAAAGATCACGCCCTCGACGGTAAGGCCACTGGTCGGGGCCGCGGTTTGCGCAGTGACGGCAGAGGCCAGAAAAAGAGACACCAGCACCGCTGCCAGTGCGCGGGGAGCAGAGATCGTCATCACGGTGCGTTCTCCGGGGGTGAGCGGCGCAATACCAAAAATCCGAAGGCGGTTGCTGTGAGATACATGCTCACCGAGTAAATAGCGGCTGGCAGACCCAACTGCAGATTACCCAAGACCGATAGCGCCACAAAAATCGCCAAAGTGGAGTTGTGGATACCGATCTCAAAACTCACCGCCGTGGCCAGCGGCTTGGCAAGCCCCGCTGCCCGTGACAGGTAGTAGCCAACCAGCAAGCTGGCCAGGTTGAAGGCCAACACCACAGGGCCGAGACTGTTGATGGATGCGGTGAGTGCGCTCCACTCTTTGACGATGGCAATCAACGAGAACGCAGCCAGCACCACCGCGCTGAACGCCTTCATGGGCGAACCCATGCGTTCGCTGAAACCGGGCTGGCGGTGCCGCACCACCATGCCGATGAGCACTGGCACCATCACAACACCCACCACCTCCAGCACCTTGCCGAACTGCAGGGGAACCACCTGGCCTGTCTGCAAGTAGGTGGCAATGGCCCAGTTGGCAATGAGGGGCAGGCTCACGATGGAGAGCACCGTGTTGATGGCGGTTAGCGAAATGTTCATCGCCACATTGCCGCCAAACAGGTGACTGAACAAATTTGCTGACACCCCGCCCGGAGAGGCGGCCAGCAGCATCAGGCCGACGGCGTAAATGGGCTGCACGCCCAACAGCACAATCAGCCCGACGGCCACTGCCGGCAGCGCCACCATCTGCAGCACGAGGGCCAGCAACACGGCGCGCGGATGCTCACGCAGGCGGGCAAAGTCCTGAACGGTCAATGACAGACCCAGACCGAACATCACCAGCGCAAGCGCCAGCAGCAACAAGGTGGGCAGCGCAGCGGTAAAGCTCATGCTGCCAGGCCGGTTGCAGCGGGGGCCGCGCCCAAGCGGCGGCGGATCTCATCGCGCACTTCGGTGCGCATGTTCCAGTGGAAGGCCACCTCGGCCACCAGAAACAAAGGGCCGACCAGCAGGCCGATCAGGTCATCCACAAAAGCCGGTTTCTTGCCCTCGTAGTAATGGCCCACAAACTGGAACGCCCAACCCACCACAAACAAGCCAATGCCCCAGCCCAGCCAGACACTGGTGCTCTGCGCAGCAAACCATTGGCTGGCCGCCAGCGCTGCGGCCAATAGCACCGCCATGACGACACCAAAACGTGCATCCAAGCGGGTGTAAAACCAGGTGGACCCCAAGGCCACCAACACAGCAGGGCTGAGGTGCAGCCCGGCGGCAGACCACTGGGGACGCGACAACAAAATCGTGACGGCCAGAACAATCATCGGGATGCCCACAAAGTGGGTGACCACGTTTCGGCTGTCCTGGTGGTAGGCAGCGTATTGGGTCAGGTGGTCGGTGAGGGTTTTCATAGGTGTCTCCTTGGCTTTGGGCGGATCATGGGCGCAGGTATGCTTGGCGTCTGTCAAGTAGCCGACACAAAACCACCCACCTAGTGAAAGCCCTAGCCCCGACGCCATGCCGGATATCTCGAGTCATTTGCCCATGCTGCGCAGCGGCCGCTGGTTTGCCCAGTTACCACCGGACTTCGCCCAAGGCCTGTTGGCCATGGCCCGGGTACGCTACCTGCAAGCCGGCGAAAAGCTGTTTTTGCGGGAGGCTGCGCCTTGCGGGCTCTATGCGGTGGTGCGCGGCACCATCCGCATTTCCGGCCACAGCGGAGAAGGTGATGCGGCCCGCGAAGCAGTACTGGTGCTGCTGTCACCCCCGCAATGGTTCGGCGAAATCTCGGTGTTTGACGGATCTGCCCGCACCCACGACGCCCATGCGGCCGAAGCCTGCACCCTGCTGCACATTCCGCATGAAGAACTGCTCGCATGGCTCGCCCGGCACCCTGCCCATTGGCGCGACCTGGCGGTGCTGATGGCCGACAAACTGCGCCTGGCCTTTGTGAGCATGGAGGAACAAACCGTGCTGCCCGCGCCCCAACGCCTGGCGCGGCGCCTGCTGACCATGGCCCTGAGCTACGGCCAAGCCACGGAAAGTGACCGCACCTTGCGTGTGCTGGCCGTCACCCAAGAGCAACTGGCCTTGATGATCGGCGTGTCACGCCAGACCACCAACCAGATCCTGCGCGACTTCAAAGCCCGTGGGGTGCTGCAGGCGCAACGCGGCTCTATCGAGCTGCTGGACCTGCAGGCGCTGCGCGCGGAATGCGAGTAGAGCTCACACCACCCGCACATAAAAAAACGCGCCCGAAGGCGCGTTTTGCTTGCATGAGGGGGCGTTCCCATCAGGGCTACCGCAGAACCGGCTCCGCTGGGCTGCAGGTAGCGCCCCCTGCAAGGGGGAGGCGGCAAAGCCGCCACGGGGGTGAACCTTATTTCGACACCACGCGAGCCATTTCCAACACCTTGTTGGAGTAGCCCCATTCGTTGTCGTACCAGCTCACCAGTTTGACGAAGGTGCCGTCCAACGCGATGGAGGCCTCTGCGTCGTAGATGGAAGTGCGGCTGTCACCACGGAAGTCGGTGGCCACCACTTTATCTTCGGTGTAACCCAACACGCCCTTCAAAGCACCTTCGGATTGCGCCTTCAACTCGGCGTTGATTTCGGCAATCGTGGCAGAAGTGTTCAGCTCGACAGTTAAGTCGACCACGGACACATCGCTGGTAGGCACGCGGAAAGCCATGCCGGTGAGCTTCTTGTTCAGCTCAGGAATCACTACGCCCACAGCCTTGGCTGCGCCAGTGCTGGAAGGAATGATGTTTTCCAGAATGCCGCGGCCGCCGCGCCAGTCTTTGTTGGACGGGCCGTCCACGGTCTTCTGGGTAGCAGTGGCAGCGTGCACGGTGGTCATCAGGCCGCGCTTGATGCCGAACTTGTCGTTGATCACCTTGGCCAAGGGAGCCAGGCAGTTGGTGGTGCAGGACGCGTTAGAGATGATGGCTTGGCCGGCATAGGTCTTGTCGTTTACACCGTAGACGAACATGGGGGTGTCGTCTTTGGAAGGAGCGGACAGGATGACCTTCTTGGCGCCAGCGTCGATGTGCTTCTGGGCGGTTTCCTTGGTCAGGAACAAGCCGGTGGACTCGACCACGATGTCGGCACCGACGTCGGCCCACTTCAGGTTCGCGGGGTCGCGCTCCTGGGTCAGGCGGATCTTCTTGCCGTTGACGATGATGTTGCCACCGTCCACGGTGACTTCACCCTTGAAGCGGCCGTGCACGCTGTCGTACTGCAGCATGTAAGCCAGGTAGTCAGGCTCCAACAAGTCGTTGATGCCGACGATTTCGATGTCGTTGAAGTTTTGCACCGCTGCGCGGAACACCATACGGCCGATACGGCCGAAACCATTGATACCTACTTTGATTGCCATTTGCTTCTCTCTTCAATTAAAAAATTGTCGGACTTAAAAACTAGAGCTACTTACTTGCGCAAAACTTTTTCGACGGTGTCAGCCACGTTTTCAGGCGTGAAACCGAAGTGCTTGAACAGTACTGGAGCGGGAGCGGATTCACCGTACGTATCCAGACCGACAACCGCGGCCGTGCCGTACTTCCACCAGCCACCGGTGGAACCCATTTCCACCGCAATGCGGGGCACACCGGCCGGCAACACGCTGGATTTGTACTCGGTGCTTTGCAGGTCGAAGGTGGTGGTGGAAGGCATGGAGACCACGCGCACGGCAATCTTGCGCTCAGCCAACACCTTTTGCGCAGCAATCGCCAGCTGCACTTCGGAACCGGTGGCGATGATCACAGCTTGGGCCTTCTTCTTGATGCCCACGTCCGATGGCTCGGACAACACGTAGGCGCCCTTGCTGATGGAGTCGATGCCGGAGGCGTCAGGGGCGGCAACGGAGTCGCACTTGGCGGCGTACGCAATGTTCTGGCGGCTCAAGAGCAGCGCCGTAGGCTTGGCCCTGTTTTGCAAAGCGACGGTCCATGCCACGGCGGTTTCGGCCGTGTCAGCGGGACGCCAGACGTCCAAGTTGGGGATCAGGCGCAAGCTAGCAGCGTGCTCGATGGACTGGTGGGTCGGGCCGTCTTCGCCCAGACCGATGGAGTCGTGGGTGAACACGTGCACCACCCGCAACTTCATCAAAGCCGCCATGCGAATGGCATTGCGGCTGTAGTCGCTGAAGGTCAGGAAAGTGCCGCCGTAAGGGATGTAACCACCGTGCAAGGCCACGCCGTTCATGATGGCGGCCATGCCGAACTCGCGTACACCGTAGTTGATGTGGCGGCCGCCCTGGCCGGCTTCGTTGGTCACCACGTCGCCGGTCAATGCGTCAAAACGCAGGTTGGGCGTGCTCTTGGTGTTGGTCAGGTTGGAGCCGGTCAAGTCGGCAGAGCCACCCAGCATTTCGGGCAATGCAGCGGTGAAAGACTCCAGCGCCAACTGGCTGGCCTTGCGGCTGGCCACGGTTTCGCCCTTCTGGTGGGCGGCGATCACGGTGTCTACTGCGGTCTGCACGAAGTTCTTGGGCAGGTCGCCCTTCATGCGGCGCACGAACTCTTTGGCCAGCTCGGGGAAAGCCGCCTTGTACGCAGCAAATGCATCGTTCCAGGCGGTTTCTGCGGCCTTGCCTTTTTCCTTGGCGTCCCAGTCTGCATAGACTTCTTTGGGGATCACGAAGGGGGCATGGCTCCAGCCGATGGACTCGCGGGTGAGCTTGATTTCTTCCGCGCCCAAAGGCTCGCCATGGGCCTTGGAGGTGTTGGCACGGTTGGGGCTGCCCTTGCCGATGTGGGTCTTGCTGATGATCAGGGTGGGGCGGTTGTCGGTACCGGCTTTGGCTTGTGCAATCGCAGCAGAGACAGCAGCAGCATCGTGGCCATCCACGGGGCCGATCACGTTCCAGCCGTAGGCCACAAAACGCTGAGCGGTGTTGTCGATAAACCAAGGGGCCACTTGGCCGTCGATGGAGATGCCGTTGTCGTCATACAAGGCGATCAGCTTGCCCAGCTTCCAAGCGCCGGCCAGTGCGGCGGCTTCGTGGCTGATGCCTTCCATCAGGCAACCGTCGCCCATGAACACATAAGTGTGGTGGTCCACGATGGCGTGGCCTTCACGGTTGAATTCTTTAGCCAGCAGCTTCTCAGCCAAGGCAAAGCCCACGGCGTTGGTGATGCCCTGGCCCAAGGGGCCGGTGGTGGTTTCCACGCCGGGGGTGATACCGAACTCAGGGTGGCCCGCAGTTTTGCTGTGCAGTTGGCGGAAGTTCTTCAGCTCGGTGATGGGCAGCTTGTAGCCGGTCAGGTGCAACAGCGCGTAGATCAGCATGGAGCCGTGGCCGTTGGACAGAATGAAGCGGTCGCGGTTGGCCCAATTCGGGTTGGTGGGGTTGTGACGGAGGTGCTCACCCCACAAAGCCACCGCCATATCGGCCATGCCCATGGGGGCGCCGGGGTGGCCGGAATTGGCTTGCTGCACAGCGTCCATGGACAGTGCGCGAATGGCATTTGCCATGTCTTTGGTGTTGGGGGTGGGGGCCATTGAGGGCAGCTCCAAGGGTAAGGTTAAGAAACAGGTGAAAGGCAAAACTCCGCTGATTTTACCGGTGCGCGCTTTGGGGCCGTTACAGAGCAGTACTGCACCGAATTTGACCCATGGGCTATGCTTTTGTGCATGAGCCAACTCTTCAGCCCTTACACCCTGCCTTCGCCCCGCGGCGGCCTTGTTTTACCGAACCGCATCGTCGTCGCTCCGATGTGCCAATACCAGGCGGTGGACGGCGAAGCTACGGACTGGCATTTGATGCACTGGGGCAATTTGCTCAACAGTGGTGCGGGGCTATTCACGATTGAGGCGACCGGTGTGTTGCCTGAGGGGCGCATCACGCCCGCTTGCCTCGGGCTGTGGGACGACCGGACCGAAGCGGCTCTCGCCGACAAGCTGCACCGCGCGCGCAAGTTGGCGCCGCACACAGCGGTGTGTATCCAGTTGGCACACGCGGGGCGTAAAGCGTCCAGCAAGTTGCCTTGGCAAGGCGGGCAGCTGCTGGCACGCGAAGACGGCGGGTGGGAGCCTGTGGGCCCCTCAGCGCTGCCGCAGTTGCCCCAAGAACCGCCACCTGCCGAGCTGACCTTGGAGGGCATGGAGCGCATCAAGGCTGCGTTTGTACAAGCTGCGATTCGCAGCGCACGCATGGGCATAGACGCCATCGAATTGCATGGCGCCCATGGCTATCTGGTGCATGAGTTTTTGTCGCCGATTGCGAACCAGCGCACTGATGCCTATGGCGGTAGCCTGGAGAACCGCATGCGCTTTCCACTGGAGCTGTTCGCCGCCGTACGGTCCGCATTTGACGGCGTGTTGGGTGTGCGCATTTCCGCCAGCGATTGGGTGGAGGGCGCATGGGATGTCACCCAAAGTGCCGTCTTCGCGCAACAACTCAAGGCGCTGGGTTGCGACTTCATCCACGTCTCCAGCGGAGGGGTGTCTCCCCAGCAAAAAATTGCGCTGGGTGCCAACTACCAAGTGCCTTTTGCGCGTGACATCCGTGCTGCAAGCGGCATGGCCACCACCGCGGTCGGACTGATCACTGATCCGCAACAGGCTGAAGATATTCTGCAGGCTGGCGATGCGGACCTGATCGCCTTGGCGCGCGCTTTTTTGTACAACCCGCGTTGGGGTTGGCACGCCGCAGCGGCACTGGGCGGCCAGGTGGAAGGCAACCCCGTCTACTGGCGCTGCCTGCCACGCGAGGCACAAGCCGTGTTCGGCAAAGTGGCAGTGGGCACACGCTGATTCACGCAAAAAAAGGGGAGCCTAAGCTCCCCTTTTAGTGGTCATGACCGAATCAGTGCTTAAGCAGCGTTGCGCTTGGCGCGGCGACGGCTGATCACACCCATCAAGCCCAAACCAGCCAACAACATGGCGTAGGTTTCTGGCTCTGGCACGGGCGTGACATTGGATGCAGTGAACTCCACGCGCAAGCCAGTGGGGTTGCCAGTTCTTTGACCATCGTTGGTGACCACGAAGTCCAAGGTGTTGAGACCGCTGTTGAAACCAGAGGCGGCGCTGAAGTTGGAGAAGCTAGTGAAACCGTTGGCAGAGCCGATCGAATGGCCATTAAGGAGGACCACTGCGGAGTTGTCAGCTGCAAATTTGCCACTGAAGCTGGCGGTAGACGCATCAAAACCGGCCAAGTTAAAGCTCAGAGACCAGGTGTAAGTACCTTTGGTGACCGGATCAAAGCTGGCGCCTTGATTAGCCAAAGGTGTGATCCACTTGGATGTGGTGGTGTTGGCAATCCAGGGGCCAATCGGCCAAACGTTGTCTTTGGTCACGTAACCAAAGCCAGTGCCATTGAGCGAGTAGTTGGTGTCTTGCGCACCACTGGCGAAGGTACCGGTGTTCACCAAGCCGGTGATCGACGCAGCGTGTGCCGACAGGAACGAGCTGGTGGCCAAGATGGCGGCCATTGCAAATTTTTTCATAAATCCCCACATGTATGTAATGTTTAGTAACAACTTTGATTTTAGAAAAACCGGCCTCCACGAGGACTAGTCCATATGGACTAACCGAACCCTGAAATTGTGGAAAAAGTCACAGTTACTGGCTATCCGGGCTCACTTGCGGTGCGACAGGTCGCACCGCAAGGGCCGGTGAAATCGCTTGCCCGTCAACCCCGAGGCTGTCGATGAAACCGCCTTCGGCCCATTCGGCATAGCGCCAATCGTCGCCGGCGCGTACTACACCCTCAGGGGGCTGCACCTCTTGCACCGGCACGCCGTTGAGGGCCACCGCCATGTAGTCAATCCAGGCGGGAAGCGCCAGCGCGGACCCGGAGGCACGGGTGCCCAAGCTGCGGGGCGTGTCGTAGCCCACCCACACCACCGCCACCACACCGGGCTGGTAGCCGGCAAACCAGGCGTCCACCACGTCATTGGTAGTACCGGTTTTGCCATACAGATCAGGGCGCTTGAGCGCGGCCTGTGCTTTGGCTGCTGTGCCGCTGCGCGTCACTTCCTGCAACAGGCTCGACACCATGAAGGTGTTGCGGGCCGGCACGGTGCGCAACGTCTCGTCCAACATCTGGGGCTTGGCTTCGAACACGACCTCGCCACTGGCGCGGGCAATCTTCTGGATCAGTACCGGATTCACGCGGTAGCCACCGTTGGCCAACACCGAATAAGCACCCGCCATTTGCAGGGGGTTGGTGGAGCCCGAGCCCAGGGCTTGGGTAAGGTTGTCGGGTTGGCGTTCCGGGTCAAACCCAAAGCGGCTGACCCACTCCCGCGCGCCTTGGGGCGAGAGCAACTGCATCAGGCGGATGGACACCAGGTTTTTGGAGCGCGCCAAGGCGCGGCGCAGGGTGATGGGGCCATCGGTGCTGCCGTCGTCGTTCTCGGGGGCCCAGTCGCCTACGTTTTCCATGGGCGCATCGTTCACCAGCGATTCAGGCTGCATGCCGCTCTCAATCGCGCCGGAGTAAATGAACGGCTTGTAGCTGGAGCCGGGCTGGCGCCAGCCTTGGGTAACGTGGTTGAACTGGTTGCGGTGAAAGTCGAACCCTCCCACCAGAGCGCGGATATCGCCATTCAGGGGGTCCATGGCGACCAGCGCGCCCTCAGCCTCCGGCCACTGCACCAGGCTCCAAGCCTTGGCCTGCTGCACCACCCGCACCACCGCGCCGCGCCGCACCCGTAACTTGGCGGCAGCAGATTCGGCCAGGCCTGACTGGGCGGGTCGCAAACCTGTGCCCTCGATGGTCACGACCTCGCCAGTACCCAACACCACGGTCACGGATTTGGTGCTGGCGCGGGTCACGATGGCAATCCGCAGGTCTTCGTCATCGTCGTAATCGGCGAGGGCCTGGGCCACCGCAGGGTCGTCGTCTTTCAGGTCGGTGGCAAGCGTTTCCTGCCCTTCGGGGCCACGCCAGACCTGGCGCAAGGAGTGCTCCACCAGCGTACGGCGCAGTGCCTTGTAGGCCGCCTGCTGCTCGGCAGATCGCAGGGTGGTCGTGACATTCAGGCCGGTGGTGTAGCTCATTTCGCCGAACTGGGCATAAACCTGCTGGCGCACCATTTCGGCCACGTGTTCCGCGTGCACATCGACCTCGTTGCGCTTGCGCACCACCAGCTTCTCTGCCTTGGCTGCTTGGAACTGGGCGTCGGTGATCACGTCTTGCGCCCGCATGCGGCCCAGAACCAACAGCTGGCGGGCCCGGGCGCGCTCAAAGTTTTGAATCGGGTTGGCGAAGTGCGGATTCTGGGGCAGCCCGGCCAGCATCGCGGACTCAGCGGCACTCAGCGCAGTGAGGGGCTTGCCGAAATACGCCTGGGCCGCCGCTTCAAAGCCATAGGCCCGCGAACCCAGATAAATCTGGTTCATATAGAGCTCCAGAATCTGGTCTTTGCTGAGCTGGGACTCGATTTTGAACGCCAGCAGTGCTTCTTTGATCTTGCGCTCCAGAGTGCGGGAGCGGCTCAAAAAGAAGGTGCGCGCCACCTGCTGCGTGATGGTGGATGCCCCTTGGGTGCGCCCGCCAGTGAGGTTAGCCACGATAGCCCGGGCCACGCCAATCGGGTCCAGCCCGCCGTGTTCATAAAACCGCGCGTCTTCCACGGCCAGCAGACTGTCTTTCATCAACTGGGGAATCTGGTCGATCGGCTTGTAGACCCGGCGCTCGGTGCCGAAACCTGCCACTTCCACCCCATCCGCGGTCAGCACACGCAGGGGCTGCTTGGGCTGGTAGTTGGAGAGGGAGGAGGTGTCGGGCAGCTGGGTCGAGAAAAACGCGGTGAGCGCCAGCAGGGCGACGAGGCCCAAGCCGGCCAACACCAGACTGATTTTCAAGAGGCGCAGGGGCCAGGAGCCCCGGGAGATGGTTTGCATGGCGATTCACAATTGGACCGCGCATTATGGGCAGCCCGGGCGCCGGCTGGTGGCCCGCTTTGTAAACGCTATGAAATAAGGAGCTAATCCGGAACTATTTGTGCCGGCTAGCGGCTTTTTTTACTGTTTTTCTTCTTGGGCAGCAGAGCGTCATGCAGCGCTACAAATTCCTGGGTCAGCTTGTGGCCGGGTTCCAAATAGATCATGGGTTTGGACTGCTCGTGCGACTCGCGGATCTTCACCGAGGCACCGAGGTAGGGCTGCAAGACCGGCAGGCCTTCATCAATCAGCTCCTGCACCATGCGCTGAGGCAGGTTGGCGCGCGGCTGGAACTGGTTGACCACAATGCCTTCCACCTCCAGGGTCTTGTTGTGGTCGGCCTTGATTTCCTGCACGTTCTCCAAAAGGGTATAGAGCGCGCGGCGGGAAAAGTCGTCGCAGTCAAACGGGATCAGGCAGCCCTGCGCGGCAATCAACGCGCTGCGGGTGTAGAAGTTGAGTGCGGGCGGGGTGTCGATGTAAATCTGGTCGTAATCGGCGGCCAAGAGCTCCAGCGCATCGCGCAACTTGTAGATCTTGTGGCGGCTCTCCAGCTTGCTGTGCAGCTCGTCAAGCAGCGGGCTCGAGGGCAGCACATCCAGATTCGGCCACTGGGTCTCGCTGATGTAGTCGCTGGCGGGCTTGTCGCGCACAGTGAATTTGAGGCTCTGCTCAAAAAACTCCGCCACGTTCGGCAGCTCGTCCGTCATATCGGCCCCCAACAAATAGCGGCTGGAGTTGCCCTGCGAGTCCAAGTCAATCACCAGCGTGCGCAGCCCCTGCGAGGCGCTGATGGCCGCCAGGTTGCAGGTGATGGTGGACTTGCCGACGCCACCTTTCTGGTTGAAAACAACATGCTGCATAACGATTTCCTTTTCTCAAAGCGGACCACTGGCTTCCAGGCAGTCTAGCGGGGCTGCATGACACGACCCTGAACACCCCTGCGCACACGCCCTGCAGGCAAAAACTACGCCAGTGCGTGGGCTATGCTCCCCCACCATGCCTGATCTATTGCCTTCTGACTCCCCTTCTGACACCACCACGCGCGCACCCACCAGTCCTGCCATCGTGCTGGCTGCCGGGCGCGGCGAGCGCATGCGTCCGCTGACTGACACCACGCCCAAACCCCTGCTGCAGGTGCACGGCAAGCCGCTCTTGCAGTACCACCTGGAGGCCCTGGCCGCGGGAGGCTTTGCGTCCGCGGTGGTGAACACCGCCTGGCTAGGGGAGCAGATTGAAGCTGCATTTCATGATGTTTTAGCCCTCCAGCGCTCGCCATATTTGCGCGAGCAGCTATCAAATTCAGAGCACTCCACTGCCGGCATCCGCCTGCACTACTCCGATGAAGGCCACGATTTCGGCGGCGCGCTGGAGACGGCTGGCGGCATTGCCCGTGCCATGCCGCAACTGGACACCGTGTTCTGGTCCATGGCCGGCGACGTATTTGCCCCCGACATGGTGTTCACCCGTAGCGCCTTGGAACGGTTTGCGCGCAGCGGCATGCTGGCCCACCTGTGGCTGGTGCCCAACCCGGCGCACAACACCAAGGGTGACTTCGAGCTTGAGGCGGTGGGCGCGGATGGCATTGGCCGCTGTGTGGACCCCGCTCCGGGCAGCACTGCGCCCCGTTACACGTACAGCACCTTTGCCCTGTTTCACCGCGACCTGTTTGCCCAGCCCTGGTGCGACATTCCCGCCAGCAACCCGCAAGGCATCAAAGCGCCATTGGCTCCACTCCTGCGCAAGGCCATGCAGGGTGCACGGGTGAGCGCCGAGATTTACACTGGCCGCTGGACCGACGTCGGCACCCCCGAGCGCCTGGCAGAACTCAACGCACAGACACCATGACCCAGCCCTCTACCTCCGCACTCTCTGCAGACTACGCCAGCCGCCGCGCGCGCCTGGCCGCCCACATCGGCCCGCATGGCGTGGCGGTGCTGCCCACGGCCCCGGAGCAGCAGCGCAACCGGGATGCGGACTTTTTGTTCCGCCACGACAGCTACTTCCATTACCTGAGCGGCTTTGCCGAGCCGCGGGCATGGCTGGTGATTCAGGGTGATGGCACCACCACCCTGTTTTGCCAACCCAAAGACCTGGAGCGCGAAATCTGGGACGGCTTCCGCATGGGGCCGGACGCAGCGCCAGGCGCCCTCGGCGTGAACGCCGCCTATTCGGTGGACGAGCTGGACCAGCGCCTCCCCGGCCTGCTCGATGGCGCCGATGCCGTCTGGTACCCCTTTGCCACCCACAAAGGCCTGGAGACGCGCATCGACGGCTGGCTCAGCAGTCTGCGCGCCCGCGTGCGCTTTGGCACCCTGGTGCCCGAGCAGGTGCGCGACCTGTGCGGCCCGCTGGACGAAATGCGCCTGATCAAGGACGCGTATGAGCAGGACGTGATGCGCCGCGCCGCGCAGATCAGCGCGCAAGCCCACATCCGCGCTATGCAGCTGTCGGCCCGCATGCTGCGCAAAGGCAAGGATGTGCGTGAATATCACCTCGACGCTGAGCTGCTGCATGAGTTCCGCCTGCAGGGCTCGCAGTACCCGGCCTACAGCTCCATCGTGGCAGCCGGTGCCAATGCCTGTGTGCTGCATTACCGTGCCGACGCGGCCCCGGTGCGCAATGGTGAGCTGGTGCTGATTGACGCGGGTTGCGAGCTGGACGGCTATGCCTCCGACATCACCCGCACCTTCCCTGCCAACGGCACATTTACCGGCCCGCAACGCGCGCTGTATGACCTGGTGCTGGCGTCTCAAGTGGCCGCTGTGGAAGCCACCAAGGCCGGCGCGCGCTTTACCGACCCGCATGACGCCACGGTGCGCGTGCTGGCGCAAGGGATGCTGGACTTGGGGCTCTTGAACAAAAACACCGTGGGCAGCTTGGACGATGTGATCGAGAAGCGCGCCTACTTCCAGTTCTACATGCACCGCACCGGCCACTGGCTGGGCATGGATGTGCATGACTGCGGTTCGTACACCGAGCCGTCTGAGCTGGGCACCAAGCATGTGCGTAAAGACGCGCTCACCGGCAACGAGATCGTGAACCGGCCCGCGCGCATTCTGCGCAGCGGCATGGTGCTGACCATCGAGCCCGGCATTTATGTGCGTCCGGCACCGGGGGTGCCAGAGCAGTTCCATCACATTGGCATCCGCATCGAGGACGATGCCATCGTCACCGACACCGGCTGCGAACTCATCAGCCGCGGCGTGCCAGTGGAGGCAGACGCCATCGAAGCCTTGATGCGCGGCTGATCAGTCCTCGGCGCTATCGTCCTGCTCAGCGGCCTGCTGGGCAGCCGTCCAGTGGCGCTTGGGCAGGTGGCCGAACAGGCGCTCGATCACGGTATCCACCACCGCATCGTTCACCTCGTGGGCGAGGAAGGGAATGACATCCGCCGTCACATCCGCACCCAGGCTTACCAAGTGTTCCGCAGCCGTGACGGTGTAGCCATAGTGCATGACCGTGTCCGCCTTGCCGTGCACCATGTGCAGGGTGGTGTGGGCGTGGGGCGCCAGTGGCAGCTGGGCAAAGCGGCCTGACAAGCCGACTACGCGACCGGCCAAAAAGTCGTTTTGCTGGGTGGACTCGAGGCACATGATGGCGCCCTGCGAAAAGCCCACCAACGCTGTGGCCTCAGGGCTGACGCCAGCGCGGGCTTGCCAGTCTTGCACGGCTTTCACAAACGCGGGCATGGCGGCGGCCACGCGCTCGGGGCGGGTTTCTTCGGTGATGCCAACGACCGAAAACCATTGGTAGCCCTGACCCAAGTCAGAGGCTTCTGGCCCCTGCACACTCACCACCAAAGCCTCAGGAAATTCGGCCGCCAAACGCCGCCCCAAAGGCAACAAAATTTGGGGCGTGGCACCCACGCCATGGTGCAGTAAAAAAAGTTGTTTGGCTGCGCCCGCGGGCTGTTGCACAACGATATCGGTCATGGGGTCACTCCTGCGAAAACGGGTATCTGAAGATGGAGGGTTTAGTCCGCCGCTGCGGCTGTTTTGCCCAGCGTGATACGGGTCAACAACAATGCCACGATAGCGGATCCGGCAATGCCGGCCACCATCGGCCGGGCGGTGCCATCGGCGAGCGCGCCGGTAATGCCCATGACCACGGCACCGGTCACAAACTGCAAGGTGCCCATCAAGGCAGAGGCGGTGCCGGCAATTTCGCCGTGCTCATCCAAGGCTAACACGGCCGTCGTGGGCACCACGAGGCCCAAAAAGCCGTAGCCCACAAACAGCATGCCCAGCATCACATCGAGCCGCTCTATGCCACTGAGGTTCACCGCCAGCAGCAGGCTCATCATGAGCGCATAGCCCACCACCGCGAACTTCACCAGTTTGACCAACCCGAAGCGCGCGCTCAGTTTGCCGGTGAACTGCGAAATGCCGATGAAGGACGCCGCGTTGGCCGCAAACGCCAGGCTGTACTGCCGGGGCGTGAGGCCGTAGTGGTCGATCAGTACAAACGACGAATTAGCCAGGTAGGCAAAAAAGCTGGAGATGCCAAAAGCACCGATGAACACCAGCCCCAGAAAATGCCGGTCGCGCAGCAACACGCCATAGGCGGCCACCGCACTGCCGACGCTGCTATTGACACGGTCCTTCGCGGGCCGGGTTTCCGGCAGGCTAGTGGCCAACAACACCAGGCCCAAAATGGCGGCTACCGTCACCGCCCAGAACACCGCACGCCAGCCGGATGCCTCGATCAAGACACTGCCAGCCAAAGGGGCCAGGATGGGGGACACGCTGAACACCAGCATCAACAGCGACATCAGCCGCGCGGCGTCGTGGCCTGTGTGCAAGTCGCGCACCACGGCGCGTGGGATCACCAAACCTGCGCAGGCGCCCAGCCCCTGGATAAAGCGCAACACCACCAGGGTTTCAATATCCGGTGCCAGTGCGCACCCCACGCTGCCCAAAGCAAACAGCACCAAGCCGAAGTACAGCGGCTTCTTGCGACCCAGCATGTCAGAGACCGGACCATAAATAATCTGGCCCACACCCAGCGAGATAAAGAAAGCCATCAAGCTAGCCTGCACGGCTCCCATAGAAGCACCGAGGCTTTGGCCGATGGAGGGAAGGGCGGGGAGGTACATGTCGATGGCGAAAGGGCCGATGGCTGACAGCAAGCCGAGCACCAAGGCGGTGCCGAAGAAGGAAGTTTTCATAGGGGCGCGAGCATACCCCCCGCGCGCTCACCTCCGTATGGCACCGGGCGTTCGCCCCGGTCGGCAAAATGGGCGAGACAGCGGTTCCCTGCTCAGGTATAACCCCAATACGTTCAAGGAGATGGCGCATGAAAGGCATGGTCTTTACCGAATTTCTGGAAATGGTGGAAAGCACCTTTTCCGCGGACATGGTGGACGACATCATTGACGACAGCGCACCGCCCAGTGGAGGGGCTTACACCTCGGTGGGCACCTATGACCACCAGGAACTCGTAGGCATGGTGACGGCTTTGTCCGCCCGATCGGGCTTGCCGGTGCCAGCGCTGATCCATGGCTTCGGTACCCACCTGTTCGGCCGATTTCATGCGCTGTACCCCCGCTTTTTCGAAGGCATTCCGTCGGCCGTGGATTTTTTGTTTGGCATCGAATCCGTTATCCACACCGAAGTGCGCAAGCTCTACCCTGATGCGCAGCTCCCCAGCTTTGACTGTGTGCGGCGGGACGACGGGCTCGATATGGTGTATGCATCTCCGCGCCACTTCGGCGATTTGGCGGAGGGCCTTATCACTGGCGCGATTGCGCATTTCGGCGACCCTCTCGGGCTGACGAGGGTGAACCTGCCGGATGGCTCCATCCGGTTTGAATTGCGTCAAAAATCTTAAGCGCATGTCTGACCCGGTGAACCCACCCGCCTTCGACGCCCACGCAGATACGCTGCGCCGTTTGCTCAACCGGGTGGAGCGCGAGAAATCGGCCCGCAAACAAGCCGAGCAACTGCTAGAAGAAAAAAGCTTGGCGCTGTTTGAGGTCAACCAGGCCTTGGAGCAACGGGTAAACGAACGGACTGCGGCCCTACAAGCCGCCTTGGCCCAGGCAGAAGCGGCCAATGTTGCCAAGAGCCGCTTTCTGGCCATGATGAGTCACGAGATTCGCACGCCGCTGAATGGGGCGCTGGGGCTGACCGAACTGCTCAAGCGCACCCCACTGAGCGCGGAGCAATCGCACTTTGTGGACAACATCTTGCTGGCAGGCAATGCTCTGCTGAACCTGATCAACGACATCTTGGACTTTTCCAAGATTGAGGCCAACCAGATGGAGCTGGAGCGCATCCGATTCAATCCCCGGAGTTTGGTCAGCGAGACCTTGGACATGTTCCGCCCGCAAGCCAACGCCAAGCAAGTGGCACTGTCACTCCAAATCGATAGCCATGTGCCCTACGCCGCCACGGGAGACCCCAGCCGCTTGCGCCAAGTGTGGATGAATCTGGTGGGCAACGCACTCAAGTTCACCCACCAGGGGAGCATCACCATCAGCCTGCGGTGCACGCCGGAAGGGCTGCACTGCTCCGTCAAAGACACGGGCATCGGAATGACCGAAGAGGTCATGCAACAGTTGTTCTCCCCCTTCAAGCAGGGAGACAGTTCGATTGCCCGAAAATTCGGCGGAACCGGCCTGGGCTTGGTGATTTGCAAAGCCATCGTCACGCAGATGGGCGCCGATCTGAAGGTAGAGAGCTGTCCTGACGAGGGTTCGGAGTTCAGCTTTACTTTATCGGCAGCGTCGTTGGGACTGGAAGCCTCCGATACCTGGATCACACCGCCCGCGCTACCTGTATCAATCCCTGAGGCCCCCACTACTGACTTGAGCGGCCTGCGTATTTTGTTGGTGGACGATCAACCGATCAACCGGCTTCTCGCCCGCAGCCAATTGCGGCAGCTCGGTTGTCCACCCGTAGCAGAAGCAGAAAACGGATTGGTCGCTTTGCAAAAGTTGAGCGAGCAACCGTTCGATGTGGTGTTGATGGACATGCAAATGCCCGAGCTGGATGGCTTGAGCGCAACCAGAGCGCTGCGCATCATGCCGCTGGACATTCAACCTTTTGTAATTGCGATGACTGCCAATGCCTACGCAGAAGACCGGGCCGCTTGCAGTGCGGCGGGCATGGATTTCTTTTTGAGTAAACCGGTTCAACTGGACACCCTGCGCGAAGCGCTGAGCAGCATCACGGTTCCCCGCTAATGCTGCGTTTCCGGCGCACCGCCGGGATAACGGCGGCGTCTACCCCATCATAGTTTTTATGAATTAGTTAGTAAATATCGATTGGATGCAGGAATCCGCTTCCGATACCATTCATTCCAGTCGCCGGAGCATGGGCACCATCAACCACAGCCCACCCGGTGAAGCACTTCAAGGAACCACTCGCATGACCCGCTTTGTCCGACAAAACTTATCCACGCTGAAAAAGACTGCCAGTTATTACGTGGTGCACATCAGCGTAGCCGCCATGGTCGCCTACGCAGTTACTGGCGACGTGCTGATGTCTTTGACGCTCAGCTTGCTTGAGCCAACCGTGCAAGCCGTTGCCTTCTTTTTCCATGAAAAAGGCTGGGAGCGCATCAACCAGCGCAGGGCATTGCGCGCTGCAGAAGGAGCACCCGCATGAGCCAAGCACCCCTAATTGTTGTCGGTACTGGCGTAGCCGGTTGGTCCACGGTGCGCGAGTTCCGCAAGCTGGATACCGCCACCCCTGTCGTGTTGATCACGACCGACAGCGGCGACTTCTATGCCAAACCGACGCTTTCCAACGCCTATGCACAGAAGCGTACGCCGGCCCAGTTGGTCACTACGCCAGCCGCCAAAATGGTTGAGACACTCGCCATCACATTGATGGCACACACGCAGGTGCTCAGCTTTGACCCAGCAGCCCGAACGGTCACTCTGCAAAATTCCGCAGGCGTCCAGACTTTGGCTTTCAGTCAACTGGTTCTGGCCACCGGTGCTCACCCGATTCGAGTGCCCTTGGCTGGCGATGCGGCTGACGCGGTGCAATCCGTCAACACCTTGGACGACTTTGCCGCTTTTCATCAAGCGCTGGGGGTGGACGCGAGCGTTCCGGACAGTGGCAAGGGCAAGACCGTGGTGGTCATGGGCGCCGGCTTGATCGGCTGCGAATTTGCCAACGACCTAGCCCAAGCGGGTGTGCACGTCCATGTGAGCGATCTGGCACCCCGCCCTTTGGCGGCCTTGCTGCCCGAAGCCGCCAGCCAGCAGTTGGAAACCGCCCTCGCAGGCCTTGGCATAGATTGGCACTTTGGCACCTCTGTGGCCAAGGTGGAGCATGGGGAAGACAAGCGCTTGTCTGTCACTTTATCAGACGGTCGCAACCTTGTGGCCGATAGCGTGCTCAGCGCCATCGGGCTACGGGCGGACACTGAACTCGCCCGGTCCGCGGGCCTCGTGTGTGAACGGGGTGTTGTGGTCAACGCGCTGCTGGAGACTTCGGCACCGGGCGTGTATGCCTTGGGGGATTGTGTGCAGTACGAGAGCGCAGGACAGCGCACCCTGCCCTATGTGATGCCGGTGATGACGGCTGCACGCGCCTTGGCGGCTACGCTGGCGGGCACACCCACTGAGGTGGTATTTCCGCTGATGCCTGTCAGTGTCAAAACACCCGCTTTACCCTTGGTGGTTGCCGCCGCCCATCCAGCAGTAGCAGGTGAATGGGAAGCCGACGGTGGAGAGGGTGCCTGGCGCTTTGTAGACAAAGCGGGCGTACAACGCGGCTTTGTGCTTGCCGGAAAGAGCACCGCGCGCCGCATGGAAATGTCCAAACTCACCACCCAGTAAGCAGACATAAGTCCATACCCCATTCGCATAAAGTTGACCTCCTTACAAGCAAGCCTTTAGTGAGCGAGGTCTACAATGCAAAGCCCATTAACGTGCTGCGGGTCACGCGCCTTTGCTAGAGCCCCAGCCGCAGAGGAAGCCGAATGACAGATCTGATCCAGCCGCTTACGCCACGTCCCCCTGTTTCAAATTCCGCTGAGAAAAAAGCCCAGTTGCGTCAAGCAGCGCTGGAGTACCACGAGTTCCCGACCCCGGGCAAAGTGGCGATTGCGGCGACCAAACAGCTGATCAACCAACACGATCTGGCGCTGGCGTATTCGCCCGGCGTGGCTGCTCCCTGCGAAGAAATCGTCAAAGACCCCAACAACGCTTTCAAATACACCAGCCGGGGTAACCTGGTTGCAGTGATCACCAACGGAACCGCAGTGCTGGGCCTGGGTGACATCGGCCCTTTGGCCTCCAAGCCGGTCATGGAAGGCAAGGGCGTCTTGTTCAAGAAGTTCGCCGGCATCGATGTGTTCGACATCGAAATCGATGAAAAGAACGACCTCGACAAGCTGGTTGACATCATCGCCTCGCTGGAGCCCACCTTTGGTGGCATCAACCTTGAAGACATCAAGGCGCCTGACTGCTTCTACGTGGAGCGCAAGCTGCGCGAGCGGATGAAGATCCCGGTGTTTCACGATGACCAGCATGGCACTGCCATTTGCGTGGGCGCCGCCATTTTGAACGGCTTGAAAGTCGCAGGCAAAGACCCCAAATCGGTCAAACTGGTGACGTCCGGCGCGGGTGCCGCTGCATTGGCCTGCCTTGGGTTGTTGGTGAAGCTGGGTATTCCACGCGAAAACATTTTCGTGACTGACCTGGCAGGCGTGGTCTATGAAGGTCGCACCGAACTGATGGACGAAGACAAGATCCAGTTCGCCCAAAAAACCGACGCACGCACTTTGCGTGAAGTCATTGCCGGTGCCGACATTTTCTTAGGCTTGTCTGCAGGCGGCGTGCTGAAGGCGGACATGGTGAAATCGATGGCGGCGCGCCCTCTGATTTTCGCTTTGGCCAACCCCACCCCAGAAATCCTGCCTGAAGAAGTCAAAGCGGTACGTGACGACGCCATCATGGCCACCGGACGCACCGACTACCCCAACCAGGTCAACAACGTCCTGTGTTTCCCCTACATCTTCCGCGGCGCGTTGGATGCAGGTGCTTCCACGATCACCCTGGAGATGGAAATCGCTGCGGTACACGCCATTGCAGAGCTCGCCCAAGCGGAGCAAAGCGAAGTGGTGGCAGCCGCCTATGTGGGCGAGCAACTGGCGTTCGGACCAGAGTATTTGATTCCCAAGCCGTTTGACCCGCGCTTGATGATGAAGATTGCTCCCGCAGTTGCCCAAGCCGCAGCGGACAGCGGCGTGGCCTTGCGCCCGATCCAAGACATGGATGCCTACCGCGACAAGTTGCAAAGCTTTGTCTACGCATCCGGCACCACCATGAAGCCGATATTCAATGCCGCCAAAAAGGCACTGAAGAAGCGCGTGGCCTACGCGGAAGGCGAAGACGAGCGCGTGCTGCGCGCTGCGCAAATCGTGGTGGACGAACGTTTGGCGCTCCCGACCCTGATTGGGCGCCCTGCAGTGATTGCTGAGCGTATTGAAAAATTCGGGCTCCGCTTAAAAGAGAACGTGGACTACAACGTAGTCAACGTGGAGCAGGACCACCGCTACCGCGACTTCTGGCAGACCTACCACCAGATGACCGAACGCAAAGGCGTGACGGTGCAGATGGCCAAGATCGAAATGCGCCGCCGCCTGACCCTGATCGGCTCGATGTTGCTCCACAAGGGTGATGTCGATGGCTTGATCTGTGGCACCTGGGGCACCACCGCAACCCACTTGCAGTACATCGACCAGGTGATCGGTAAACGCCAGGGCGGCAGCCCCAGCACCCCCCAAGATGTCCAGATTTATGCGTGCATGAACGGCCTGATGCTGCCTAACCGCCAAGTGTTTTTGGTCGACACGCATGTGAATTACGACCCCAGCGCAGAAGAGCTTTGCGAAATCACGGTCATGGCCGCGGAAGAAATGATGCGTTTCGGCTTCAAGCCCAAGGCAGCGTTGCTGAGCCACTCCAACTTCGGCAGCAGCAACGAGCCCAGCGCGATCAAGATGCGCCGCACCTTGGAGCTATTGCGCGAACAAGCGCCTTGGCTGGAAGTCGACGGGGAAATGCACGGCGATGTCGCGCTGGACAGCGCCGCCCGCAAAGCCCTGATGCCCAACAGCACCCTGCATGGCGATGCAAACCTCTTGGTTCTGCCCAACATCGATGCTGCCAATATTGCCTACAACCTGCTCAAAACAGCGGCGGGCGGCAACATTGCTATCGGGCCAGTGTTGTTGGGCGCAGCCAAACCGGTGCACGTGTTGACTGCCAGCACCACGGTCCGGCGCATTGTGAATATGACAGCGTTGACAGTGGCTGACGCCAACGCAACGCGCTGAAAGCGGAGGGGGCTCACCCCTCAAAATCTGTAAATCTTGTGTAAGGGCTTGCTTATTTATTGAGCAAGCACTTGCTTTTTTGTGCTGTTTCCGCGACACTAGTGGCTTAGTTTTTCGGGTTAACCCGCAGTAGTCGCAAAGGATTCTGGGTGCACAAGGGAGTCATCAAGTTAGTACTCACTGGCTTGTTTTTATCGGTAGCGCTGACCTCTGGGCATGTAATTGCCAAAGAGACACCGGGCTTCGCAACAGACAGCGTCGTCTCACTCAACAGCCTGCCGCCCCAAGCGCGCACGACCTACCAACTGGTACTGCAAGGGGGCCCATTTCCCTACGATAAAGACGGCAGTGTTTTCGGTAACCGGGAGCGATTACTCCCTCTGCAAACACGTGGTTTCTACCGTGAATACACCGTCAAAACCCCTGGCGCCTCCAACCGAGGTGCTCGAAGAATTGTGTGCGGTGGGCGCCAGATCACGGCGCCACAAGCTTGTTACTACACGGCCGATCACTATGCGAGCTTTCGCAAGATCGTGCCCTGAATCGAATTTTGTACTTTGAGAAAGAGAATCGGGGATGGATATGCCACTTCGAACTGTTAGAACGAATATCGTTCAGTCGATTCGCGCTTTTCGCGTGTCGGACTTACAAGAAGCCGCTCAGGGTCTGGGCCATCACTTTTTGTACGCCAATTTGGCGGACGCGCAAACCAAACAAGATGTTTTGGACATGATCGGACAGCAATTCATGTTGCCTACGACTGTCAGCAAGAACTTTGATGCGCTGTACGACAACCTGACGGATCCCGTCCACAAATCAGGCCCACAGCCCGGTTTTGTGGCTGTGCTGGAGCACATTCCGGCCAACGTGAAATTCGACAAGGAAGCTCGCGAGCAATTGCTCGACATCTTCCGTGACACTGCAGATTACTGGGGAGACCGGAAAATTCCATTCCGATGCTTCTATTCTTTTCTGTAGCCCGTTCTGCACAAACCAGCCAAGCAGAACGGGCGAACGAGGCAAGCAGCGATGCAGTGGCCGAATTGGCCATCGCAGAGCCCGTAACCGAGAGTGGTGAAAAAATGCCCACTGACAAGTTATTGGACGTATCACCTTTGGCGCTGCGCATGAGCAGCCCTTTCAATGCCGGTTATTGGCTGGCAGCAGCTTAAAGACCACGCATTGAGCGATAAAAAAGGCCTGTCGATGACAGGCCTTTTTTTCGCCCCTGAGTTTTCTGTTCAGGGACTTCAGAGAGGGTCTGATCAGGTTTTGATAGCCTGCACCAATGCGACGTATTCCTCCACAGGCACTTCTTGCGCGCGGCGCTGGACATCAAACTGCCCGGTAAAGCCTTTTTGCTCCAACCATGCACCCAAGGTGTGGCGCAGCAGTTTGCGGCGCTGGCTGAAGGCGACTTGCACCATTTCTGAAAACAAGGCGATATCGAGCACCGGCGGCTGCTCCAAGGGCACCATCCGCACGACCGCGCTATTGACGCGCGGAGGCGGGTCAAAGCACTCGGGCGGAACAAACAAGACATCTTCCATGGCGTAGCGCCACTGCAGCATCACGCTCAAGCGACTGAAATCGGAGCTATCGGGTGCCGCCACCATCCTGTCGATCACCTCTTTTTGCAGCATAAAGTGCTGGTCTTCGATGCGGTCTACGTGATCCAACAGGTGAAAAAGAATCGGTGTCGAGATGTTGTAGGGTAAGTTACCCACCACACGGAGCTTGCCAGATCCGGTCTTGGCACCGGACTCCGGGGCAGCCGGAGCGATCTCAATGGCGCTGAAATCCACATTCAGGACATCTGACTCGATCACGGTGAGTTGCGGGTGACTGCGCAGCCGCTTGGCGAGGTCGCGGTCAAGTTCGATCACTGTCAAGTGCCCCAAACGCTCCACCAGAGGCTGGGTCAAAGCGGCAAGGCCGGGCCCGATTTCCACCACGGGTTGACCGGGTTGAGGATTAATCGCCTGCACGATGGCGTCAATGATGCCGGCATCCGACAGAAAATGCTGCCCAAAGCGTTTACGCGCCAAATGTTTCATAGCGGTGCCTCGCGCAGCTCAACAAAAGCCCGGGCGCGGACATCACGCGCCCAGGCGGTGTACGCCTCTTCGTAGCGGCTTTGTCGCAATTGAGCACGTACCGACTCGCGAACCTGTTGGGGACTCAACTCCACACGACGACGATCATTCAGTTGAATCAAGTGCACACCAAACCGCGACACCACGGGTGGGCTGACCGCACCTTCTTCTTGCAAGCGGCCCATGGCTTCCTCAAACTCCGGCACAAACATCCCCGGGGAGGCCCAGCCCAAATCGCCACCCTGCTCGGCAGAGGTGTCTTGCGACATCTTGCGCGCCATGCTGGCGAAGTCCGCTTGGCCACTGACAATCTGTTTGCGTGCATCGTTCAATCTCGCGATCGCCTGTGCTTGCGTCATTTGGGCATTGGTGCGCAACAAAATATGCCGTGCACGGGTCTGCACCATCGTCACCACCAGGCGTTCCGGCGCTTTACGTTCTATCAGTTTCAAAATGTGAAAGCCTGCGCCGGTGCGCACCACGTCAGAAACCTGACCCAGCTGCAGGCCCTGGGTCGCGGTCACAAAAGCGGGGGGCAAACGGTCGCCGCGACGCAAGCCGATTTGCCCACCATTTCGGCGATCCGCCGCCGAAAATTCCTGGACCAGCGCATTGAAATCTTCACCGTTGCGGGCACGCTGCATCAGTTTTTGGGCTTTCAATAGCAAGGCCGCTGCTTCTTCGCCGTTGGCCTTCTCGGGCAGCACCAACAAAATCTGGGCCAGGTTGATTTCCTGGCTAAACGGATCCGTATTCGTTGCCTGCTGTTCTTGGATCGCCCGATCGACATCCACATCCGAAATACGGATGGACGACTCCACTTCCCGTTCGTGGAGCCGGTTCAAAATCAGCTGATCCCGCAAATTGTTACGGAAACTGGTGACCGAAAACCCGTCATTGGCGGCCTTTTGGCGAAGCGCATCCACGTCCAAGCCATTCTGGCTCGCGATGTTTTGCTCGGCCCGGTCGATGGCGACCGCATCTATCCGGATACCCTGCTCCCGCGCCAGTTGCAGCTGAGCCCGGTCATTGATCAGCCGGTCCAAGACCAAACGACGCAACTCCTCAGCACCGGGCACAGGGCGCCCCTGCTGCGTCAGTTGCTGCCCGACACGACGGACTTCAAGGTTCATCTCTTGAAAGGTGATCGGCTCAGAGTTCACGACTGCCACGATGTAGTCTGCGGCTTGGCTGGTCTGTGCCATCGATGCAGGTACCGACACGGTCAGCATGCAGGCCAGGGCCAACGCCCTTACACAAAAATTCATGGTTTTCATTCGTAGTTACTAAAGCGGCTGTTATTGGAGCCGCCTGGTTCCCGCAAGTTCTGGTAACGCGAAATATTCGATTTCAAGGCCTGGAGGGGGCTTACCCCGACGCGGGTAAATCCCACAAACTCCAGTTCAAATTTGATGCTGCTGGTCGACGAACTGGCGCTCGTCTGCACCCGCCCGATCACGACCCGGGCAAGCCAACAGCCGGCATCGTACTCGACACCCAACAGGGTATCGACCATACGGTTCTCATTCAAGCTGTAGTTCAGGCGCCCCACTCCGTAGTACCGGCCCTCACCCAAGCCACCGCCGGGAACTGCTGCGCTGCCTGCATCACCCCAGAGATCATTCAGGGGCCACTGCCAACTCACGTCAATTTGCTCGCTCACACCCCGCTGGAACCGATAAGCCGCATTCAGCACACGATAGGGCGATGGCGTATAGCGGGCGCCGACGGTTGCACGGCTCGACTGCGAGGTCAAGGGGTTGTATTGCACCGTCGAATCAAATCCCCATTGACGCGACACATTGACCCCGGCCCCGAGCAGAATGTCGCTCCAGCCGGCCAATGCGGGCGGAGCAGCGGGGCTCAAGGTCACCCGTTGGTCTTCAAAACGGTAACGTTGCGCAACGCCGAAACGCGCCAATTGCTCACCGGTTTGCGCATCCAAAAAGCGGGTCGTCAGACCGAAGGTCGCCAGATTGTTGTCTGAAATTTTGTCGTGCCCGACGTAGGCATTTTCGGTAAAGATGCTGGCAAAGTTGAAGTCGCTCGCAGCGGTATCGTAGTTAGGAAGATAGCTCTGGTTGCGGTAAGGGGTCCGGACATAAAACAGCCGCGGCTCCAAGGTTTGGGTCATTGCACGCCCATTCCACCCGGTGTCGCGCTCAAACACCAAGCCACTATCAAGGCTGAATGTGGGCACGGTACTGTCGGCCGACCGGTTGCCGGTCGAAATAGCCGAATCAAACTGATAGACCGATGTGTGTAGCTGGAGCTTGGGGGTCACAAAGCCCTCAGGCGCAATAAATGGTCGGCTCACTTGGGCCAAGCCGTACATCCGCTGGGCATTCGGCTGCTGCGTGAGCGCACGATCCGACTCAAACTGCGACAGGTCGCCCTGCACAGACCAATCGAAGCCACGATCATTGAGCTGGCTGCGCAGCACATTGAGCTGGGTCAGGTCATAGGGAGGGGTGATCACCGATGTGGAAGACTGCAAGGTCTGCCACCGCAAAGCCCGACCCGTCACCGTATAGCCGGAGCGGGACCAGGTCGTCACCGCATCGTTGGCCAATGTTCGCGAGGTCAAGGCACCAATACTGGCGAAATCGCTCCAGTAATTGTCATCGCTGACCCGGTTCAGATTGAGCGTGTACGCCGCATTTCCCAAGTCCGCGCCGAGAGTGCCCGTTTGGTTCAGTGTGGCGCCCCAGCGATCTGCGCTACGCAGTTTGTCGGCGGGCATGTAATTGCCCCGCACAACGCCGGAATAGGTGGGCTCGAGGTAGCGGAACTCGCCCGCCACGGTCACGCCACGCGCGGTCATCACGGTCGGGGTGACCGTGGCATCCCGGTTGGGTGCGATATTCCAGTAATAGGGAACACTGACTTCTGTACCGTTCACATCCCCCAAGCCAATGGTGGGCGGCATGACCCCGGACTTGCGGGCATCACTCAGCGGAAAGCTGATGGCCGGAACCGGCAGGATGGGCACATCCATGAAATGCAGATACGCGCCATGCGCAATGCCAACGTCTTCGCCACTGTCAAACTCAATGTCTGATGCGCGGAGCACCCATTCGGGGACCCAATCAGGCCCGGGTTTGCGGCGGCAGGTGGTGTAGGTTGCGCCGTACACCACAGTACGGCTTTCATCTAGGAAAACCGCTTTCGAGGCATCCCCGTGCGCGCCGTTTTGGAGAAACCGGTATCGGGGCGAATCAAAAGTGCCTTCAAAGGCCTCGACCTTGAGCTCCAGCGCAGGCCCTTCAAATACGTTGCCATTGCGGTTGATCCGTACATTGCCGGTCGCGCGCGCCAGATCATCAGGTGCGTAGTACTCGAGACGGTCTGCTTTGATGACTGTTCCGGGTTTGCGCATTTCTGCGTTCCCCTGCACGATGGTTTCAAGATCGGTACGGCCGGTCAGAGTGTCACCAAACAAAAAGGTCGGCGCAGACTCCAGCTGGGTCGCCTCGAGCCCCTCTTGCAACTTGGGAGTGGCGATCAGCTTTAACGGGCTTTGATCGGCTTCCTGTTGCGCTTGTGCAGACATCTGGACACAAGCCAACGCCACCAAAGCCACAAGGCGGATCAACGGCGGCCGGCAATCAGGCGCCCCGACGGGCAGAGCGCACATAGAAAAACGCATGGGCGGAAGGCAGAAACCACGTTATGGGAGAAAGGCACCAGCACACTGCCCACAGGGCGCGGCGGCATGGCTTTGTAGAATGGATTATCCATGACCCCAAGCTCTCACCCTGTGCCGTCCGCCACATCCACTCCCCCCACCTCGCCCTTGCAACCCATTCCATGGGCTGATACGGAACGACAACAGCGTTTTCAAGCCTGGTTTGATAGCCAACAAGTGGGTTTCGGCTTTGTGCCCGACACCCTGGGGCTGGCCTCTGCCGACGCCAGTTTTCGCCGTTACTTCCGGGTGCAAAGCAACCGCGGAAGCCTGGTGATCATGGATGCGCCCCCGGAAAAAGAGAGCTGCAAGCCCTTTGTGGACATTGCCGCCTTGCTTAACCATGCGGGCTTGCGCGCCCCGAAGATCCTGGCGTGGGACGAAGGCAATGGCTTCATGCTGCTGACGGACCTGGGCACCCGGACCATGATGCAAACCATAGACCTGGCGCAGCCCCCTTTGAATTTGTACCTGAATGCGGTGGATACCCTGGTCCAGTGGCAACTCTCTTCAGCCCCCCAAGTGCTACCGCCCTACGACGAGGCGCTGCTGCGCCGCGAGCTGGAATTGTTTCCCGAGTGGTACATCGGCGCACACCGCCAGGTCACCATCGACCCGGCCATGCGCAAAACGCTGGATGACACTTTCGCACTGCTGATTCAAAACAACCTGTCGTGGCCCAGCGTCTATGTCCACCGCGATTTCATGCCCCGCAACCTGATGGTGCCCGATGACCTCGCGGTGCCCGGCCAGACCGACCCGCGCTACCTGGGCGTGCTCGACTTTCAAGATGCAGTGTACGGCCCCATCACCTATGACATTGCCAGCCTGATGCGTGACGCGTTCTTGACGTGGGAAGAAGACTTCTGCCTCGACGTGACGATCCGCTACTGGGAAAAAGCCCGCAAGGCGGGCCTGCCCGTGGGGGATGATTTCGGTGAGTTCTACCGCGGCGTGGAGTGGATGGGGCTGCAGCGCCATCTCAAAATCGCCGGTATCTTTGCGCGCCTGACCTTGCGTGATGGCAAGCCCAAGTACCTTGCGGATACGCCCCGCTTTATCGACTACATCCGCAGCACCTGCAGCCGCTATATCCAGCTCAAGCCTTTGTTGCGCTTGGTGGAAAAGGTGGATGGCATTGAAGTGCCGAATGTCTTCGCGTTCGGCCGTTCATAGCCAAAAACAGCGCTAGCGCCCTCATTATCTGCGCCTATCGCTCCTGAATTTATAGCAATATATGCCACGCTTTTACTGCGCTGCCCCTCTGGTGCGCGACACGGAACTCGACTTGCCTGCAGGGGCCGCCCGGCACGTCCAGGTGCTGCGGCTGCAACCGGGGGATGCCATCACCCTGTTCGATGGGCGCAGCCAGGACGAATACGATGCCACCGTCACCCGCATGGGCCGCAGCGATGTCCAAGTGCGTGTGGGCGCAGCTCGCAGCATGGCCCGTGAACCCGCACGGCAAATCCACCTCGCCGTCGGCATGCCGGCCAACGACCGCATGGACTGGCTGATTGAAAAAGCGACCGAGCTTGGCGTTACCAGCATTCAACCGCTGATGACCGAGCGCAGTGTGCTCAAACTCAGCGGCGAACGGGCTGAGAAAAAAATCGCCCATTGGCAAAGCGTGGCCATCTCGGCGTGCGAGCAATGCGGTGGCAACCTGGTGCCCGTCATCCACCCGATGCAAAGCCTGAGCCAGTGGCTGAAAACATCGGCTGCCGGACAAGCCGACCACCAGCGTTTGCTACTGTCCTTGCGCGCAGGCAGCACACCGGTTGCGCGCTTGCCGGTGCAAGCCGGGCCAGCCTGGTTTCTTTCCGGCCCCGAGGGCGGCCTGAGCCACACGGAAGAAGAGTTGGCCATCGTGGCTGGCTTTGCACCCTCGTCTTTGGGGCCGCGCGTGCTGCGGGCCGAGACCGCAGCGCTTGCAGCACTCACCTTGCTGACCCAAGCATGAACCGGAGCCTTTGGCTGCTCGCTCTATGCCAGGGGCTGTTTCTCACCAACAACGTCACCTTCATTGCCATCAACGGACTGGTGGGCTTGAGCTTGGCCCCCTATGGCTGGATGGCGACGCTGCCCGTCATGGGCTACGTCGTAGGCGGCGCCTTGGCCACCCCACTGGTGGCTGCTACACAAGCGCGCTTCGGGCGCCGGACCTCGTTCCAGATTGGCTTGGCAGTCGCCGTGGTATCTGCGCTGGCGGGCGCCTGGTGCGTGGCACACCACCAGTTTTGGGGCTTGGTCGCGGCGACAGTGGTGGCCGGCTATTACAGCGCCAACGGGCAGCTTTACCGGTTTGCAGCTGCCGAGTTGGCCTTGCCGGCCTTTCGTGAAAAGGCGGTCTCACTGGTGCTGGCGGGCGGTCTCCTGGGCGCCATTGCCGGACCTAACCTTGCCGCCCAAACCCGCACCCTGATGGAGGTGCCATTTACCGGGGCCTATATCGTGTTGGCTGGCGTCGCATTACTGGCAATGGTGCTCATGGCCTGGGTGCAGTTTCCACCCCACCAGCCGCCCGCGAGCCAGGCGCACACCGGCCGCTCCCTGGCAGAGATCGCACGGCAACCGGCATTTTTGGTGGCCTGCCTGAGCGCATCCATGGGCTATGGCGTGATGAACCTGCTAATGGCGGCAACCCCGCTGGCGATGCAGCAATGCGGCCTCAGCTTTGACGATGCCGCGCTGGTACTGGAGTGGCACGTGATCGGCATGTTTGCGCCCGGCTTCTTCACCGGCCACCTGATCAAGCGTTTTGGCACGTTGCCCGTGATGGCCGTCGGACTGGCCCTGAACCTGCTGTGTGTGGCGATTGCCCTGAGCGGCTTGGAGCTGCAGCAGTTCGTCGTATCACTGTTTTTGCTGGGTGTGGGTTGGAACTTCCTGTTCACCGGCAGCACCACCCTGGCACTCAGCGCCTACCGGCCGGAAGAAAAAGACCGTGCGCAAGCCGCAATCAACTTCTGCGTTTTTGCAGTCATGGCCCTGAGTTCGCTCACGTCCGGCGCACTGGTGATCACGCAGGGATGGACTTGGCTCAACATCGGATCCATCCCCCCGCTGCTGCTTACGGCAGCCGGCTTGCTCTGGCTACAGCTCAAAGGCCGAGCAGGGCGTCCTTGAGTTTGAAGTCTGCCGGCACGGGGCCGATCCAGATTCTGAGCACCATGCTGAAAAACTCGGCATCGCCGATCGGTGCACCCTGCGCTTGTCCTTGAATATAAAAGGTCGTGCCTTTGCCCGGTACGAACTCCATCGCAAAGGTGTCACCCGCCGACAGCTTCGCCTTGCCTGAGAAAATCTCAATCAACCGGGTGCTCGAAGCGGTGTGTTTTTGAACCAGTTCTGCTGGTGAGTTGTTGGTCAAGCCTTTGATGAAGGCCAAGCCCAAATCAGTCCCCGGTAAATCGCGCAAGGCAACAAAACTCAAGCGCTTAGGGCCCTGCATGGCGATCAAGGACTCCGGCGTATTCACCTTGGCGGGGGTGTACAAAGCCATGTCATAGACCTTGAAAATCGCGCGGTAGCGCGTACCCGCACCGTTGAGCTGCAAGGGCACCCCTTGCACCACGGGTCTGGCTTCAAACGTACTGTTCACAGTACCCGCCGCATGCACTGCGGCTGGCGACGCAGTGAGTGCGGCCAGCACGAGTGCTGTAAAAACAAACGATGTGTCTGCGGATGTTTTGGTTAATGTATTCATCCTGTTTCTCCCTGTGTAAATTTATGCTGTGCGCTTGCGAAGCCAGTCTTCCAAAGCATCCACACTCAAGGGCTTGGCAATGAAATACCCCTGCAAGGTGTGGCAGCCCGCCTCGATCAAGAACTGCTGCTGCTCGGCGGTTTCCACCCCTTCGGCCACCACATTCAGCCCCAAAGCGTTTGCAAGCCCTATGACGCCCTTGACGATGGCACGCGAGTCGCTATCGGTTTCGGTGTCATTCACGAATGAACGGTCAATTTTGAGTTGGTGGGGTCGCAAACGCTTGAGATAAGCCAATGACGAGTAACCCGTGCCGAAGTCATCAATCGCAATGCCGACACCGATCTGCCGCAAGCGCTCAATGATGCGTTGGCTGGTTTCCGTCTCCGCCATCAAGACGCTTTCGGTGATCTCGATCTCCAGGCGCTGCGGCGGAACACCACTGGCTTCCAAAGCGGCTTGCAAACTGTCCAGCAAGCGGTGATCGCGGAACTCCAGCGCCGACACGTTCACCGCCATGTTGCCGACCATAATTCCACGTGCGGTCCAGTCTGCGAGTTGGCGGGAGGCCTCGCGCAAGGTCCAGACACCCATTTCCGCAATTTGTCCGGACTCCTCGGCCAAACCGATAAATTGGGCCGGATACAAGAGGCCGCGGGTAGGGTGCTGCCAGCGGACCAGGGCTTCGAGACCGACCAGGCGGCCGGTGCTGTCGAACTGCGGCTGGTAGTACACGCGGAACTGCTGCAGCGCCAGCGCCTGGTTCAGTTCTGCCTCCAGGGTCACGCGCCGGCTCAGGTGGGCGGCGATGTCGTGGTCGAAGAAGCGGATGGCGTTGCGCCCGCCCGCCTTGGCCTCGTACATGGCGATGTCTGCGCGCTTGAGCAGTTCGTCGGCGCCGTGCTCGGGGCCGTCGAACATCGCCACGCCGACGCTGACCGAGACCTGGTGGTACTGGTGGTTGACACCGAAGGGCTCGCGCATGGCGCGGCGCAACTGTTCGGCCAGTTCGCGCGCCTGCAGCGCGGCGCGTTCTGCATCGGCGTCGAGGCTCTCTAGCAGCACGGCGAATTCGTCGCCGCCCATATGGGCCACCAGGCCCTGGGTGCCCACCACCTTGAGCAGGCGGCCGGCCACGGCCTGCAGCAGGGCGTCGCCGACCTTGTGGCCCAGGGTGTCGTTGACCTGTTTGAAGCGGTCCAGGTCGGAAAACAGCAGGGCGCCGCGGTGCCTGGCCGTGCCTTGCGCCAGGCGCTGCTGCAGCCGCTCCAGCAACAGGCGGCGGTTGGGCAGGCCGGT